>JAFMNE010000002.1 GCA_017859395.1 Ilumatobacteraceae bacterium | reverse complement strand
AATCCCCATTCGTAGAGCTCTGACCCGACGTTGTTCACGAGATCCACCACGTCGGGGGCCACATCGAGATCAATCTCGGAATATGCAGTCTCACCATCAGCGCCAATGCCGCATTCGACAGCGCCCGCACCCCCATCAACACGGACCCGGAGCGGATGCTTGGCATTACACCGCAGTTGGACGTGGCGTGCTGGCTCATCACCGGCCACAATCCGAAGTTCACCGTCGGCGCGAGACCACACCGCGATCTCCTCATCACGCGCGATGTCGGGGGCAACGGGGCCATGGAAGCCCTCATCGAACAGCAGCCGATCATCGCAGCGCTCCCCATCGAGGCGTACCGCACTCACGCAGACACCGAGTTGGTCGCGCCGCGACCCCTCGATTGCATCGAGCACCTCGAGGCGTACCCGCTGGTATCGCTCGTGGAACAGCATCTTTGAGGCCACCCCTCCGATATCGGGTCCTGCCTGCGCTATGACAGCGTGCAGCCATGTGGGATGGAGCGTTGCATCGTTGTTGACGAGCGCGACGTAGTCGAATCGGCTGGACAACGTGCCACCGACCTCGTGTGTGATCCCAAGATTGCAGCCCCCAGCGAAGCCAAGATTGCGCAACGGCTCCACCACCGTGACCCAGGGCATTGTCGCGCGGACCCGCTCGGCGACATCGTCGAGAGAACCGTTGTCGACGAGCACAACCTCCAACCGGTCGCGTGGCCAGTCGAGGGCGTCGATCGAGGCCAAACAGTCGAGGGTCAGTTCGCCCCCATCAAAGGTGAGCACGACAATGCGGACCATCGGCGCTGTTGAGGTCATCGATACACCCCCGAGGGAAGGCGGTCGACCTCATCGAGCCAAGTCGCCAGCCGGCGAGCCACCTCGTTCGCTGTGTGCGAGGCAGCCGTGTCCGCTGCCCACTGCGATGCCACCGCCCAGTCCTGCGCGGACCACCATGGGTCCATCGCATTGATCACCGCCACGGCATCTGGGGCCGAAATCACTCGTAATCCTGCGGCATCGGCCCCGTGGGTCGTCATGGTGGTCACCACGGGAATCGCCCGTGCGAGAAGCTCGGTGATGGAGGCCGACATCTGCCCTGGATGGCCACTGCGCAGCTGCACTCCCACCCAGGCCGTCGCAAGTACCGCGTCGCGTTCGGCATCGGAGATAGCTCCGGTAAACCGAATGCGCTGGGCACAGCCCAACGCATGGGCGCGTTCCATACAGCGCTGCCGGTCCTCATCGGATAGTCGCCCAATAGCGGTGATGATCAGCCGCGGATCTGCAGCAGCCAGGTCCACCAGAACCTCCGGATGTTTGCCATCGTCCACACGGCCGAGTGCCACCACATGGCCGAACTGCGGCGATGTGGACGCTCGCTGCGGGTGGCCGAGTGGCAACACCAAAATGGGAGCGCTCGTGTACTGCCGAATGACCTGCGCTGCGTCGTCACTTGACACGATCACCGAGCGCGCCGCCGCCACGACAGCAGAGCACGCATCGTGCCCCTGTGCGTGCAGCGCCTGCGCATCGCCCTCTTGGGCAGCCCTGACCGCGTCGGTAGCGGCATCAGCGCCGAACCAGTCGCGAAGGTGGCTCTCCATCCAGACCCGGCCACCGCCGTAGTGGTACGACCCGACGACGGCACCCACCAGTGTGGGTTCGTGCAACCACACGTGGCAGCGGCCATCGCGTGCCCGGTCGGCGCCAAAGGCATGGTGCTCTGACGACCCCAGCACCATCACTACATGATCATGATCGTGCACGTGGGCGTGACGACCAAGATGCCCGATCAGCCCCCTGGCACCCGAGGCATCATCACCAGCAAAGCGGCCACCGCTGGTCTCTGCTGGCGACAACTGCACGTCGTCCATGCGCTGCGGCGCGTCGCCGGGCCATTCAGCCAGCACCATGTCCGAGTAGGCAACGATGCCGCTGTCGGCACAGGGATGCGGGCCAGCGAACACGACCGACGGGCGATGGGTGGCCATGTCGGACTCCACGCGATTGGCTGGTGTGGCATCGGGCAGGGCCGCCAACATCTGGGCCCCCACACGAGATGGATGCCAACGTGCGCCACCGGCTTCTTGCTCGCTCAGTAGCCGAGTTCGCAACGACGCGTCGGTGAGGTAGGCCGAGATGGCACCCGCCATAGACATGACGTCATATGGATCGAACAGCCCCTCGGAGGTGCCCGCGACCTCCGGTAGCGATGAGACGTTCGAGCACAGGCACGGGGTGCCACACGCAATCGATTCCGCCACTGGCAGCCCGAAACCCTCCTCCAGCGATGGCATCACACCGATGGTGGCACTGCGATACAGCGACACAAGTTCGGTGTCGTCAATCGCACCCGTGATCACCACGGAGTCGGCGACGCCAGCATGATGAGCCGTATGGTGCCATCGGCTACGAGTGTCGGCATCGACAGCGCAGACGATGACCAGCTGGCGGTCGCCCCGCGCTGTGTCCGGCACCCGTGACCACGCCCGAATCAGTCGTTCGGTGTTCTTGCGGTCATCGGCACCGGTGACCGCGACCACTGCGCCAGGGCGAACGCCCACTGGTAACGGACCCGGGTCGCCGGGGCAGAAAATCGGGTCGATGACGGCACCGACGTGATGGAGTCGTGAGCGTGCAACTCCCAACTCGACAGCACCGGTATCGGCCGTGAACTCCGAGTTTGTCCAGAACACGTCGATAGTGCGGCATAGTGACTCGCGTAGCTTTGTCTGGATTCGCGCGGCCGGATCGGTCAGATATCGCTCAGGGAACCGCTGCGGAATTACATCGTGCAGTACGCCGACAACCGGCATCCGCATGTGGGTGATGAACCGCGGAATGACATCGAGACACGGCGGGTGGAGCATCAACTGGGTGCAGACAAACCACGTGCGATCTCGAGGCGCATCGGCCACGGCCGAGGGCAGCAATGGGCGGCGCGTGATCTCGGGGGCGACGCGGGACCATTCATCGTGATCGTCGCCGGTGCCGCACAGCACCATCACCTCGGCTCCAGCGTGCGCGGCAGCGCGCACGATGCCCACCGTGTAGCGAGCCACCCCTCTGCCGGCCGCGGTCGGGTGCGTCACCACACGCCCGTCGACGAACAGACGCGGCGGGACCGGGGCGGACTGGCCAGAGGTCATGCGGTGCGGTCGGCCCCGGCGTCGCCGTCGAGACGCGCCAGATGCCGTTCGATCACCATGGTGGCTGCCACGGCCGCATCGGCATCGAGTCGCAGCCGCTCAGCGTGACCCAAAAACAGCGGAAGCGCCGACTCTGACCCGGTACGTACTTCGTGATTCAGATCCATCAGGACGCGATGCATTTCCGCGACGTCTGCGCGCATTGCCGCTACCTCGGCACGCAAGGCGCGCACCTCACCACCCGACAGGCGCCGGAAGAGGGCTCGCAGGATGCGCACGATCGAAGACTAGTCGCGCGGCCGGAGCGCATTCGTGCCACGCACCCGTGCGGTCAGGCACATGCCGGCCATCTCTGCTCCCAGACCAACCGCGGTCCAGGTGCTGCCTGTGACCGAGCTGGTACCGACCCGTTCACGGTAGTTCACTGGAACCTGCACGAACCGGAGGTTGGCCTCGATCACTCTCAGCATCATCTCGTATCCGAACGAGGAGCCATTCCCGGCGTAGTCGTCACCGAGCCGATCGATTGCCGACCGGCGCAAGACGCGGAACGTGCAACCGACATCGGACAACCACCCGGTGTTGAAGAGCAGTTCGGTGAGCTTCGCGACCGCCCAATTGCCCCACCGCAGCCACCATCCCATGTTGGCTCCGGTCAAGATGAACTCGTGCACGGTGCGGGTGCCGAAGACCACATCGACATCGGCGATATACGGCAACAGCTTCGCGATGTCCTCCGGGTCGAATGTGCCGTCAGGCTCACAGATGCAGACGAGATCAGCGGTAGCGGTTTCTTTCAGGCCTCGACGAATTGCCGCGCCGTAGCCCTGCACCGATTCGAAGACCTCGCGCGCGCCGGTCGTTGCGACCGCAGGTGAGGTGTCCGGATGCGCATTGTTGTTCACCACCACGACCTCATCGACCCAACCGGTTGCCTCGAACCGACGAATGCAGTCCGCGATGGACCCCGCCTCGTTGTACGTCGGCAGGACAACTGCAACGCTCATGTCATCCCACATGCTGACGCGATCCCCCCTGTGCCACTCCCTCAGCGTACGCCCCGACAGATACCGTGTTGGCCATGACGATTCTGGTCACCGGAGGTGCGGGGTATATCGGATCGCACACGGTGAGGGCTCTGCGCGGTGCCGGCCACAATGTGGTGGTGCTCGATTCACTCGAGCGTGGTCGCGCCGATGCCCTGCTCGGCGCCGACCTCGTCGTCGGATCGATTGCCGACCGTGACCTCGTCATCGCCACGTGCCGTAACTACAACGTGCAGGCGGTCGTCCACTTCGCGGCCTACAAGAGCGTGGGTGAATCGATGACGTCCCCGGGCCTCTACTGGGACAACAACGTGGCGGGGACGGTACACCTGGTGGAGGCAATGGCTGCGGCCGACGTGTCGCGCATCGTGTTCTCATCATCGGCCTCGGTCTATGGCACACCAGATGTCGTCCCGGTCACCGAGTCCGCTCCGTTGCATCCCGAGAATGTGTACGCCGAGTCCAAAGCTCAGATGGAGAAGATCATCTCCTGGTACGGGGTCACTCATGACATCTCATCGGTGAGCCTGCGGTATTTCAATGCCGCGGGAGCCAGCAGCGACAGGGTGATCGGCGAGGACTGGTCGGTGACCACAAACCTTGTGCCATTGGTCATGAAAGCTGCCCTTGGCGCGTCTGGACCGGTACAGGTGTTTGGCGACGATTACCCAACACCAGACGGCACGGGAGTGCGCGACTACATCCACGTCGAGGACCTCGCTGTGGCCCATGTCGCCGCCGTCGAGCACCTACTTGCCGACCGCGGAAGCCTGTGCGTCAATTTGGGCACCGGCATCGGTTCATCGGTGCGCGAGATATTGACGCTGACCGAAGCGGTGGCCGGGCGCCCCGTTCCCCATGATGTGGTGGGACGTCGGGCTGGAGATCCGGCCGCGGTCTATGCCGATGTGCGCCTCGCTGCCGAACGACTCGGTTGGCGCGCAACTCGCAGCCTCGACGAGATCATCACCTCTGCGTACGCCTGGCACTCCTCCACTGTCTGAACCACCTATTCGCCGACGTGCGCGGCAGGTGACCTGTGAGACGTGGTCACGTAACTAGCCCTGTCCTCGATATTCGGGCCGGCACATGACAAACGGGCCGAGCCCCACACCCATAGGTGAGGGCCCGACCCGTTCGTTCAGGTCAGACGTTGATCGTTAGTGGATCAGAAGTCGACGTCGACGACGGCGCCCTGCTTCTCCCAGACACCACCGTTGTACTGCTCAACCTGCATGGCCTCGAGAGGCCAGCCGTCACCGGTGCCGATGCTGGTGGACACGTTCTCGGCGTACACGAGTGGCACTTCGATGTTGATCTCGTCCATGTTGCCGACAGTGGCCAGCAAGCTGGCACGCGTCGGGTAGATGTTGTTGAAGATCTCCTTCTGCGCCATGCAGCTGTTCCACGCGAAGAACGCGAACGCGTCGTCGGTGTTCAGGTCGCTGTACTTGGCCCACATATCGCGGTACTCAATCATGGCCGGATCGTCGGCAAGCGCCGGGTCGGTCGGATCGGCTGCCCACTTCGCGGTGTACACGCCTTCAACGGCGCCACCACCCTCGGCGGCCGGGATGAGCACCGTGCCGGTCGAGTTGGAGACGCTGTTCAGGAACTGGATCGGATCCCAGTCGAGGCTGCCAATGGACACCATGGCCTGAGCGGCATACTTCGGCGTTGTCACGTTGAAGAAGATGTCGGCACCGGAGTCAGCCAGCGAGATCATCTGCTGTGACACATCAGGGTCGCCAGAGGCGTAGGTTTCGACAGCAATAATCTCGATGTCGGTACCCTCAATGCCCATCTCGAAACCAGAGACGTAGTCGTCGCCGTAGTCGTCGTTCTGCTGCAGAATCGCCACAGTCGAACCTGGGAAGTTGTCCGCGATGTAGGCGGCGTAGATCTTGCCCTCGGTCTGGTAGGCAGGCTGCCAGCCCATGGTGTAGGCGTAATCGCCGGAGGCGAAGTCACGACCCCAGCGCGTGGCGCCCGTGGCCACCAAGATGTTCGGCACCTCGTTGTCCTCGACGATGTCGACGATCGCGGTATTGGTGGGCGTACCCAGCACGTTCACGGTGGCGAACACGCCGACCTGCTCGTGGAGGCGACGAATGTTCTCCACCGTCTGCTCGGGCGAGTAGCCGTCGTCGAGGATTTCGACCTCGATCTGGCGGGTCTTGCCGTCGAGCATGGTGACACCACCGAACTCGCCATTGATGTAGTCGGCACAGACGCCGACACCCTGGGTGATCGGGCTGTAGGCCGAGGCCGGGCCTGACAGCGGGCCGCTGCTGCCGATCAGGAGTGTGTCGTCGGTGATTCCGTCATCAGTGGTGCCGTCCCAGACATAACCGCCGGGACCGGTCTCCTCTGCTGGAGCCTCTGCTGGCTCCTCTGCTGGTGCCGGTGCTGGAGCGTCTGCCTCATCGTCGCCACCGCAAGCTGCGGCCACGAGTGAGAGTGCCAGCGCCGCAGCGCCGAAACGCCGTGTGGTGGTCTTCCTCATGTGGTTCCTTCCCCCTGTTGTTGTCGGGTGCCCCGAGGGGCATATCTCGCCGAGACATTCGGCGAAGAACTTAATTCTCGCTGCTGCGACGACGCCATCGGCACCGCCTCACACTCCTAGTGTCGCACAACCGATGGATCAGTAACGGTCACAACGCGTGCACGCAACTTCTTGATGAGTCCCAGCACCCCGGTTGGGGCGGACACCATGATGATGATGATGATGATGCCGAACACCATGCCCGCCAAGCCCTGGTTGATTTCCTCGGCGTAGTACGGCACGAACTGAATGAACAATCCACCGAGGACTGCGCCGGCGAGCGTGCCGATACCCCCCACGACCAACCCAGCAAGGAAGAAGATCGCCAAGGTGAGGGTGAATGAGTACGGTGCCGAGAACCGGATGACGAACGCGTACAACGCCCCCGCAATACCGGCGAACATCGAACTGGTGGCAAAGATCAACGTCTTGTAGCGCGCTGGGTAGATTCCCATGGTCTGGGCTGGGATCTCGTTATCACGCATGGCCGTAATGGCCCGCCCGACGCGACTCTTGAGCAGGTTGCGTGCCAGGGCGAACATGACCACCGCGAAAATGACCACCAGGAAATACAAGTACTGGTCAAGGTTGAGTCCCAAGATTTCTTCCGGGAACACCTTTTTCTTGATGCTGATACCCATCGACCCGCCGGTGTGCTCCTTAAAGCGCCGAATCACGGGGGTGAAGGCCACCCCAATCGCCAACGTCATCAGAGCCAGATACAGACCCGCGAGTCGCAGTGCGGGGATACCGATCATGATGCCGAAGATGAACGTCACCAATGCGGCTACGGGAATTGTGAGTAACGGATTCCAGTCGTACGTCCCCACCAGAATGCACGTGGTATAAGAACCAAGGCCGAACAGAGCGCTGTGCCCGAGCGAGATTTGTCCGCTCCATCCGGTCAGCATGTTCAACGACAGCACGCCGAGTGCCCACAGCAGAGCCATGGTGAACTGAAATGTCCGGAATCCCGACAGGACGAATGGTAAAAGGATGACCACGAGCCCTAGTAAGGCGAACCCCACGGTCACAATTGAGCGGTACTGCGATGTTCCACGAGTAATCGTTGTATTTGCCATCAGATGACTCCCCCTTCAGCCGATGTCGCGATAGTGACGTTCTGTGGTGTGCGATTCATGATCACACCCGCGGGATGTACTTGCGGCCGAGCAGGCCTTGCGGACGGAACAGCAACGTGCCAAGGATGATCACCAGCGGCACCACAATCTTCAGGTCGGACCCGATGAAGCCGATGTAGCCACCGGCCAGGTTCTCAATAACCCCGATGAACAGCCCTGCGATCACGGCACCCAACGGCGAGTCAAGACCGCCGAAAGCAGCAGACGCTAGGGCATAGATCAGCACGGTCAGCATCATGAACGGGTCGAGGAACAACTTTGGCGCGGCGAAGATGCCCCCCACAGCTCCCAGCGAGGCAGCGAGGCCGAAGCCCACCATGATGACGCGGTTCACCTGCACCCCGACGAGCATCGACGTCTCTTTGTTGTAGGCCACGGCGCGCATGGCAAGACCAATTTTCGTGAACTGGAACAGCGCGAAGAGGGCACCCGCGCAGGCCAGCAGCACAGCGAATACACCAATTGCTGCATAGCTGATGTCGACGGACCCGATTTCAAGGGCCCCCTCCGGGAAGATGGCCGGGAAGGCCAGCATCATGTACCCCCAGATGAACCCTGCAACACTATTCAGCCCGAGGAACAGCCCGAGCGTCACGATGACCACGGTGAGCAGTGATGAGTCCTGCACCGGTTTAAGGACGACCTGCTGAACCCCCATACCAAGTACGAAGGTGGTGAGGATCGCCAAGATCAGCGCGAGCCAGATGCCGAGCCCCCAGGCGTGGAACTGGTATGCGATGAAGGCCGAGAACATGGCCATCTCACCCTGTGCAAGGTTCTTGAGCCCGGTGGATGCGTAGATGATCACGATCGCCAAAGCGACGAGCGCGTAGATGGAACCGATTTCGATACCGGCAATGACGAGTTGGAAGAACTTGGTCATGGGTGCCCCCTCAGATTCCCAGATAGGCCTTGCGAATGGTGTCGTCGGCAGCGATCTGCTCTGCCGATCCGCCAGCGACGATGTCGCCGGTCTCGAGCACGAACGCAGTCTTGGCAATGCTCAGTGCCAAGTTCGCATTCTGTTCCACGACGAGCATCGTGGTGCCGAACTCAGTGTTGATCTGCCGCAATGTGTCGAACACGCTGCGGATGATTAACGGTGCCAAGCCGAGCGACGGTTCGTCGAGCAGTAGCAGTCGTGGTGACATCATCAGCGCGCGGGCGATCGCGAGCATCTGCTGTTCGCCGCCAGACAAGCTGCCGGCCGACTGCTTGCGCCGCTCGGCGAGCCGGGGAAACAGCTCGAACATCTTCTGCTTGTCGGCTGCAATCCCTGCTTTGTCGGTGCGGATGTACGCACCGAGGTCCAGGTTTTCGTCGACGTCCATCTGGGCAACGGTGCCGCGACCCTGTGGGACGTGTGCGATTCGACGCCGCACAATCTGGTCGGTCTTCTTGCCGACCATCTCTTCACCCTCGAACAGCACACTCCCCGACGTCTTGATCATGCCGGTGAGCGCTCGCAGCGTGGTGGTCTTGCCGGCGCCATTGGCTCCCAGCACGACGGCAACTTCGCCGTCCTCCACCGACAGTGAGATGCCGTTCAGCACCTGGACCATGCCGTAGCCGGCGACGAGGTTGTTGACTTCGAGAAGACTCATGATGCCTCCACCCCCAGGTAGGCCTCGATGACGGCCGGGTCGTTCTGCACTTCCGACGGCGTGCCCTCGGCGATCTTGCGCCCGAAGTCGAGGGCCACGACCTTGTCGGAGACGCTCATAACCATCGCCATGTGGTGTTCGACGAGGAGCACGGTGAGGTCGTAGCGGTCACGCAACAGCCGGATCGTCTCACCGAGTTCTTCCACCTCGGAGTGCGTCAACCCGCTGGCGGGCTCGTCGAGCATGAGCAGTTTGGAATCGGCGGCGACTGCACGGGCGAGCTCAATCCGTTTCAGCGTGCCGTAGGGCAGACCCGCAGCCGGCGAGTTCGCCACATGCGCCAAATTCAGATCGTTCAGGATCTCGATCGCGAGTTCGCGGGTTTCACGCTCTTCTCGACGCGCGGCCGGGGTGCGGAACATGGCTTGGAGGAACTCGGTCTTCGTGCGGTGATGGGCGCCGATCATCACGTTCTGCAACACGGTGTTGGTCGGGAAGAGACCGAGATTCTGGAATGTACGAGCGATACCGATACCAGCGATCTTGTGCGGCGGTGTGGCCAACACATCGTGTTCACCAAAGCGAACGGAGCCACTGTCGGCGGTGTACAGACGGCTGATCACGTTGAACAGGGTCGTCTTGCCCGCGCCGTTCGGGCCGATGAGCCCACAGATTTGCCCCTCGTCGATCGTGAACGACGCCTCGTCCAGCGCCGTGACACCGCCGAACCGGACGACGATGTCGGAAACTTCAAGAAGTGACATTCGTTTCCTCCCCCCCTGTGGAAACGCCGGCTTGCGCCGGCTGTGACCATTATTACACGCTCGATAACGCTGATACGAAATTTGACCAACGACATTCGCAGTCGAATCAGTTCACCGCCCGCCCGGCGTCCGCCCAGTACGCCGCGCGCAGCACCTTCTTGTCGGGCTTGCCGACCGCGGTCAACGGCAACGCCTCGACGAACTCGACCGTCTTTGGCGTGTAAATCGCCCCCTTGCGATCGCGGACCAGCTCTCGTAGCTCATCCGCCTCCACCGTTGCTCCGGGCCGCAACACCACCAGGGCAGTCACCGCCTCACCCCATTTCTCGTCGGGTACGCCGATGACCGCCACCGATGACACCGCGGCATGGGTGCTCAATACATCTTCAATCTCTCGAGGGAAGACGTTGAAACCGCCGGACACGATCATGTCTTTCTTCCGATCGACCAAGGTGATGAACCCGTCGTCACCACACACACCGATATCGCCGGTGCGTAACCAGCCGTCGACGATGGTCTCTGCCGTCAGTTCGGGCTGACGCCAATATCCGTCCATCACCGACGCACCCTGCACACAGACCTCGCCCGGCTCGCCCACTGCGCAGTCATTGCCGTCATCATCGAGGATGGCAACTCGGACCCCCGGCATCGCTAATCCGCATGATGCCAGGCGCACCGGATCGCCGGCATGGTGATCTGCACGTGACATCGACGTGGTCAACCCCGCACACTCGGTCTGGCCGTAGAGCTGGGCGAAGACCGGGCCAATCCGGCCAATGCCCTCGGCGAGGCGAGTCGGTGACATCGGCGATGCGCCGTACATGATGGTCTCAAGGCTCGACAGGTCGGTCGTGGCCAGATCTGGATGATCGAGCACGGCGTAGATCATCGTCGGCACCAGCAACGACAGAGTGATCTTGTCCCGCGGGATCGCCGCAAGCCACGCCGCCGGGTCGAACCCGCGCAGCAACGTCACCGACCCACCGGTGATCAGGCTCGGCACGATCAGCATGCCGGCGGCATGAGAGATAGGCGCGACAGCGAGATAGCGGCGATCAAGTGGAAGGTCCCATCCGAGCGACACCGAGAACACTGTTTGGGCCACAGCACGTTCGGGCAGCATCGCGGCTTTCGGTACGCCGGTGGTGCCACCGGTGTACAACAGCCAGGCCAGATCGCCGGGGTCGCGCATGCCGTAGCGCAACTCGACCGGGTCGACATCGGCGAGTACCTCGCCAAGATCGACCAAACCCTCGGCCTCCCCGAACGAGAAGACGGCCTCCACACTCGGGCAAATGTCGAGGAGTTCGCGGCCACGCTCTGCATATGCCGGGTCAACGAAGAGATAGCGCAGTTCAGCTTCGTTGCAGGCATAACGGTGATCGTCAAGCGAGCCCAGCGGGTGCAGGGCCGTGTACCGCCCGCCCGCGAACAGTGGCGCGGTCTGCACCCAGAACACCTCGGGCCTGTTCGGTGACAGCACACCAACGCCATCTCCCGATGCGAAACCGCGATCCCACAGCATCGCCACGAAACGCGAGAGAGCATCTTCAACCTCGGCATTGGTGAGGGTGATGCCATCGGCCCGGAAAGCTTCTCTGTCTCGATGGCGGCGCAGTGCGGTGAGAACGAGGTCGCAGAAGGTCACGGGGTCACGCAGTTCAGCCATAGCCGCACGGTACCCGAGCCCATTCCTGCGGGCAGATCTCGGGCCTTCCGGGGGTACGTATGACCCGACGCGTGGGGCGGGTGGGGATCGAACCCACGACCCGGGGATTATGAGTCCCTTGCTCTGACCACTGAGCTACCGCCCCAAAGGGAGCGGGGCCCCGAAGGGCCCCGCTGGTGGCTCCGGGAGCAGGGCTCGAACCTGCGACCCGCTGATTAACAGTCAGCTGCTCTGCCAACTGAGCTATCCCGGAACGGCGACCCGCATGCTATCGCCGACGGACTCTGACGTCACCGGCGGATCAGCTGCCGTCGAGGAACTCTTGTAGCTGATCTCGTGCTTGGGTGTTCCGCAAGCGAGCCAAAGTGCGCGCCTCGATCTGGCGGATCCGCTCTCGGGTCACCCCCAGGGCCGCTCCCACTTCTTCCAGCGTCCGTGGTCGTTCTTCGCCGATGCCAAATCGCAATCGCAGGATCTCTCGTTCGCGCTCCCCCAAGGTCGCCAGCACCCTCGCGATCTCGTGTTCGCGGTCACGCGCCACGATCTGGGAGTCGGGCCCCGGGTCGACATCGGGAACAAAATCCCCGAGTTCGGCATCATCCTCGTCACCAACCGGTGTATCCAGTGACAGCGGGTCTTGCGACCATCGCAGCAGTTCCGTCACGCGCTCGGGTTCCATGTGTAACCGCTCGGCAAGCTCACCCACTGTGGGCTCGCGATGGAACTCCTGCGCGAGTTCGCGACGCACGCGCAGCAGCCGATTGAGGTGCTCCACCATATGCACCGGGATACGAATCGTCCGCGACTGATCCGCCAGCGATCGGGTAATCGCCTGGCGTATCCACCACGTGGCGTAGGTCGAGAACTTGAAGCCCTTCGTATGGTCGAACTTCTCGACGGCCCGCATCAGGCCCAGGTTTCCCTCCTGGATGAGATCTTGCAGCATCACCCCACGGTTCGTGTATCGCTTGGCGATACTGACCACGAGACGCAGATTCGCCTGCGTCAACTCCGAGCGTGCCCGCTCCCCCATTCGCACACGGCGGAGAAGGCGTCGTCTCTCCCCCTCGTCGATGCCACCGGCATCGATCTGTGCTGCAGCCTCGATGCCATCGTGAATGGCCGCCGCAAGATGCCGTTCCTCATCAGCAGCCAGAAGGTCAACACGCCCGATTTCATCGAGATACATCCGCACGCTGTCGCCGGCGCCGGCGTCGGTAGCTCCGTGACGGGAGCGCCGCGCCCGACGCACCGATGGACGCGCATCATCACCATCGTCATCGCTTGAACGGCGACGACGACGCCCCTCCGGCGGCGTGACGTCAGCATCCACATCATCCACGCGCTCATCGATGGCGATCCCGTCACCAGCCAGAACGTCGGTGACGTTGGTCAAGATGTCGGGCGTGAGTTCCACCGCGCGCAGCACATGCGCGAGGTGCTCGGCCGTCACCACCCCACCACCACGCCCGACCGCCACAAGGGCGTTCCACTCCTCAGGGTCAACAGCACCGAGTGGTGCGGCTGGCAATGGCCGGTCATCCACCACCGACACGCTCCTCTGCGCGATCGGCCAACCAACCGAGTAGCCATTCAGCCGTCTCCGCGGCAGCCGCTGGATCAGCGATGCCCTCCAATCGCCGCCGTGCCTCCGCATCGCGCCCGATCCGGTCGGCGTCGGCGGCACTCGGCACCGCACGCAACTCTCGACGCACCGCAGCGGCGATCAAATTGCGCGCCTCTGCCTCGGGATCAGCCTCCACATCGGTAACAGCAACCCGATCAAGTAGCTCCCGCAGATGATCTGGTGCTGCAGTTATCGCTGCGGACACATCGCCCTGAGCGTTGACGAGCAGATCAAAGACCTCTCGAATGATCGCATCAGAAAACACCTCGGCGATCAACCACGGCGCGATCGCATCCCAATCGGTGACGAGCAAACACAACGCAACGAACTCTGCCGACTCGCGATCATGACGAACTGCTCGTGATGGCACACGCACACGGGCGGAGCGATCACGACGGTCCGCAGCGGCAACGATCTCGGCGGCCGGCAAACCAAGTTGAGCAGCTACCTCGCCGGCATAAAGACGCCGCACATTGGCATTGGGATGTTCGGCGATCATCGCTATGGCCCGTTCGCCGAGACGTGCCCGGGCCTCGGGAGTGTCGGCTGGAACCCCGGCCATTAAGCGGCGAAGGCGGAACCCCAAGAACGGTTCGGCCGTGTCGACAGCAGTGCTCAATGCCTCAGGGTCTGACTGTGCGAGATCACCAGGGTCGCGCCCATCGGGTAACCGCGCCACGGCGACCTCGATGTCGTAGGCGCGCTCCCACTCGTAGAAACGTTCGGCTGCCCCTTGGCCAGCAGCATCGGCATCAAAGGCCAACACCACTTTCGAGGTGTAGCGCTTCAAAAGTTTCACGTGGTCTTCGGTGAACGCCGTACCGCAGGTGGCTACCGCCAGCGGCACCCCACTGCGATGAAACCCGATCACATCGGTATAGCCCTCACACACCACGGCAACTCCGCGTCGCACAATGTCGGCCTTCGCCCAGTTCAGCCCATATAGCGTCCGCGACTTTGTGTAGATCGGTGTCTCTGTCGAGTTTTTGTATTTTGCGGGGTCGTCGGAGCCGGGCAGGATGCGACCACCAAGCGCGACCGGCTCGCCATCGGCGGTGAAGATCGGAAATAGCACGCGTGCGCGGAAAGCATCTTGCAGACGACCTCGGCGGTTTGTGAACACCAGGCCTGCTGCGGTGAGGTCGTCCGCCGACGCGATACCCGCCGTTGCCAACGCGTCCCACCCATCGGGAGCCCATCCGATGCGAAACGTGCGGACATCGTCGCCGGTGAGGCCTCGCGCGCGGAGATACGACCGCGCCGGACCAGCGTCGTCACCAGTGAGCAGACGCTGGTGGTACCACTCGACCGCGGCATCCATTGCCGCGACCAGACGACCGCGTCGTGCGCGGTCACGCTGTTGGCCACCCGAGGTGTAAGTGAGTTCGATTCCGGCCCGCGATGCGAGGGCCTCCACGGCACCGACGAAGTCGGTGTGCTGCATCTGCTGCACAAAGGTGAAGATGTCGCCTGCGGCATCACAGCCAAAGCATTTGTAGCGACCGGTCTCTTCGCGCACGTTGAATGACGGAGTCTTCTCGCCGTGGAATGGACACAGACCAACCCAGTTACGTCCCGTGCGGCGCAATTGCACGTGTTGAGAGATCACATCGACGATCGACACCGAAGAGCGGATGCGCTCGATGTCGTCGTCGGAGATCGCCACAGATGAAATCTACATCGGTGGGTTGCACCCGGTTAGCGGTCAGCCGTTCGTAATGATTGCCTGCGCAGCCGCCAGACGTGCGATCGGCACCCGGAACGGCGAGCAACTGACGTAGTCAAGGCCGACACGCCAGAACAGATCGATCGACTCCGGATCGCCACCATGCTCTCCGCACACGCCCAGTTTGAGGTCAGCCCGGGTGGAACGACCCCGCTCCGCACCGAGGGCAACTAGATCGCCCACGCCGCTCTGGTCAATTGTGTCGAACGGATTGCGCTTCAACAGCCCCTGCTCGAGATAGGCCGGCATCATCCGGCTCTCCACATCATCGCGGCTGAATCCGAATGTGAGCTGGGTCAAGTCGTTCGTACCGAATGAGAAGAAATCTGCCGCCTCGGCAATTTCATCGGCTCGCACCGCAGCTCGCGGGGTTTCAATCATCGTCCCAATGGTGATCTTCGGTTTGCGCCGCATACCGGCCAATGCACGATCGATCTCTTCTTGCACCCACGACCGCGCCAGTGCGAGTTCTTCGCGGGTCACGGTGAGCGGGATCATGATCTCGACGATTGGGTTCTTTCCGGCGTCGCGCAGCATGGCGGCCGCGTCGAGCAGCGCCCGTACCTGCATGGCGTAGAGACCGGGCTTGATCACGCCAAGACGTACCCCACGGGTGCCGATCATCGGATTGTGCTCAGCCCACGATTCTGCAGCGGCCAACAATTTCGTGTCGCGAGCCGACAGCCCACGGCGTGCTTGTTTGACCTTCAGCTCCTCGACCGACGGCAAGAACTCGTGCAATGGCGGGTCGAGCAAGCGCACCGTCACCGGCAAGCCATCCATGGCCAACAAAATGTCTTCGAAGTCGGCCTGCTGGGCCGCACGCAACTTCTCGAGGGCCGCCGCCTCTTTGCGTGGGGTGTCGGCAAGGATCATCTCCCGCACGATCGGCAGGCGATCAGGGGCCAAGAACATGTGCTCGGTTCGGCATAGGCCAATGCCTTCTGCGCCGTTGCTGCGCGCCACGGTCGCATCAGCACCCGTGTCGGCGTTCGCACGAACCGCCATCTTTCCCTTTCGAATCCGGTCAGCCCACGACAGGATCGTGTGGTACTCCGCCGGTGGTTCAGCGGCCGATAACTCGAGGGCCCCCAGCATGACCTCTCCGGTGGTGCCATCGAGAGAGATCACATCACCTTGGCGGACCACGGTGCTGCCCACACGGAACTCGCGACCGTCGATACGTACCGCATCGGCGCCGACCACGGCAGGGGTTCCCCACCCGCGAGCAACAACGGCCGCGTGGCTCACAAGGCCGCCACGCGCCGTCAAGATGCCCTCAGCAACCATCATGCCGTGCACGTCCTCGGGGCTTGTTTCATTGCGCACGAGCACCACGGCCTCGCCGCGTCTGGCCGCTGACTCGGCCTCATCAGCGGTGAAGTACACACGGCCGACCGCGGCGCCTGGCGACGCACCCAACCCCTTGGCGATGGCCGCCGTGCGGGTCCGGAACTGCGGGTGGAGCACCGAGTCGAGGTGATCTGCGGTGACGCGCATCACCGCTTCTTCACGTGAAATGGTCCACTTCGACCCGCCGGAGCCCTTGGTGCCCTTGGTCATGTCGACCGCCATCTTCAATGCGGCGGCGCCGGTGCGCTTGCCCACCCGAGTCTGCAGCATCCACAAGCGGCCCTGCTCGATGGTGAACTCGGTGTCGCACATGTCGTGATAGTGCTCTTCGAGCCGGACGAAAATGTTGAGAAGTTCGGCGTGAATGGACGGGAAGATCTGCGCCATGTCGTCGAGTGTCTGCGTGTTGCGGATGCCGGCCACCACGTCCTCGCCCTGCGCATTCACGAGAAAATCGCCATAGGGACGGTTATCGCCGGTGGCTGCGTTGCGGGTGAACCCAACGCCGGTACCCGATGTGTCGTCGCGATTGCCGAACACCATCGTCTGGACATTCACCGCGGTTCCAAGGTCGTGAGAGATCTTCTCCCGCACCCGGTACGCCACAGCTCGAGCCCCATTCCACGAACGGAACACCGCCTCGATCGCGCCGTTCAACTGCTCGCGCGGATCCTGCGGGAACGCCACGCCCGCGTGGCGTTTGGCCGCACTCAGGTACTTCGTGGCCAACTTCTTCAGCGTTGCCGCATCGAGGTCAGCGTCATTTGAGGTGCCCGCCGCTTCCTTGGCGGCTTCGAGGGGCGCCTCGAAGACTTCTCCCTCGACTCCCATGACGATGCGTCCGTACATGGCGATGAATCGCCGATATGAGTCGTAGGCGAACCGCTCGTCACCGGTTACAGCGGCCAGACCCTTCACGCTCTGGTCGTTGAGACCGAGGTTCAACACGGTGTCCATCATTCCGGGCATCGAGAATTTCGCGCCCGACCGCACGCTAACGAGCAGCGGATCATCGGCATCACCAAGACGGCGGCCCATCGTGCGTTCAAGTTTGCGGACGTGTCGGGTGATCTCGTCATCGAGCCCTGCGGGCCAACCGTCGTGCATGTACGCCCGGCACGCATCGGTGGACACGGTAAATCCGGGTGGCACCGGCAGGCCGAGCACGGTGGTCATCTCGGCGAGGTTGGCCCCCTTGCCCCCGAGTAGATCCTTGTAGGACATGGGGGGCTTGCGATGTGAGTGGTCGAATGCATAGACGTACGGCACGGCGGAGCAGTCTAGGAGCCGGCCTGTTGGCGCGCGAGCGGAACGTCTAGTGCGGGTCGCTGGCGAGCACCGCACGCTTCACGCGGGCGATACACACATCCCCTGCAGCCGAGGTGATAACTCCCACATCCTCACCGGCGGCCGTCACCACATCGCCAACCTGCGCGGGTGCCATCACCACAATGAGACGCCACGGTGCCGACGCGCCGCGCGAATCCATTCGCTCGACGAGTTCTTGGCCGGGATAACACCCTTTGGTGAACGACACCGCAAGGTCGGCCACACCGAGTTCGGCGGGCAGTGTGGAACCCACAACAATCTCTGCGCCATGGCGCGGCCACCCGCCGGCCACTCGGGCTCGTTCGACCTCAGGATCTACTTCGCCGGCCTCGGCAAGATGTTCGATAACTGCGGCAGTGCGTAATAAGAATCGCTGCAAACGTGCTACCACCGCCTCGGCAGCACCCGGGTCGACGTCGATGTCGACAACCGCGTCATCGCTGCGCGACACCCCAACGACCGCGATCACATGGCCGGTTGGCTCGAGCACGAGGGACCAACGTCGCTCACCGACGGCGAGATCATCGAGGCGCTGACTGCACTGCGAGTGGAGGTAACTCAGCGCGTCTGGGCCGCTGACACGCACTACATCCCTCGACCTGGTGCTCCAGGTATCTGCGGCCTCGAGGCGAGCTGCCGGCTCGGGCACCTCCCAACGAACCGCGTCAAGGTCACAACTCATCGACGCATCTCCTTGGCTGCAGCCACCGCGGCGAGGAGGGCCGCCGCTTTGTTGTGACATTCGAGGTCTTCATCCTCAGGTACCGAGTCCGCAACGATTCCTGCGCCTGCGTGCAGCGATGCCGCCCGGTCGTCATCTCGCACGAACATGGTGCGGATACAGATGGCGGTATCGAGATTGCCCGACCAGTCGAGGTACCCAACCACGCCGGCGTAGGGACCGCGTTTCACCGGTTCGAGTTCGTCGATGATCTCCATGGCGCGCACCTTCGGCGCCCCGCTTACCGTGCCGGCTGGCATGGTGGCGCGCAGAACATCGATTGGACCGAGACCCTCGCGCAACGTTCCCGAGACCTGCGAGGTGAGGTGCATCACATGGCTGTACCGCTCGAGGGTCATCAACTCATCTGGATGCACGGTGCCGTACTCGGCAACCCGTCCAACATCGTTCCGAGCGAGATCCACCAACATCACATGCTCGGCACGTTCTTTGGGATGTTCGATGAGTTCGGCGGCGAGGCGGCGATCGTGCTCGTCATCGATTCCGCGGCGCCGAGTGCCAGCGATCGGCCGAGAGATCACGGTGCGGCCACGCAACTGGACCATCGGCTCGGGCGACGACCCCACCAGCGTGCAGTGCTCCTCCCGGAGGTAATACATGTACGGACTCGGGTTCAACTGCCGTAACACTCGATACACGTCGAAGGGAGCGACATCGAGTTCGATATCGAAGCGCTGCGACAACACGACCTGGAAGACATCGCCAGCATGCACGTACTCCTTGGCCACCGCCACCGCATCGCGGTACCGGCCATCGGGCAGCGACGACACCGCCGCGGGGCGTTCAGCATCAGGACGAGGTGGCGCGATTGGGTCCAAGTCCAACGGTGTCGACAGACGTTCCACCGCGACAGCAACCGACGCCGCTGCGCGGTCATAGGCCGCGTCGAGTGCCGCAGAATCCGCCCGTGCACCATCGGCTGAGGTGGTGAGTACCGACTCGATGAGGTACACCCGTTGACGCCAGTGGTCAAAGGCTGCCAGCGATCCGATGATACTCATCACCGCATCGGGCATGTGATGGTCGTCAGTTGGCACATGAGGCAGGTGCTCAACTTCACGCACAACGTCGTAACCGAGATACCCCATGACGCCGCCGTACATCGGCGGGAGATCATCAAACTGCGGCGTGCTGTGGCCCTCGACAAGCGCTTCGAGTGCGGCCAGCATTCCGCGGTCGGTGGGAACCGCCACCCCGGGGTCGCCGTCGATCGTTACCTCGTTGCCGCGGGCGATGAGCGTGGCCACCGGGTCGCGACCAACGAAGGAGAACCTGCTCCATCGCTCGCCATGCTCGACGGACTCGAGCAGAAAGCCGACGCCATCCCCGACCAGTTTCAGGTAGGCGGACACCGGCGTCTCGGTATCGGCAACGACTTCAGACCACACGGGCACAACCGTGTGGGTTGCGGCGAGGCGGTGGAACTCGTCGCGGTCGGGGTGCAACTCGACCCTCATTGGGCTGTGGTCATCCGAACGCGCGGAAGAAACAGGTCCGCTCACCTGTGTGGCAGGCACCACGACCGTGTTGATGCACCATGAACAACAAGGTGTCACCGTCACAGTCGTAGTAGGCCTCGTGGACATCTTGATGGTCACCGCTGGTGTCACCCTTGCGCCACAGTTCCGAACGACTGCGCGACCAATAGACCATTCTCCCCTCGTCGAATGTGCGCTGGAGCGACTCGGCGTTCATCCACGCCATCATCAACACCTCTTTGGTGGTCACATCTTGGGCAATCGCCGGTACCAGTCCGTCCGCATTGAAACGCACGGCGTCGAGCTGATCGGCGGTGGGTTCAATTCGCTCGTAGGTCACGAGACCAGCCTAGGGAACCGCATGCCGAGGTCGGCAGTGCAGGGCGCGGTCACAAATACAGACCGGTGGAGGCCTCGATGCGTTCGGCGGCTACGGCATGGATATCCCGCTCGCGCAGCATGATGAGGTCCTCGCCCTGGACCTCCACCTCGTAGCGATCGTCGGGGCTGAACAGAACGCGGTCCTCTGCTTCTGCGGCGCGAACGTTCGGCCCAACGGCTACCACCTCAGCCCACACCAGGCGTTTGGCCATCTGCGCGGTCGCCGGAATCAAGATGCCACCGTTCGATCGGCGTTCACCGTCATCTCGACCAACGCGCACCAACAGCCGGTCGTTCAGCATTTTGATCGGCAGCTTGTCGCGATCGGAGCTCACGCGGCGAGGGTACCGTGGCCTGATGGCACCTGCGCAGTGGATCTCAGACGAGTTGGTCGCCGCCGACGGCCGTGCAGTGCCCTGCTCGGTGATCGGCGACCGCGCCGGGTGGGCCGTGGTGCTCGCTCATCCACATCCCCTCTTTGGCGGCAACCGCAACCACCCGCTCCTACACGCGATCGGCGAACAGGTGGCAGGTCAGGGCGGGTGGGCGATCGCCCCTGCCCTGCGACCAGAGGGAGCCGGTGACACGCCACCGAGTGGACCTCTGTTGGACCTGCAGGCCGCCATCAACTGTGTGCACGACACGACTCCGGACCCACCCGCACTGGTCGGGTACTCCTTCGGAGCGGGTCTCATGGCCCATCACGCAACAGGTACGTGGGCCGCAGCGTGCGCATTTGTCGCCCCACCAGCCGACATGATGCATCTCCCTGAGCCACCCGACGGCTGTTTGATTGTCGTCGGCGCGCACGACACCGTCGTTTCACCGGCCACATTGCGTGCTTGGGCACCTGATCATGACCTCGCGGTCATCGACGGCGCCGATCATTTCCTACATGGCCACATCGCCCATATCGCCGAGCGTGTAGTCGACCACATCACCACCGAACGAACGACATGAATCGCCTGGGCGAGTGCACATCGCCGTATCTGTTGGCACATGCCGACGATCCGATCGACTGGTGGCCCTGGTGCGCCGAGGCCTTCGACGAGGCCCGGCGCCGTGATCTACCCGTCATGGTCAGCATCGGTTACGACTCATGCCACTGGTGCCACCGGATGCACGAGGACACCTTTGTTCACGCCGACGTCGGCGACGCTCTCCGACGTGACTTCGTAGCGATCAAGGTGGACCGCGAAGAACACCCCGACGTTGACGCCACCCACATGGCTGCAGTTGTTGCCCTTACCGGTGGTGGTGGATGGCCACTCACGACGATGTGCGACGCCGACGGCGCCGTGTTCTGGGCGGGCACCTACTACGACCACGACCGCATCCTGGGCCTACTCGACGCCGTGGTCGGTGTGTGGCGAGATCGACGTGACGAGGTTGCAGCGAACAGTGCCAGCGTGCGCGACGCCATCATCTCGAACTCGCCAGCATCGACCGCTGCGCCATCACCCGCCGCTGCAGACCTGACAGTTGTCGACAACACCCTTGCCGCCATCGCCACCGGCTATGACCGTGACTACGGCGGTTTCGGCCGCGGCGCAAAATTTCCTGCCACTCCGCTAATCGACCTTGTGTTGCGCGCCCACATGGCGAGCGGGGGCGGCGATGCAGCCGAGGTCGTCACCACCACTCTCGATGCCATCGATACCGGTGCCCTGTTTGACCCGATGACCTGCACGTGGGCGAGGTACTGCACCGACCGAGAATGGCAACGACCCCATTTCGAGCGTGGCCTCGGCGACCAGGCCGCGCTGATCCGCACCCACCTCCGTGCCTGGTCCGCTCTTGGCCATCGCCGGTACGGCCTCGTGGCAACAGCAGCCATCGATGCGCTGCTCACCACGTGGCGCGCCAACGGTGGTGGCTATATCGCCGGCATCGATGCCGATGGACCTAGTGGTGACGGCATCGTCCGCGAGGGCGGCCATTTGACACTTAGCCGCGATGACGTTCATACAGCCTGTGGGGCGGATGCCGATGACGTGATGAACCTGTTGGGACTCGGTGATCCCCGCCGCGAGATCGATCAGCGCTGGGCACCGGTGTTGAGCGATGCCGACCACCTCGACGACGACCGTGTCAGGCGGGCACGTCGCGCAGTGCTCACCATGCGACAACAGTGGCCGCAACCGCGCCGGGACCACACCGTGGTCACCGCCACCAATGCGCGATGGTGCGCAACCCTGGCCGATGCCGCACGACTATCAGGGCGCTCCGATTGGGCCGAGGCCGCGCACGAACTCGCGACCACGCTCGACACCACCCACCGCTATGGGGACCACTGGTTCCGCCTGCGACGTGGCGATACCCCCGCGCTCGACGCAACCGCTCATGACCTCATCGCGCTTGCTGATGCCTTCACACGCACAGGCGAGATGGCAGGTGGTGGCCACTGGCATCAACGCGCCCGTCACGTCCTCGAATACACACTCGATCATTTCTGGGATGCCGACAACGGCGGAGTGTTCACACGTCCCGCCGACACCGTTGGCCCCGTCATCAACCGTTGCGAGTTCATCGACGATGCCGATATGTCGACGAACTCACTTGCGGCCCTCACCATGGTGCGTATGGCCTCGCTACACGACGAGCAGCGCTGGGCACATATGGCGGACCGCATCCTTGCTCAGATCACGGCCCGGGCAGTCGACAACCCCACCTCGGTCGCCGCCGGCGTGGCCGTTATCGACACTCGGTACCGCGGTGTCACCGAGGTAGTGGTCGTCGGCGACGATACTGACCTGCAACGCGCCGCGCATCGCATCGACCGCCCAGATCTGGTGCATCTCTGGGGGGAGCCATGGCCCACTCCGCTGTGGGATTACCGCGCCAACGGCCCCAACGCGGTGCATATCTGCCACGGCGGCGTGTGCGATCTACCGGTAACGACTGCCGCCGACGTCATACGACGACTGAGCAACGCCTGAGATCACGGAGGCGCCCCAGCAGTGGTGCGCTCACGTGATCGCCACCATGTCGCCTAGTCACCAGTCGCGTCGTGAGACCAC
Organism: Ilumatobacteraceae bacterium; assembly: GCA_017859395.1. Lineage (GTDB taxonomy): Bacteria > Actinomycetota > Acidimicrobiia > Acidimicrobiales > Ilumatobacteraceae > Casp-actino5. Next base: position 94,933 of record JAFMNE010000002.1, on the reverse strand, counting down.
TGATCGGGGGTCACCAAGATGTCGTCGGCCCGACGACGAGGACGATCGGCGCTGCGGCCGCGACGCGGCGTTGCCTCATCCGGGTATCCAATAGCCACCACACCGACGGCAACAAAATGCTCTGGCACCGAAAACGCGACACGCACCGCTCCTTCGTGGGAGAACATGCCGAAGAGCAACGTCCCGAGGCCATGCTCGGTGGCTGCCAGCAGCAGTGCCATCGTCGCCATTGACGCGTCGACAAGCCAGTACGGGGTGGTCCACACCTCCAGCCCGACACCAAGGCCGGTGCGGGACTTATCGGGCTCGCTGTAGCGCTCGACATAGGCCCGCGGATCTGCAAAGGGAATCAACAGCGTTGGGGCACGCAATAGGCCGGGCCAGGCAAATCCCTCTCGGCGTTCTGCGGGCAAGGTGATGTCCCAGTAACGGTCACGATCCGTCCCGGTCAGTTCCAGTACGTGCAGTCCCTGTGTTTTCCCCGCACTCGGTGATCGCGATGCCACGTCGACGATGTCAAGCAGCACGCTCCGTTCTATTGGCCTGTCCTCATAGGAACGACACATGCGGCGCCCCCGCGCGAGATCGGCGACCGGATATTCGCGATCCACGGTGGCGTCGAACAGAACCGGTCAGCGCGCGCCGAGGCGCGCCAAGTCCTCGGCCATCGACCATCCGTACGCGATCACAACACCGCCGATCGAGGCGTCGACACCGTCGAAGAGAGCGACCCGGGCTGGGTCGACATCGCTTGGCTTCGCCGCTTCCACGTCGATGAAACCGCCCGACGATCCTTTGGCCACGCTGAATGATTCGGCGTCGTAATTGACGTCGACAGCGAAGCGCTTGGCCAAACGCCGGCCCCAGGCGCGTTCCTCGCCTACAGCGCGCGTTCCAGGCGTCGGGGTGACATCATCAAGATCTTTCAAGATGACCATTCCGTCGGCATTGCAGAACCGCGCTCCCACGACAACATCCTCGTCGGGAAAGGCCATGAGGGCCCGATGAAATGCCTCCCGCATCAATCCACGCAGCGCGGTGTCACGACGAGAGGTGCGCTTCACGCTCAGCACTCCCAGCAACACACAGGGTGTTCCCCCGATGCGCTCCAACGTAGAAAAGCAGTATCCGTGCAGAGCCGAGCCACTGCGTGCCGTGGTCGCCAGTACCCAGTCCTCGGCGGCCGCAGTGAGTTGTTCGGCGTCGAATGCGCCGCCCATCGCGGCCATCTCTGCCAGATCCTCTTCGCTCAGCGCGCTTGCATCATTGGTGACAACGTCGAACGCCATACCCCTTCTCCCCTGTCGTCAGACACCATTGTGCCACCCGCGGCCACCAGAATGAGAAGCGACGGCTCAGAGCAGCACCGACTCGTGGCCAAACGCCACTCGAAGTTCGCCGACTGCACGATCGAGATCCACACGAAAATCGTCGGACAGTCGAAGTGCTCGCCCACCACCAAGATCGATTTCAACAGCTGATGACCCCGGGTACTCCACGATGATCGACCGCAACCGCATCAGCGATTCACGATCGGTGCCTCCTGATGGCAGCCGCATGCGCAATAACGGTGCTGGTCCTTCTTCCAGTCCGCTGAGCATCACAACATCTTGGGCAATGAGCGCCACTCGGTCGTCGCGACGATCGAGTCGGGCGTGCACGGCGACGATGCGGTCGTCTTCGATACGGGACCCAATCGAGGCATAGGTACGGGGAAACAGGGTCACCTCAACGGCATCCACGAGGTCTTCCAGCATGAATACCGCCATGGGGTCGCCCTTTTTGGTGTATTTGCGCGCGAGCCCGGTGACCACGCCACCGACCACTACTGAGCTGCCATCGTCGAGGTCAGCCAGGTCGGCCACAGCATGTTCGGTGCGCCGCCGCAACGCTGCCTCGAGGCCGAACAGCGGATGGTCCGAGACGTATAGCCCCAACATCTCTTTCTCGTTGCGCAGAAGGGTTGGCTTGTCCCACTCGTCGGCGGGAATCACCACCCGATCATCGAACGCATCCGCGTCGTCATCGGCCGGCGCGTCACCGAACAAGGTCATGATGCCCTGCTCGCGCTCACGGCGCGCACGCACCGCCCGATCGATGATCTCCTCGTACACGCTGAGCAATCCAAGACGGCTGTGGCCGCAGAGATCAAAGGCACCCGCCTTGATCAACGACTCCACGGCACGCTTGTTGAGAACCTGCTCGGGTGCACGGTCGGCAAACTCGTGGAACGAGTTATAGGGGCCGTTCTCATGTCGCTCGGCCACTAGCTGCCGCACCAGACCCTCGCCCACGTTACGCACAGCCGACAACCCGAATGTGATCGCACCCGGGGACCCGACCGGCAGCTCGATGTCATCGGGCAACTCATTGGGCTGCAGGGTTGCGAAGTCGGTCTCCGACCGGTTGATGTCAGGGGTGAGCACCCGAATGCCAGCCGCCCGGCAATCAGCAAGGTACACGGCCGCCTTCTCCAGCTTGTCTTTGACGCTGGTCAGCAGACACGCCAAGTACTCGACTGGGTAATGGGCCTTGAGATACGCGGTCTGATAGGTCACCAACCCGTATCCGAAGGTGTGGCTCTTGTTGAAGGCGTAGTCGGCGAACTTCTCGATGGTGTCGAACAGTTGCGAACCGAGCTCGCGTCCGTACCCGGTGGTATCACATCCGTCTTCGAATTTGGATCGCTCGGCCTCCATCAATTCACGCTGCTTCTTGCCGCACGCCTTGCGGAGGTTGTCGGCTTGGGCAAGCGAGTACCCGGCGAACTTCTGCGCCACCCGCATGACGCTCTCTTGATAGATCATCAAGCCGAAGGTGTCATCGAGAACCGGCTGGGCATCTGGATGGAAGAACGCGACGTCTTGGCGACCGTTCTTGCGGTCGGCGTAGTCGTTGTGCATGTTCACGCTCATCGGACCCGGCCGATAGAGCGCGAGCACAGCAGATACGTCTTCGAATGAGCTCGGCGCCATGCGACGTAGCAACTGCCGCATGGGCGGTGACTCCAACTGGAACACACCCACGGTGTCGCCCCGCGACAGCAGTTCGAACGTGGGCGTGTCATCAAGCGGGATCGAGTCAATGTCGAAATCGGGCACTCGGCGACGAATCAATTCTTGGCTATCGCTGATCACGTCGAGGTTGCGCAGACCCAAGAAATCCATCTTGAGCAGCCCGAGTTCTTCAACCCCGTGCATCTCGTACTGGGTGACGATGGGTGCGTCGGCGGGATCTTTACCCGACTCGGGTTTGCGTTGAATCGGCAGATACTCGGTGACGGGTTCCTTGGTGATCACCACCGCTGCGGCGTGGATGCCATCGGAGCGCTTCAGCCCCTCGAGGCCGAGCGCCACGTCGATAACTTCTTTGACCTCGGCTTCGGACTCGTACATCGAACGAAGTTCTGCCGCTGCCCGGTAGCCGTCGATGTACTTGGGGTCCTCTTCCAGGCAATAGCGCAACGGAGTGTCACGACCCATCACAAGTGGTGGCATCGCTTTCGCAACCCGGTCGCCAAGGCCGTAGGGGTGGCCCAGCACACGAGCGGCATCACGCACGGCATTGCGCGCCTTGATCGTGCCGAAGGTGATGATTTGCGCCACATGGTCGCGGCCGTACTTCTCTGCGGCGTAGCGGATCATCTCGTCGCGGTACCGCGAGTCGAAATCCATATCGATATCGGGCATCGAGACGCGCGACGGGTTCAAGAACCGCTCGAAGAGTAGGTCGTAGCGGATCGGGTCGAGATCGGTGATCCACAAGCAGTACGCAACAGCGCAGCCGGCGGCAGAGCCACGACCCGGACCAACTCGGATACCGGCATCGCGGGCATAGCGGATGAGATCCCAGACGATCAAGAAGTAGGAGGAGAACCCCATCGAGGCGATGACCTCGAGTTCGTATGACACCCGCTCGACCACATCGGGGGCCAATTCATTGCCCCATCGGCGACGTGCACCCTCCCAGGTGAGATGTTCCAGGTAAGCGCGGTCATCCGCGAATCCTTCCGGCAGAGGGAAATCGGGCAGCACGGCCTCGCCGAATGTGATGTCGACATTGGCGCGCTCGGCGATCCACAGCGTGTTATCGCAGGCCTCGGGTATCTCGCGGAACAGATACCGCATCTCTTGCGCGGTCTTCAGGTAGTGCTGGTCGCCATCGAACTTGAAACGATCCGGGTCGCTCAGCATCGACCCGGTCTGCACGCACAGCAATGCGTCGTGGGCGACGTGGTCGTGTTGGTGCGTGTAGTGCGAGTCGTTGGTCGCCAACAGCGGCGCCCCGATGCGGCGAGCGATCTCGAGCAGCTGCGGATTCGTGCGCTTCTGATCGGGAATGCCGTGATCTTGAACCTCGACGAAGAGGTTGTCGCGACCGAAGATGTCTTGCAATCGAGCGGCCTTGGCGGTTGCGCCCTCCACATCGTCACGCAGAAGTGATTGCAGAACGTGCCCACCGAGGCAGCCGGTGGTGGCGATGAGGCCGTCGGAATAACGCTCGAGGAGTTCCCAGTCGATTCGCGGCTTGTAGTAGTACCCCTCGAGGAACGCGAGGCTCGACAACTGAATCAGGTTGCGATACCCGGCTTGATTCTCGGCGAGCAACGTGAGGTGGTAGTAGATCTTGTGGCCGCCCTCGGTTTCGCCTCCGGAGTCGTCCATGCGCCCGCGGCGGGTCGGTCGCTCGCTGCGGTGTTCATGCGCCATGTAGGCCTCGGTGCCGAGGATCGGCTTGATTCCTCGGGCACGGCACTCTTTGTAGAACTCGAGCGTGCCGTACATGTTCCCGTGATCGGTGATCCCGATCGCGGGTTGGCCATCGGCATGGGCGCGTTCCACCAGTTCGTCGAGTCGTGCAGCACCATCGAGCATCGAGAACTCGGTGTGGACATGCAGGTGGGTGAACGAATCAGGCATCGGTGGATTTGTCGACAGTTGGTGCCACCGACCACCGGGGAACCGGTCGAATCACAGCGGCGTGATTCGTTGAATGTACCAGACCCCCCGCGATGATGGATCGGGGTCAGAGATAGGTGCCCGGTCGCTCCCCCGGGGTCTCGCGCGACGGGAGTTGCCGCATCTGTTCAATCTGCTGTCGGGCCGCGACCTGCTGGGCAAACAGGGTGGCTTGAATGCCGTGGAACAAGCCTTCGAGCCATCCAACAAGTTGCGCTTGGGCAACGCGCAGCTCGGCATCGGAGGGAACGGCATCGTCGCTGAAGGGCAGCGCCAGGCTGTGGAGTTCGTGCTGCAGTTCGGGCGACAGAGCGTCGGAGAGTTCCACCACCGACCGCTCGTACACCTCGACGAGTCGCTCACGACTCGCGTCGTCGAGCGGGGCCTGACGCACCTCCTCGAGCAGCTGTTTCACCATCGAACCGATGCGCAGAACCTTGGCTGGTTCGACGACGGCCGGTTGAGCACCCTCGGAGTCCTGTGACAGCAACTCGGGGTGCTCGAGTTCACTCCCACCAACCATCGCGCCGGTTCCGGAGGTTGCATCAGGGGGGTTCATCTCGTTCATTGCGTGCTCCTTCGTCTATGGATCGCGGGGTGTGGTCTCATCGACGACCTCGGGCCCCCACCAGTGGCACCAACATCTCGTCGGGCGTCAGTGAACCATGGCGGCAGATCAGATCGAACGGCCCGCTGTCGTCGGGATCGTCGTACGACACCGGGCTGTGTGCGGCGACAACAACATCGCCAAGCCGTGCCGCTACCGCATCGATCATCGTTGGCCCAAACCACCCATGGGCGATGACCTCGGCCCTCGAGTGCACCCAGCCAGTCGCCGCAAATTCTTCACGGGCCGCGGCGAGAAGTTCGCTCTCGGCACCCGGCCGCGCATGGAACCACCTCATCCGACCCTCCCCCGACTGCTCGGCTGTCAACGACAACAGGTCGGCGCTCGGGTGAACGATCGCATCGCCCACGTCGACCTGGCCGTGATCGGCGGTGACCACCAGAGCACAGTCGCTGTCGAGCACATCGAGCAGATCGCCGACCAGCCGATCGGCGGTGCGCAGTTCGGCGTCGTAGTAATCGCCAAAACCTCGTTCGTGGGCAACTTTGTCGACACCGGCGTAGTACGCGTGCACCGTCTGGTGGCCCGACGCGATGAGTTCGGCCACGATCACGGGCATCGATGACAACGCCCGATAGCCGTGGGGATCCCCACCGCGCAGGTGCGCTTCGGAAAACGCGCTGCCGATCAGCTCGTTCGCCGTGACATATGGAATCCGCTGGCCGAGGAATGGCGGCACACTTTGGACTTCGGCCGGCAGCACGCGCCGCCGCCGATCACCGGTGTCGTCGCCCCACCAGCGCAACATGTTGGTGACCTCGCCACCGAGAAGAGTGCGGTATCCGACCACGCCGTGCTCGCCCGGGGTGCAGCCGGTGGCAATGCTCGTCAACGCGGTGGCAGTCGTGCTCGGTGCAACCGACGTAATTGCAGCGCCCTGCAGCGACGACAGTTCTGGTGTCAGGTCGCGACGCTGCTGAAGTTGATTCCAGCCCAGGCCGTCGAGCACCAACAGTACGACCGCGCGTGCATCGTTCACTGCCGACGGCATGGCAACCATCTCGCGATGCCCGAGCAACGCCGGAAAGATGGCGGTCAGTCCACCACCGTCATAGTCCGGGAGCATCGGTTCGGGAGGTGGGGAGGCCATGACCCCTATAGTCCACCACGCCACTTCGTGTTCGGCAACGCCACTGGGGCACCGCAGCCGAGCTCCAGCACCTACGCTGTGCACATGCGCGTGTCGACCCGGGGTGACTATGCCTGCCGAGCCCTGCTGTCATTGGCCTTGCGCGCACCCGAGACCGGGCCCACGTCGGTGCGTGATATCGCCGAACGCACCGGACTGCCCCAGCCATACCTCGAGCAGATCCTTCTCGCGCTGAAAGGCGCGGGGCTCGTACGGTCGAAACGAGGCGTGGGCGGCGGCTATGTGTTGGCCCGCGACCCGTCCGATATTGGATTATCCGAGATCCTGTCTGCGGTGGACGGCCCCATCACCCTCGGCGACTTCGGCGACCCGCACGCCGACGGCGCCTGCGATCATGAGGGTCAATGCGTCCTGCTGGACATCTGGAAAGTCGCTGGGGAAACGATGCGCGCCCACCTCGACGCGTACACCTTGGCAACCATCGTCGAGATGGCCCGCGGTGAACGTCAGTGGCCCTCGGTCATCCCCTGAGCTGGATCATCCAGCGGATCATCTCGGCGACGAGCACACCGAGCCAGCATCTCGCGGAGATCAGTCGGTAGCGGGCTGTGGAACTCCACCACCTCGCCCGTGCCTGGATGACGCAATTCGAGATGCTCTGCGTGAAGGAATGGGCGCGTCATCGTCAATACCGGGCGCCGCTGGCCGTATACCGGATCACCGACGAGGGGATGCCCGATCGATGAGAGATGCACCCTGATCTGATGGGTGCGACCCGTCTCCAGCGAACATTCCAAAACAGCGAGTTGTGCTGGCTCGTCGAAATGCTCCACCACTCGATATCGCGTCCGCGACGGACGCCCATCGGCCGCAACCGCCATACGCGTCGGGTCGCGCCGCGACCGGCCGATGGGCGCATCAATCACGCCATGCGGCGAGGTGGGCGTGCCCCAGACCAATGCCCGATACCGACGCCCCGCACTATGGTCGGCAAACTGCTCGATCAGGACCTCGTAGGCCTCGGCCGTGCGGGCAACAACCAGCAGTCCGCTGGAGCCCGCGTCCAGACGGTGAACAATGCCCGGCCGCTCGGCCTGACCCACATCGACGATCTCGGGAAAGGCGTGTAGCAGCCCATTCACCAACGTTGCATCAGGGTGACCTGCGCCCGGGTGGACCACGACCCCAGGGGCTTTGTCGACGACAATGATGTGGTCGTCGACATGCACCACATCGATCGTGATATTCGGATCCGGTTGCGGTAATCCCGCAACCGGTGCGGTCGCGAGATCCACGGCCACGGTTTGTCCCTCGACGAGACGCACACGACCAACCGCCATGGTCTCGCCATCGCAACACACCCCACCGGCGGCGATCATTTCGCTGACGACCGAACGTGAGAGCCCAGTCATCAGCGCAACAAAACGGTCCAGTCGCTCGCCATCCATGACCGCAGGAACAACCTCAACCACCTCGCTCATCGCGCTCCCCACTGCGTAACGTCCACGCACACACGACGCTCATGCAGCGTCATCCCCGTTGGGCCCAGCGGCAGGTTGTTGCCGCGACTCCAACCACATGGCGATCACCAGCAGCACTGCACCAAGGTTGATGGCCATGTCGGCCACGTTGAACACCGGGAACCACTGCAGATCGATGAAATCGACCACGCTGCCCCGCAGCCATGCCTCATCGCGCAGCAACCGATCGATGAGATTGCCAACCGCGCCGCCAAGGAGTATCCCCGAGGCGAGCCGCGCCCGACGGGATTCGCCCTGCAATGTGTGCCGCACAAGAATCACCACCACCGCGAGCGCAGCAACGCCGATAAGCGGCCCGATTCCTGAGCCGGCCCCAAAAGCCATACCCGAATTGAAGGTGAGCCGGAGCCGAAGGGTCCACACCAGGTCGATCGGGCCCGTGTCGAGCGCCCACAACGCCCACTGCTTCGTGATCTGATCACAAGCGATCACTGCAGCCGCAACGGCTACCGGAAATGTTGCCGGAGAGCCGACTGCCCTCCGGATCGCGGTCATCGGCGTCCGATCCCGCCGACCTTCTCCTCGACGAGTTCAGTCGACCACGGAATGGCCTCGAGGCGTTCCCGAGGGATTGGGCGACCCGACACGACGGAATACCCATACGTACCAGCTGCCATTCGCTCGAGTGCCTCATCAATCGCGGTGACCGCTTCTCGAGCCTGGGCCGACAACGCGAGGTCACGCTCGCGCTCCACAGCCATCGTGTCGCCCTCGCCGCCCTCGTCGTCGAACTGCACGTCGCCCATCTCCGCTTCTTCGATGAGTTGGTTAGCCTCGGCAGTGAGTTGCTCGGCCTGCCCCAGCAGTCGCTGCCGTTCTTCAAGAAGAAGATCGCGCTGGCCCTTCACAAATTTGACATCGAAATCTTTGGTGTAGCCGATGCCATCCTTGGTGAAGCGAGCCTTTGGCAGACCGCTGGACTGTTCCTTCGCGGTTGGGGCTGATGAGGCCTTTCCCTTTGTGGGCTGGACCTTCTTCGCAGTCGCCTTTTTTTCCTTGACAGTTGTCTTGGCAGACGCCGCCTTCTGTGCCGGGACGGCCTTTTTCCCAGCTGCCTTCTTTGCTGGCGCTGCCTTCTTCGCGGGCGCAACTTTCTTGGTTGCGGTCTTCTTTGCGGGCGCAGCTTTCTCGGCCGCAGATTTCTTTGCAGGTGCAGATTTTTTCGGCGTCGTGCGGGCTGCAGATGCCTTCTTGGATGCGGTCTTCTTGGCGGCCATCACCACCTCCTGATCGGCGGAGCACGATACCCGCTCCACATGGCCAAATCGTGACCTTTCTCGAGCATTAGCGCACAAATGTGCGTTCTGGCTCCTCAGACCTCAACTTTGGCGACCGTGATCTGCGGTTCATCGCCGCCACCACTGGTGATGCGCACGTCCACGGCAAGGGTTTCGCGCGCAACCATGTCGCTATGGTCCCGCACTGCTGCGGCCATCTCGTCGCTGGTCACAAGAACAACCTCAATTCGATCGCTGACATGAAGATCAGCATCACGTCGGGCACCCTGAATCAGACGGATCACGTCGCGGGCCACGCCTTCGGCCTCAAGCTCTGGGGTGACAACAGTGTCGAGCACCACGATGCCTCCTCCGCGGGGAAGGGTGGCGGCCGCACCGTCGGCTGCTGACACGAGCACAAATTCGTACTCACCATCCATCAGTTCCACACCGCCTACGACAACACGATCATCGTCAACCGACCAATTACCGGCCTTGTGAGCGGCGATGACCTGCTGGGTGGAACCACCGAGCCGAGGGCCGAGCGCCTTGGGATGCAGCACCAGTGATTCGGTGCCGTAGGCGGCAACATCGGTGGTCACCGTGACGTCTTTCAGGTTGAGTTCGTCAGCGATCACCGCAGCGTGTGCCACAACCGCCTCCGCATCAGGGGTGGCCACGACGGCACCCGCGAGAGGCAAACGCACCCGCAGCCCCGCCTGCTTCCGCAACGACAACAAGGTAGAACAGGCATCGCGCACCAATGCCATGCCTTGGCGCAACTCTGCATCGTCGGGCAGAACGGCTGCGTCGGGCCAGTCACACAGGTGCACGCTGGTTCCACCTGTCAGACCGCGATGAATGTTCTCGGTGATCATCGGCAGCAACGGCGCCGCCACACGGCACACCATCACCAACGCGGTGTGCAAGGTGTCGATGGCATCGCGATCGCCGTCCCAGAAGCGGTCGCGGCTACGGCGGATGTACCAGTTGGTCAAGGTGTCGAGGAAACGCTCGACCTGCCCACAGGCCCCAAACAGGTCGTAGGCATCCATCGACTCGGCCACACCGTCGATGAGATGACGAACCTCACCGAGCAGGTACCGATCGAGTACGTCGCTCTGATCGGTACGCACCGTTCCCACCATGTCGGCTGCACCCGCGTACAGCGTCAAGAAGTAGTAGGCGTTCCACAATGGCAACACCACCTGGCGGACCGTGTCGCGCATGCCCTCCTCGGTCACGGAGAAATCAGCGCCACGCAGAATCGGGGACGACAGCAGATACCAGCGCATGGCATCCGCCCCGTAGACGTCGAACATCGCATTCGGGTCTGGATAGTTGCGCAGCGACTTCGACATCTTCGCGCCGTCGTCACCGAGGACGATGCCGTGGCTCACACAGTTGGAAAACGCCGGACGGTCGAACAGCGCGGTCGCCAGAACATGCATCGTGTAGAACCAGCCCCGCGTCTGCCCGATGTACTCCACGATGAAGTCACCCGGATAGTGATGCTCGAACCACTCTGCGTTCTCGAATGGGTAATGCACCTGTGCGAACGGCATCGACCCTGACTCAAACCAGCAGTCGAGAACTTCAGGCACCCGCCGCATCATCGACTGGCCGGTGGGATCATCGGGGTTAGGGCGCACGAGGTCATCGATGGCCGGGCGGTGAAGATCGGTGACCTCAACTCCGAAATCGGCCTCGAGTTCGGCAATCGAGCCGTAGACATCAGTGCGTGGATATGCCGGGTCGTCACTGACCCACACCGGGATTGGCGACCCCCAGAACCGGTTGCGGCTGATCGACCAGTCACGTGCGTTCGACAACCACTTGCCGAAACTGCCGTCTTTCACGTGCGATGGCACCCAGTTGATGCGCTCGTTCAACTCCACCATGCGATCACGGATGCGCGTGACCTCCACAAACCAGGACGAGATCGCTCGGTACACCAATGGTTCGGCGCACCGCCAGCAGTGGGGATAGGCGTGATCGTATGAATCATGACGCACCACGCGCCCCTCGGCCTTCAACCGCTTGATGATGTCAGGGTTCGCCTCGAACACATGCCGGCCGACGAAGTCGGTGATTTCGGCTGTGTAACAGCCCCGTTCATCCATCGGGCACAGCGTGGGGATACCGGCCGCGTTGCAGACCGTCTGGTCGTCCTCACCAAAGCCAGGGGCCATATGGACAACGCCCGTACCGTCCTCGGTGGTCACGAAGTCGCCCGCAAGCACCTGGAATGCGTGCTCGGTATCGGCCAAGTAGTCGAACAATGGCCGATATCTGCGACCCACAAGATCGGCTCCACGGACTGTGCCCACGCGGGTGCCGTCACCGATCTGCGCCTCGTAGGAATCCACCCGGGCGTCGGCCAACAAGTAGATGTGCCCGTCGATCTCCACCTCGGCGTAGTCGATGTCGTTGCCGACGGCCAGCGCGAGATTCGACGGCAGCGTCCACGGAGTCGTCGTCCACGCCATGATCCGGCGCCCATCGTCGAGTTCGAACCAGACGGTGACTGCGGGATCTTGACGATCGCGGTACACATCGTCCATCCGGGTCTCGGTGTTCGACAGGGGGGTCTCGCACCGCCAGCAGTAGGCCAGCACCCGATAGCCCTCATAGATCAAACCGCGATCCCACAGGGTGCGGAACGCCCACATCACGCTCTCCATGTAGTCGCGATCGAGCGTCTTGTAGTCGTTGTCGAAATCGACCCAGCGGGCCTGACGGGTGACGTAGTCACGCCACTCACGGGTGTAGCGCAACACGCTGGTTCGGCAGGCGTCATTGAAACGCTCCACACCGAATGCGGTGATTTCCGGGTGGCCAGAGATGCCGAGTTCACGCTCGGCTTCCACCTCGGCCGGCAATCCGTGGCAGTCCCAGCCGAAACGCCGCTCGACCCGTTCACCACGCATCGTCCGGTACCGCGGAATTGCATCTTTGACGTAGCCGGTCAGCAAATGGCCGTAGTGCGGCAGCCCGTTGGCAAATGGCGGTCCGTCATAGAAGACAAATTCGTTGTCGCCGTTGTCCCCAGCAGCGCGCGCCGCAACCGAGGCCTCGAATGTGCCATCGCGGCGCCAAGCCTCGAGAACCTCGGTCTCCAGCGAGGGCAGGTTCGGTTGGGAGGGTACGTGGGGGTACGTCACAGCAGCGTCCAATGATTGATGTCGGGCAGCGTCGAGGCTACCCACCACCGCGTCCGGGTGGCTCAGGAGTCGGCGGTGTGCGCCGAACCGGCCGGCTTGAGCAGGTACACCCCGTTGGCGACCTTCTCCATTGACCCATCCAGGGCGTAACACAGACCTGACGCGAAATCGATCAACCGTCGAGCGATTTCCCGATCGGACTCTTCGAGGTTCATGATGACCGGCTGGCCGGCCTTGAAGGCATCAGCGACTTCTTGAGCCTGATCGAATCGGCGAGGTTTCACCGTTGCTGGCTCGGCTGTCGGGCGGGTGACCCGACCGATGCGCACCACATTCGAGTCGTCGCTGCTTCGCGGATCGAAATCCCGTGAGGGGAACACCGGTCGCCCATCGTCGGTGGGACGGCGCGCAGGCGCTGACTCATCATGGCCGCCGTTGGGGCGTGGACGCACGGTGTCGACCTCGTCATCATCGAGGTACTCAAAATCTCCGTCGTAGACGTCGTCGGGTCCCAGACCCAGATAGTCCATCGCACGTTTCCACATCGACATTCCTTGGCCTCCTCGACACGAGAGGCTACCCCACGACGCCATGGAGATAGTGGATGACGTGGGACGATCCACCACTCGCGGCGGTCATCAGCGTGCACCGAACAGTGCGGTACCCACCCTCACCATCGTCGTTCCGCAGGCGACCGCAATGTCGAGGTCGTTGCTCATTCCCATGGAGCACTCCGGTAATCCGAGTCGGTCGGCCAACGCCCTGGTGGCGGTGAACGCGGCCTCCGTGGCCCCACGGTCGCCATCGGTCGGGCCCACCGCCATGAGGCCGAGCACATCGAGTCCACGCTGAAGGGCATGCTCCACCAGATCGTGCACTTCCGCAGGGGCGCACCCCGCCTTGTTGGTTTCGCCGCCGTGATGCACCTGGACCATCACCGCGATCCCCGCATCGCGCCGGGCGATCTCATCGATGAGCGACGTTCGGTCGACACTCTGGATCACGTCAACTCGTCCGGCCACCATGCGCACCTTGTTGGTCTGTAAGCCGCCAATGAAATGAACCTCGACCCCACTGGCGCGGACTGCGGCCAGCACCTCAGCCTTGTCACGAACTTCTTGGGCGTAGTTCTCTCCCACTGCGGTGATACCCGCATCGCAGGCTGCCTGTACTGCCCACGGACCATGCGCTTTGGTCACGCCAACAACCCGCACACCGTCCGCTCCGAGGTCGGCCAGGCGAGAGGTCAGCTCGGCATACGCGGCCGCAACATCAACCTGCATCCTGCTCATCCCGGCACCATTGCATGGAGGCGTGCCGCGGTCACGAACCGTTCGGGATCGCGACGCACCCGATGCGAGTACATCTCAATGTCGCATCCGGTGCAGCCACCCAGGTGCACGATCGCCGACGATGCAACGCCTCGCCCACGCAGCGCGGCTGACACGGCGGCCCGCATATCGAGCGCCGGCGAGCCAGAGCGGGACTGTCCGGCGATGGCCGCGGCATCGACCCTGACACCATCGGCCACCGCAGCAAGATCTTCCTCGGAAAACTCATAACAGCAGGGCCCAATCGTTGGCCCGACGACCACCGTCGCCACATCATTGGCGAGCGCATCGACCGCCGCATCGATGACCCCGCCCGCGACCCCACGCCAACCGGCATGCGCCGCCACCAGCCGCGACCCGCTGGCATCAACTGCCACGATGGGAGCGCAGTCCCCCGTCCACACCGCGAGAACGGCATCGCGGCACTCGGTGACCGCGACATCGCCAACCTCGCCGTCACGACCACCGGCACCGGTCACCACAACGACGTCGATGCCATGTCGCTGGTCGAGTTGCGTCCACCCACCCGGCATCACCCGCTGGCGACGCTCGTAGAGAACCTCGCGCGGTACGTGCTTGGGATGCATGTCTCCATCGGCACGCGTCGATACCACGACCGTCAGGCCGTGGACCGCATCGCGATAGGTCAGCGGCAGCGCAGCATCCTCACTTGAGGAAAGATGGGACGTCGAAACCGTCGTCGTCCTCATCGGCGGGACCGTCGTCGTCGGCGAAGAGCTCAGTCAGTCGTGACGACCCCGACGAACTCGCCGCGGGTGCAGCATCCACACGGTCGAAACCGGCGGCGACCACGGTGACCTTCACCTCTTCACCCATCTCATCATCGATGACGGTGCCGAAGATGATGTTCGCATCGGGATGCGCAACGCCGTGAATGATCTCGGCCGCGGCATTCATCTCGAACAAGCCCATGGACGAGGGCCCCGTGATGTTCAGCAGCACGCCCCGAGCACCATCGATGGCCGACTCGAGCAGCGGCGACGAAATCGCCGTCTTGGCCGCCGACACCGCACGATCATCACCGGTCGCCGACCCGATACCCATCAACGCCGAACCAGCGTTGGACAGCACCATCTTCACGTCGGCGAAGTCGGTGTTGATGAGTCCCGGAGTCGTGAGCAAGGTGGTGATACCCGACACGCCCTGCAGCAGCACTTCGTCCGCCATCTTGAACGCCGCCATAAAACTGGTCTTGTCGTTCGCCACCGAGAGCAGCCGCTCATTCGGGATGACGATCAGCGTGTCGACTTTTTCCTTCAAACGTTGCACACCGGCGTCTGCCTGCACGGCTCGGCGCCGACCCTCAAAATTGAACGGTCGCGTCACAACGCCGATGGTCAGTGCCCCGGCTTCGCGCGCAATCTCAGCGATGACGGGTGCTGCACCGGTGCCGGTGCCACCGCCCTCACCGGCGGTGATGAACACCATGTCGGAGCCCTTCACGACCTCGGAGATCTCGTCCGAATGAGCCTCGGCAGCACTACGACCCACCTCGGGATCGCTGCCGGCACCCAGCCCACGCGTGAGTTCTCGGCCGATATCAAGTTTGACATCGGCGTCACTCATTAGTAACGCCTGTGCATCGGTGTTTACTGCAATGAACTCAACGCCGCGCAGTCCCGCGTCAATCATGCGATTCACGGCGTTCACGCCGCCGCCGCCAACGCCAATCACCTTGATGACGGCGAGGTAGTTCTGTGGGGAGCCGTTCATCTGGTCGTCCTTCCCTGGTCCACCGGCGAGTTCCGGTGTGTCGTGTCTTGTCGACTCATTCGCTCATGTCCTTATGGGCTATACAACCCACTTCCGGTACAGCCGTACCGGAGGTGCCCGAATGCTAGCGCGATCAGCCCCGCCTGAACCATGATGGCCACCCCAAGGTACTCATTATGAGACAGTCACCTCATCGGTGGATACGTCAATTATCGAGCCGGCCGGCGGCGATGACGCGGTGAATACGGTCTCCAGGCGCACAAGTTTGTCGAACAAATCGCGTGCGGCACCGAAACGGATCCGCGTCGTATCGTCAAGAACCACTTGAAGATCGGTGCCGGCAGCGTCAACGCGTAACTCGGCCACGCGATCGCGAACCGTACCGGTGAGTACATCAGCCAACCGCGCCGCGCCGACGTGACCCACGGGCGCATAGGCACCGGCGGGGAGATTGGGCGAATCTCCCGAGATCAACAAGAGATACTCAAAGGGCCAGCCAGCGATCACATCGAGCACCCTGCCCTCGGCGTCGAGTACCCGAAACAAACCATCGGGGCCCGGATACGACAGCACGGGTTCGCGTTCGCGAAGGTCGATACGCAACCCAAACGGAAAATCGGTGCGCACCAGCGCCGTATCGACCCATGGGATCGCTTCGAGCTGGTCCCGCGCGGCATCGGTGTCGAATAACAACACCGGGGTGCCAACGGCATCATCGATCACCGCCTCGAGTGCGACAGGGTCGGTGTACACCGCACCGGTGACCTGCACTGACTCGCGCCGGATGCCAAATACCGACGACCCCAGCAGGGTCAGCACACCGATCACGATGAGCGCTACCACCACGATGACCCCGAATCGTGCTGTGCGGCGGTTCACAATGCGACGCCGGATTTCCGCACGGCGATCTCGCACCCGATTTTCCATCTGGTGGCGCAGATCACGACCGCTCGCACTCACCACATCGGCATCATCGTCATCGATGATCACCCGCCGGCCCGCCGAGCTGCGCGCATCAAGGTCCCCCTCGATGTACACCGCATCCGGAAGGTCATCATCGGTGATCGACACCACCCGCTCATTGCGGCGGCGTCGAGAATCGTCCGTGGCATCCACCGGTTCCGACGGTACCCCGCGGTCATCGTCACGTGAGGTCACGACACATCCTCGAAGCCAATCAGACGGACCTCGCTCCGCAACAGGTGTCCGGTGGCATCGCGCACGCGGGTGCGCACCTCAGCCATCACGGCGGCCACATCGTCGGCGCGCCCGTCTGGGTCTGCCTGAATGAAGTTGGCGTGTTTCGTCGACACCTCGGCGGTTCCGATACGGAATCCCCGCAGCCCAAGTCGGTCGATCAACTCCCCTGCCGCCACCCGCCCGGGCTCGGGATTCACGAATACCGAGCCGCAATTTTGCCCACCGGGTTGATTCTCGCGACGCCATCGCACGATCTCATCCACCCGAGCGACCGACTGCGCCGCATCACCGGGGGCCAGGCGCAGTTCAGCAGATACGACGATCTGGTCATCACCGAGTACTGATGAACGAAACCCGAGCCCCAACGCACTGGCCGGCAGGATGCTGATCCCAGTGCGTGTTGCAACATCGATTCCTACGAGTGAGGCGGCCATGTCCGCGCCATGGCCTCCCGCATTCATCCGGACCGCGCCGCCGATCGTCCCGGGCACCCCGACCGCCCATTCGAATCCGGTCACTCCGGCCATTGCGGTCCTGCGGGCAACGACAGGCAATTGCGCGGTGGCGCCGGCAATGACTCGAACGCTGGCCTCATCATCTGCTTCTGCGATCTCAATGCGCTCCGCCCATGCGCCGAGCACGACAACAAGACCCTCGAACCCGCGGTCGGCCACCAACATGTTTGATCCACGACCCAGCGTGACCATCGCGACGTCGTGGCGGGCCACGCAGGCAAGCAACGGTGCCATCGACACGGAATCGGCAACGGTCACCATCAGCGCAGCACAACCACCAACGCGATAGGTGGTGCGTGCCCCAAAGGCCGCATTGGTTGCGATGTCGAGTGCCGCGCCGTCGTGTTGCGCCGCCCGCAGGTCGTCAGCGAGCGCTGCGACGCCCATCTCAGTGCCCCCGCAGGGAGCGACGCAAGGCCACCACCTCATCAGGAAATGTCGCGATATCCCCACAACCCATCGAGATGCACACGTCACCCGTTCCGATCTCATCGGCGACGAAGCGCACCAGGTCCTCACGGCGGGGCAACCACACCACACGTCGGGTGGGGTCGGCCTCGCACACGGCATTCACCACCAGCTTGCCGGTGACACCTGGTAGGGGTTGGGTACCCGACGCGTATATGTCGGTCAGGATCACTAGATCGGCGGCGCCGAAGGCTGTGCCGTAGTCCTGCCACATCTCGGCCATGCGGTTGTAGCGGTTGGGCTGGAACACCGCCACGACTCGGCGCCAGCCATCTCCTGAGTCGCGCGCCCCGGACAGCACCGCGTCGATTTCTCGCGGCAGATGCGCGTAGTCATCGACGAACGTTGCGCCGTCATCACTGGCGCGAACGTCGAAACGTCGGGCCACGCCCCCAAATCGTGCGAGCGCCGCGGCAGAGACCGCGCCGTCGACACCGAGCAGGTGTGCTAAGGCGATGACACCGCAGGCGTTGGCCACATTGTGTCGTCCGCGCAGCGGTAGGCGTACCGACGCGATCTCGTCGCCGGCGTGTTCCACCCGGAAGCGGAATGCACCACCGTCGGGTTCGGCATCGACGATCTGGTAATCCGCTGCGGGGTTCTCTCCATAGGTGATCGCGCCCGCCTCTGCCGCGAGTGACGCTGCCACCGGGTCGTCGGCGCACACCACACGCGGACCGTCGACCGCGGCGAGGAACCGACGGAATCCATCGACCACGGCATCGAATGAGCCGTAGTGATCAAGGTGGTCCACGTCCACGTTGGTCACGATTGCCGCGCGTAGCGGAAGGCGCAGGTGTGTGCCATCGCTCTCATCGGCTTCAATGACAAAGTCGTTCGACCCTGTCCACGCAGCCCCAACGCCCATATCGGTGACGTCCCCGCCAATCACAAAGCCGGGTCGACGGTCGGCTTCGGTGAGCGCAAGCATCATCATGGATGAGGTCGTGGTCTTGCCGTGGGTGCCGGCGACCCCGATCGCGTGAGTGGCCGCACAGATCGCCGCGAGAACCTCGCTGCGGTGCACCGTGGTGATTCCACGGCGGCGTGCTTCGTCGAGTTCGTTGAGGTCGGCCGGAATCGCCGTGGAGTAGGTGACGACATCGGCATCCACGACGTGTTCACGAGAGTGGCCGAGGTACACCTGCACACCCACGGATCGCAACCGATCCAGGATCTGGCGCTCTCGAATGTCGCTTCCGGTGACCGTATGCCCCATACCCACCAGGGTCAGCGCGACGGCGCTCATCCCTGGGCCGCCAACGCCGACCACATGCACCCGGCGGGGCTCCGACAGGTCCACCGCCGGCGGGTCGATGGGAGCGAGATCGGGCGCGGACACGATGTCAGGCTAGGGCGACCGACTCGATCAGACCGGCCAATCGGGCGTCGCGATGCACCGCACCGCGTTCGTAGGCCTGGCGCGCCATCACCGAGCGCTTGGGCTCATCAGCCAGCACGTCGAGAACAGCGTGAGCGATTCGCTCGGCAGTCGCCGCACGGTCGGTCGACTCGTCGACAGCGACCGCACCGTCCACCTCGGTGAGCCAGTGCACATTCTGACGCTGATGATCATCGGCAGCACCGGCCCACGGCACGAGCACGGCCGGAGTTCCGGTTGCAGCAACCTCGTGCACCGTGGACGCTCCGCCGCGACCGACCACGAGATCGCACGCCGCCCACAGATCCGCCATGTCATCGGCAAAATGCTGATGCCGGTACTCAATAGAGCCGCCCGATGGCACGGTCGCAGCGTCGTAGCGTCGGCCGCTCAGATGCCAGATCGTCATCGCGGTGCCGGCTTCTTGACGGTCGAGCAGCAACTGAACCGCGTCGTTCAATACCAATGACCCGAGTGATCCGCCCATCACCAGCACCATCGGCTGCTGCGGGTCGATGCCGAGACGTTGCCGCGCGTCCGCACGGTCACGCTCGCGATCGATGGTCAAGATGGCCTGGCGAATAGGTGCCCCGGTCACGGTGGCGCGTGGCAGCGGAGACGCTTCGAATGCAACGGCACAGGCTGTCGCCCACCGCGCCGACAAGGTGCTAGCTCGACCTGGCCGGCGGTCGTAGCTGATCACCACGATGGGGATCCGACGCCGGCGTGCCGCGAGCACCGCCGGCATCGACGCGTACCCACCGACTGACACCACCACACCCGCATTGATGTCGTCGAGTAGGCGGCCCGCATGGCGCGACGCGGCGATCAACTTCTGAAGAAACGACAGATTTGACCAGCGCAATGACCGTTGAAGCCCCACGACGTCCATGAAGGTATGCGCAAGCGGTGTCGGAGGAATCAACTCGGTTTCGATACCCCGTTGGGCACCTACGTAATGGATCTCGGCCCAGTCACGACCTGCAGCCACCAGAGCTTCCGCCGTGGCGATCGCCGGCAACACATGGCCCGCCGTGCCGCCGCCGGCGATCACGACCGGGCGTCGACTCATCGTTCGCCAACACCCCTGCGCGCAACGTTCATCAACAGACCCGCAGCGATGATCGACACCGCCATCGACGTGCCGCCATGCGAGAAGAACGGCAGTGTGAGCCCAGTGACCGGCAACCGTCCGACCACACCACCGATGTTGACCATGGCCTGCACACCGAACCAGGCGGAAATTCCCCCGGCCAACAACATGCCAAATCGGTCGGGCGCCGCGAGGGAGGCCTGCACACCACACCAGCAGAACAAAGCGAACACTCCGAGAACAGCCACGACTCCCACCAGGCCCAGCTCGTCGGCAATGACGGCGAAAATGAAGTCGCTGTGCGCCAGAGGCAGGTAGCCCAATTTCGAGATGCTGCCGCCGATACCCGATCCGAACAGTCCACCGTTGGCGATGCTGAGCAGGCCCTGCCACGGCTGATAGGAGAGGAGATCTTTATTGCCCTCGATGTCCAAGAAGGCTGTGAACCGGCCCATCCGCCGCGGCGATGTGAGCACGAGAAGCCAGAAGAAGGCACCAGCACCGACGATGGGAACGAGAAGGTGCACGAGCGGCACGCCGGCCATAAACGCCATGGCAGCCAACACCGCGAGGATCACGAGCAGGGAGCCAAAGTCACCCTGCAGGAGAAGAAGCACTCCGGTGACGACGAAGACAATGATCAAGGGCAGCACCGTGCGACGGAAGTTGTTGGCCTCTTTATGTCGGCGATCCAACATGGCAGCGACGAGGACGATCAAGATGAGCTTCATTGGCTCAGACGGTTGGAAGCTAAAGCCGCCGATGTCGATCCATGACCGTGCATCGTTCACTTCCTTTCCCAGCCCAGGCGTGAACGGCAGCAACATCAGCACGAACCCGACGACCGCAAGAAATGAACTGCCCGAGCGCCACGTGCGATAGGGCACCGTTAACACCACTGCCGCGATCGCCAGACCGAACAACGCCCACAGTGCCTGCATGAGCACCATCGAGTACGGGTTCGAATCGCGCACCACACGCGCCGGCCCGGAGGCGGACAACAACATGACCAGCCCAAGGAGCACACCGGTGAGCGCCACCACCCCGAGCGCGTAATAGGTGGCTGGCGGCGGACCAAGGCGCTCCTCGCGACCAAAGAGTTCTGAGATTCCACGACGCCGGCGACGGTGACGGCGGCGAACGGGTTGGCGCTGCGCCTGTTCGGCGGCGACTCGCCGCCGCTGCTCGATCGATGCTCTGTCGCCGATGATCGCGGCCATATCAGACCCCTCCCCCGTGTGGAACCGATGCGGATCGCTCGATCATCGAACGAACGACACGACTGAAATGATCTCCGCGTGCGGCGTAACCGCCCGTCGGGTACCAGTCGAAACTGGCGCAGGCCGGTGACAGCAACACCGTGTCACCCGCTGCGGCCATGTCGACAGCAGCAGCGACCGCTTCTTCCATCGATGCGGCACCCCGTGTCGGCACCGCTGCGCCGAATACTCCGAGAACGTCGTCTGCCGCCTCGCCAATCGCAACCACACCGCGCAATCGATCAATTGCACTGGCCAAGGGCAACAGGTCAACACCTTTGTTGCGCCCGCCAGCGATCAACACGACGCGTTCGAAGGCACGCACAGCAGTGACCGCGGCATGAGGGGTAGTGGCCTTGGAATCATCGACAAAGGCAACGCCATCGAGAGTGCCGACGTGTGAAATCCGATGAGGTGGATGGGTGAATCGGCCTAATCCAGATGCGACGTCTGCGGAGGTGGCAAGGCCAGACTCGATACACGCCGCAGCAGCAGCAAGCGCATTGGTAAGGTCGTGCGGTAACGCTCGTGGAAGATCTGTCACAGCCATGATTAGGCCGTCTGGACCCTGTAGCAGCCCGTCGACCACTTGGTAGGTGCCGCCATCGCCGACTCCTACCGCCCGTGCCGACACGTTTCCCAGATGCTGTACCACCACCGGGTCGCCCATCACCCCGACGGCCACATCATCTGAGCGTTGAGCGCTCCAGATACGTGCCTTGGCAGCGGCATAGTCGTCGATGTCGCCGTGCCAGTCCAGATGATCCGCGGCGAGATTCAACCAGATGGCCGCGTCGGCGCGGAACTGCTCGCACCACTGCAGCCTGAAGCTGCTGCACTCGATCACATAGGCATCAACGTCCATCTCGGTCGCATCGACCATTGGGACATCGGTGTTGCCGCATTCAACGGGGCGACGCCCAGCTGCCCGCAAAATCTCAGCGACCATGGCGACCGTCGTGGTTTTGCCATCGGTGCCGGTGACCGCCACCATCGCTCGTGGCCCACCGGGGCGATCCTGTTCGATGCGATAGGCCAGTTCGATCTCACTCATGACCTGAATGTCACGCGCTCGAGCCGCACAGATCATCGGATGGTCACGTGGCACGCCGGGCGCGGGGAACATCATGTCGACCCCATCGAGGAGGGCACCAAGGTCATTGGCCGGAATCGACAACCCGCAACCGAGCGACTCGGCGAGGGCGCGGCGGCTGTCATCGACGACGTCATCGGTCACGGTGACGATGTGGCCGAGTCGGCGTAAGGCACGCACCGTTGCCGCACCCGCAATCCCCAAGCCGTGAACGTGCGAGCGCATCTCAGTCGCTCACGATCGATGTGAAATCGCCGATGAAGACTCCCAGCGCGAGGGCCACGAACACCGCTGCCAGCAGCCAGAACCGAATGATCACCGTTGTCTCAGGCCAGCCCGATAACTCGAAGTGATGGTGAATGGGCGACATTTTGAAGAGACGCCGACGCCGGCCCGATGCTTTGAACACGCCCATCTGGATGGCCACTGAGCCGGCCTCAACCACGTTGATGCCACAGATCAAGATGAGCAACAGGTGGGTATTGAGTGTCAGCGCGCAGAACGCGAGGGCTGACCCGATCGCCAAAGCTCCAACATCGCCCATGAAGATGCGAGCGGGCGCGGCGTTCCACCACAAAAATCCGAGACAGGCTCCGGCGAATGCTGCGGCCAGTACACCCATATCGAGCGGGTTCACGACCTGATACAGATCTGGGTTCCGGAACACCCAATACCCAATGATGGTGAATGCGCCAAAGCCCATCAGCGCCGATCCACCGGCCAACCCGTCGAGGCCGTCGGTGACGTTGACCGCGTTCGTTGTTGCCCACACAATGATCCCGGCCCACAGCACCCACACCGGTGTGGGCAGGTCAATTCCTAGATCATCGGCTCGGGTGAGACTGATGGTTTCTGCAATGCCGGTTGCCGACACCAACCACCACCCGATCAGCAACGAGAACGCCATGGTGATGTAGTTCTTCTGCTTCCAGAAGATGCCCCGGTTGTGCCGTTTGCGAACTTTGATCCAGTCGTCGAGAAAGCCCATCGTCGCCATTCCGGCGATCCCGACCCACACGATGAGGGCCTGATCGCTGAAGGCAATGGACCGCACGTGAGCGACTAACCACCCCACAAACGCCGCGACAACGATGGCGATTCCGCCCATCGTTGGCGTTCCCTGCTTGCCCATATGGTGCACCGGGCCATGGTCCTCGGCTCCGAGGATCGGCTGACCGCGACCCCGACGCGCGAAGTACCCGATGAGGAACCTGGTGCCGATGAGCGACACGAGTGCTGCAACGGCACCAGCGATCATGACCGCGATCATCGGCGGGCCTCCATCGCCTGGCGTGCTTCGTCGCGGTCGTCGAGGTCGATCTCACCGTCGGCGGTGGATTGGATCTGTTCATGTCCTCGACCCGCGATGAGAACCACATCGCCGGCATCGGCATCGGCGATAGTGCGGCGGATTGCCGATACCCGGTCGGTGATGCGACGTGTGACGACCGGGCGTACGTCAGAGGTCTTTGCAGCCTCAACTCCGGCCATGACCTCATCAATAATTGCGTCAGGGTCCTCGCTACGCGGGTTATCAGAGGTCACAACCACCACATCAGCGGCCGCGGCCACCCGGCCCATCTCCGGGCGTTTGTCGCGGTCGCGTTCACCGCCACAGCCGAACACCAGATGAACCCGCGCCGACGTCATATGACGCACCGCGTCGAGCACCGCCGCCAATGCGTCGGGGGTATGGGCGTAGTCGACGACCACAGCCAGGTCATCGGAGGGCCCATCGATGCGCTCCATGCGCCCGGCGACCGTGCCCATCGTGGCGAGGCCACGTGCCGCGGAGGCCGTGTCGATTCCCATACAGCGCGCGATACCCACCGCAACTCGAGCATTTGCTGCGTTGTGATACCCGGTAGGGCTCAAAGCGACTGAGACCCCGTCGATACACATCGTGACGATGTCGGGTCCAATGGATCGCACCGGCATTGTCGCGGCGTCAACGGTGAGAACTTCCACCTCAGCCCGGTCGGCCAGAGTGTCGGCAAGCAGGCGCCCGTGTCGATCATCCACGCAGATCACGGCGTGTGGAGCGCCATAATCGGTGAAGAGCAAGCTCTTCGCGCGAAAGTACTCCTCCTGCGTCCCGTGCAGGTCGAGGTGATCGCGCCCGAGGTTGGTGAATGCGACGACGTCGAAGTCCACTCCGCGGACTCGTCCCTCCACCAGGGCATGAGACGACACCTCCATGATGACCGTGTCGACGCCGTCGGCACGACCAGCTGCAAGACGGCGATGCAACTCGGGTGCTTCGGGGGTCGTATGCCCGCCGCTCAGGGTTCCCATCACCATGCAGGTCCGACCTGCGCTGGTCATGATGGCGTCGACCATCGCCGCGGTTGTGGTCTTGCCGTTGGTGCCGGTGATCCCGATGACGTCTAGGTGTGCCGATGGATCATCAAACACCATCGAGGCCGTCGGGCCGATGGCGGCACGAACATCGGGCACCACGACCTGCGGGCGGTCGATGCCGTCGAGGAGCCGTTCGACGAGCAGCGCCGCGGCCCCTGCCGCGATGGCCTGCGCCGCGAAATCGTGTCCATCGAAACGGCGGCCGACAATGCAGGCGTGCAAGGCAGCGGGGGGCACATTGTCGGCACTATGCGACATGTCGGCAACGACCACTCCCCCATCGCCATGCACATGGGCATCGATTCCTTGGGTAACGAGGCGCTCGACGATCGCGCCGACGCGGATTCCCACCGACGGCATCATGAACCCACCCCACACGCGGGTGGCGTGTCCGGTGGCTGGATGCCGACCTCGTGGGCGATCGTGGGAACCAGTCGGGCGAACACCGGTGCTGCAGCGGTGCCACCAAAACGGTTGATCGTGCCCGCCGGTGGCTCATCGATACTGATCAAGACGGTGAACTGGGGGTCTTCGGCTGGGAAGAACCCGACAAAGCTCGCGTAGTACGACCGCTGACCGAACTCGTCTTCATAGGTGCCGTTCTCCTGCGCCTTCAGACCAGTGCCGGTCTTGCCGGCGACGTTGAACGACGACACCTGGGCACGGGTCGCGGTCCCGGCGCAGACGACGTCCACCATGATGTCGCGCATGACTTCCGCGCTGAGTGGGCTCACAACGCGGTGTGTGGCAGATGGTTCGGTGGCGGTCACTGCACCGACCGTGTCGACCACTCCGCGCACCAGACGTGGGGCCACATACAAACCGTCGTTGGCGATGACGTTGACCGCGCTGACCAATTGCACCGGCGTCGACGCCATACCTTGGCCGTAGCTCACGGTGACCTGTTCTGAGCCCTGCAGGTCACTCCAGTGTTTCAAGATGCCAGCGGACTCGCCCGGGAAATCCAGCGCACTTGTCTCGCCGAGGCCGAACAGCCGCATGTACTCCCAGTGACGAGGACGACCGGTGGCCGTCTGGATGTCGATCGTGCCGATATTCGACGATTCGACGAGGATCTGGCGCACCGTCATTTCCTCGTCGGGGTGTTGATGAGAATCCTCCAGCATGTCCTCGCCGTATTCGCGGCGCCACGGCACGACGAATGTGGTGTCGGGGCCCACAACCCCACTATCGAGACCAGCAGCCACGGTGATGACCTTGGCCACCGACCCCGGTTCGTAGACGTCGACCGCGGCGTGATTGCCAGAGGTGATCTCCACCTCTCCGGATGTCGCATTGCGTTTCACCGACGCCATGGCGAACAAATCGCCGGTGTTGGCCTCCATCACGATGCAGGTGCCGGCCTTCGCCCCGATGGCGCTCACCTGAGTGACGAGGGCGTCTTCACAGGCGAACTGCACTGACCGGTCAAGGGTCAGCACCAAGTCATTGCCCGGCGATGCATCCGCGGTCACGGTCTCGGTGCCGGGGATTGAGCGTCCACCCGGTGCCACCTCTCGGGTCATCGAACCAGATGCGCCGGTGAGGAGTTGGTCATACCCCAGCTCGAGCCCGGCGATCCCTACACCGTCGATGTCGGTGAGCCCGATGACCGAGCGGCCGGTATCGCCACCGGGCAGGACGCGGCGCGATTCATCATCGATATTCACGCCGCTCAGCCGAAGTTCCGCGAGTTGCGCACCGACCGCGGCATCAACCTGCCGGCGCACGTACACGAATCCGCGATCTTTGGTTTCCATCTCGGCGAAGAGGCGTTGCTGTTCATCAACGTCGAGCCCAAGCACCGACGTCAGGACCGACAATGTTGCTGCAGGGTCCTCGATGAGCTTGGGGTTGATCGACACCGTGGCCGACGGAATCGACACGGCCAATTCTTCCCCGTTGCGATCAAAGATCGTCCCGCGGTCGGCGGGGATCACAGCCGATCGCGTCCATTGGTCTGCAGCCGCAACCCGGTACTGATCACCGTCACCGGTTTGGATGTCGACCACGCGAATGCCGAGCAGCGTCAGGAGGCCGATGATCACACCGATCATGACGCGCAGCCGACGCCGGTGATCGGCGATAGCGAAACGTGATGTTGCGCTCTCTCGACGAACGCTGCGAAGCCGCCGCTGCGGCGAGACACGCGATGCGTCAGGCCGGCGAGGCCCCCGTGATCGCGGTGTCGCAGATGCGTTGCGTTGGGCGGAGTGGCCTGTGCCGTGCACCCGGCGTGGGGTGTTCGCGCGGCGCGCGTCGCGACGGGTGTGATCTGGGCGGCGACTCATCGGCAG
Organism: Ilumatobacteraceae bacterium; assembly: GCA_017859395.1. GTDB lineage: Bacteria > Actinomycetota > Acidimicrobiia > Acidimicrobiales > Ilumatobacteraceae > Casp-actino5. The sequence continues at coordinate 67,603 of JAFMNE010000002.1, read as the reverse complement.
GATCCGTTCATGATCATGGGCGCCGCCCCTCAATGACCTTCACGAGTCGGAACTGGTCGATGGGGGCCAACTGTTCTGGTTCGGCACTGCGCTCGGGCGACATTGCTGTTTGGGCAATGGTTGTTGCGAGGACCTGCGGGTCGATGGGGATGAAGTTCGACGCTGTCGCTGGTCGCATGCCGAGCGCTCGTGCTGCGGTGTTGAGCCGTTCGGGAGAGCGCAACTCGGCGCGCAGCGCGCGCAAGGTGTCGAAGTCCTCGTGAGCGGTGGAGATCGACCGTTCGAGTTGATCAATCTGCCACTGACGCTCGGCGATCTGGGTGTGCAACACGCCAAGCACCGCCAGACCGACGATGATGACACCGACCACGGTGACCGACATACGAGTAATGCGCCGGCGGCGCCCCTGCAGCACGACGAGGGTCGGTGGTGTGGAGGAGCGACGACGAGGGGCGAGGTCACGCAGGGCAAGTGCCATCGCTCACCCCCTCATCCATCTGGCCGTTGGTTGCAGCGGTGCGCTCGACAACGCGAAGACGCGCCGATGATGCCCGCGGGTTCGTATGACATTCGGCGGCGCCGGGCCGTTTGGGAACATCGCGCACCCGAGCCAACGTGGGAGTGGCCCCACACACGCAGGGGTACCCGGTGGGGCAGGTGCACGGGTCGGTGCCGTCGCGCATGACCGAGGCGACGATGCGGTCTTCGCCGGAGTGGTACGACAGCACCGCAAGCCGGCCGGATGGAGCGAGCCGGGTGATCGCAGCATCGAGAGCGACAGGGAGCTGTTCGAGTTCGCGGTTCACCTCGATGCGCAAGGCCTGGAATGTGCGGGTCGCGGGATGCCCGCCGGTGCGACGGGCCGGAGCCGGGATCGCGGCCGCGATGATGCTGGCCAGTTCGGCGGTGTCGGCGATTGGCCGGGCGGCCACGATTGCTTGAGCGATCCGGCGAGCGAAGCGTTCGTCGGCGTTACGCCGCAGAATCGCAGCGAGTTCGTCGACGGCGGCGTGGTCGATCAGGTCAGCCGCGCTCCGAGTGCTATCAGGATCCATGCGCATGTCGATGGGACCGGCGGCACGGTACGAAAAGCCTCGGGCTGCCGTGTCGAGTTGATGCGAGGACACGCCAAGGTCGAACAACACGGCGCTGACGGTGCTGATACCGCGGCGGTCCAGAACATCACCGAGCAAGTCGAAACTCACGCGGTCGCACCCGAATCGGTCACCGAATGGGGCCAAGCGCTGCGACGCGGCATTGATGGCTGCGGGGTCGCGGTCGAGGCCGATCACGTCAACATCTGGACGCGATTGCAGCAACGCTTCGCTATGGCCACCACCGCCGAGAGTGGCATCGACGATGACTCCGGCGGGCACGTTGGCGAACGCGGCGACGATCTCATCGCACATCACAGGATCATGATCGAACGCCGTGGCCGTCATCGCTCGCCGCCGTCGTGGTCATCCCAGACGCGTGGACCGCTCGCCAGTTCGTCCTCGGCTTCAATCGTGCGGTAGCGGCTGGGGCGCCACAGTTCCAGCGTGGTCAGGTTCCCGACGATCATCACCTGGGTGCCGTTGTCGAGGCCGGCGTGACGGCGGGCTTTGTCCTCGAGGGTGATGCGGCCCTGTTTGTCGACCGAGACGGCGATGGTGCTGGTGGCCAGATTCCGTCGCTGTGCCGATGAGGCGCGGCCGTCCTTGACCGCATCCATCATTTCGGCTGCTTCGGACTCGAAGGTGACGGAGGTGCGCACCGTAACGCATCCCTGCGGGTCGAGGGTTGCGTAGCAGCGGTCGCCCAGTTCACCGCGGAAGGGCGCGGGAAGGGCAAGTCGACCGTTGTCGTCGACGCTGCGTTCGTAGACCCCGACGAACACGATCTCCCCTTCCTGTTGCACCGCTCCGCCTCAACGGCCACCGGTCGCGGGTTCCGATAGCGGACTAAGTATCACCGTCCTGATCCACCAATGTCAACCATCCTCCCCCTATTTTCCCCATCTCTCTCCATCTTGCGACGGCGCGAAGGCGATAACCACTGCGCAGACAACGCCGTCAGAGCACACGACGGGAACTCGCGCAATGCTCCGCCACAGCCACTACGACCGGATGTCGGCAGGCACACGGGCGCCATAACTGATCATGAACCCGGTCATCGGCACCCGACCAACCACCGTCGAGCGCGGTGCACCGCCAACCGGCCGCGCTCAGGAACTGACCATCGCGCCAAGTGCCGCAGCGACCCTGCGCCCCAGCGCAACAGCATCGACTCCCGCATCTGGCCACAGGGCCGGGCGCTCATCATCACCGGCAGGACCAAGTCCGAGAATGCCGTGAGTGATATCGGTGGGATCCACCACGTGGAGCTGCCCCTGGATACGAACCGAATGACGCGTGCGACGCTGGGATAGACCCACCAGTTTGTTCTCGCCCACCATCACCTCACCAGGCCCACGGCCCGAGAAACACACCTCAGGTGTTGCACCGTGCATCATCGCGCCGTCGTAGACCCACGCCCCCGACACCCCACATGACGCAACAGCGTCGGCCCACCACCGGCCTGCTGTCAGCATCGACGTCACCACGTCATCGGGTATGGCAACGACGCGGCGAGAAACGAATAGATCGATCCACACCGAACGCGCGGGGTCAACAAAGACCGCGCCACCGCCCGAGGAGCGCACGACTCGGTCGATGGCCTCTGGCCACTCGTGCGGCGTCGTCGTGGCAGCCCCACGCTGTGCCGAACCGAAGACCATCGCTGGCCGCTCGGGAACCATGACGACAATCTCTACATCGGCCGCAGCCTCTCGGCGCTGATGCAATTCGGCCGCGGGCGCGCGCCATTCGTCAATCGTCACATTCATCAATGTCTGGCTCAGCTCGCGGCGGGAAGATACGGCTTCCATGCCTCGGGCATACGCGAGGCCCCCACCATCACCCACGATGGCGTCCGCGGCGGCGCGCACGGCCGCAACAGCCGCATACCTGCCTCTTCTGGTGTGCGGTCACGCTTTGTGAGGTTGCAGCGCCGACAGGCAGCAGCGAGGTTGGTCCACTCGTGTCCGCCACCGCGCGATCGTGGCATCACATGATCGATGGAATCAGCCATCTGACCGCAGTATTGGCAGCGATGATCGTCGCGGGCGAATACCGCACGTCGCGACAGAGCCGCACGCGTTCGCCGTGGCGCGCGCACCATGTATCGCAGCCGGACAACGAGAGGCACCGGCACGGTGATTGACGGCGAGCGGAAGCATCCGTCGTCTGCCTCCACAACATCGGCTTTCTCGGCGACGACAAGACAGGTGGCACGACGTGCTGACACGACGCTGAGCGGCTCAAAACTCGCATTGAGCACCAGCACGCCACGCATCTCAGATGCCGATCACTGGTGGGGCCTCGCCCCTATCGATCTCATTGCTCGACACCACTGCAGATAGTTCACCACATCGCGGCTCTGCAGTGAGCGACCCGATGTGCCGTACTGAGTGGTCAACCGGAAGCGGAGATACTCGCGCGCCGCCGCACCCCGCGGCGTCGGTCGCAACGCGGGCAGCACCAGCCGCCACGACTGTCGCAACGCCACCGGCCACAGCATCGGGCGCACGATCACTGCGCCCACCGCGGCCAGCGCGCGGAGCGTCACGCTGGGCGGGGTTCCTTGGGAAGGCCCAACACCATCTCGCCGATGATATTGCGCTGGATCTGCGAGGATCCGGCGTAAATGGTGCCGGCGCGAGAGCTGAGGAACGTGCCCACCCACGACGCTGAACTGTTCGGAGCGCCCGCATCATCGGTCTGGAACGACGACGACGGCATGCGACCGGTGGGCACCATTGCTTCCGCGCCCAAGATGTGCGTTGCGAGCTCGGTGACCGTGCGGTGGTACTCGCTCCAGTACAGCTTGGAGATGGCACCGTCGGGACCGGGGTGATGCCCGCGCAAGAAGTTCGTGAGCACCCGCATCCCGCTGTAACGCATGATCTGCACCTTCGAGTACGCCCAGGCGAGCTTTTGACGCATGACCGGGTCCGAGGTCAGGCCACGCTCGGCTGCCAGCATGAACAACCGATCGATTTCGGCTTGGAAACGAATGGGCAACGTCGCTGCAGCCTCGCCGCGTTCGAAACCCAACAGGGTCATCGCAACGGCCCATCCGTTGTTCACACCACCGACGACATTGTCCACCGGCGCTGTGGCGTCGGTGTAGAAGACCTCGTTGAACTCGCTGTCGCCGTTGATCATCCGGATTGGCCGCACTTCGATCCCGGGTTGACGCATGTCGACAAGCAAGAATGAAATGCCCTTGTGCTTTGGGGCGTCTGGGTCGGTGCGTGCCAGTGTGAAGATGTGATCGGCGAGGTGACCGGCTGAGGTCCAGATCTTCTGGCCGTTCAGAATCCACTGGTCGCCGTCGCGCACACCGCGCAGACCAACGTTGCCGAGGTCGGAGCCTGCGTTGGGTTCGCTATAGCCCTGACACCAGGTGTCCTCGCCCGACAAGATCCTTGGCAGGTAGTACTTCTTTTGCTCCTCGGTGCCCATAATCAACAAGGTGTTACCGAGCATCTGGATGCCGAAGACGTCATTTGGTCCACCAGTGGGCACACCCGCTCGGGCGAACTCCTCAGCCAGGATCACCTGCTCGAGCGCCGAGAGGCCGGCGCCGCCATATTCCTCTGGCCACCCCGGTGCCAGATAGCCCGCCTCGTACAAGGTGGTGCGCCACTCGGTCGCGAATTCGACGAGCGCGTCTCCTTCAAGGGATCCAATGCCGGTGAAGCCGGCAGGGAGTTTCTCGCCGAGGAAGGCGCGCACTTTCTCGCGGTAGGCCTCGGCATCGACGTCGTACTGTGGTCGCATGCGCCGATCGTAGCCGAGCAGCAGGCGGGCCTGACCAGCCCTCCGTCAGGCCTCGTCGACGGTGTGAGCGAGCATGCGGTGCGCGACTGCCCCTGCGGGTGCAAGCACCGACAAGGTGGCGATGCGCACCCGCGCCTGTGTGAGATGGGGCAGTCGACAGCGGCGCTCGAATTCGGACCGCAGGCCGGCGAGGAACGGTTCGCCCAATATGCGGACCAGCGGCCCGCCAATGACCACTTGATGTTGGTCGAAGGTGGCGAGCAGTCCAGCGCACGCCCGCCCCACCATCGTGCCCGCTCGTTCCGCAAAGGCTGGTGGTGTGACCGTGATCGAACGATCGGTTTGATCTTCAACCCCGCGGATCGATGCATACGACTCGAGACAACCGACCGCACCACACACGCACTGCAGGCCATCTGGGTCGACACACAGGTGGCCCACACGTCCGGCTTGGCGGTTCACGCCGTTGACGAGCTCACCGGCGACGACCACTCCCCCGTCGACCTGATCGCCGAGATACAACCCGAGAACCCCACCGGGCACCGCCGCGCCCGCCGAGGGCGTCTGATCGTCGGCACCCGATTCATCTGGCTCCTCCGGAGCCGATGCCGCACGATCGGCGACCGCGGCGTCGTGTGCAGCGAGTGCAAACCCCCGCCCAATTGACTCCAACGCGATATCGAGCCCACTTGCTGATGTGACGACCCGACGCACCGGCTCGTGCCACCAACGGCGCAGACCGAGGGGACGGAACTCTCCTGGTGCCGCGTCGACTGGCCCTGGCGCTGTGACGGCGCCGACCGTTGGCCGCTGCTCCACCGGGGCGGCCGCAATGACCCGCTCGACCAGGGCGCCAAGGGCGCGCATCGCCTCCCGACGAGGCGTCACGATGCGGTCGGCCACGATGACGTCACCTGCGGGGTCAACGATGCCAGCGACAATGTGGCGTTCACCGAGGTCAACCGCGAGAGCGGTGGCGCTCGGGGCGAGGCTGGTTGTCATGATGGCGCTCCGCGCCACGCCGGTCGGTCAGTCACGGTTCGGTGGCCGCGTCGATGACAGCCAGTCACGAATCGGCAGATCGCCGATCTGTTCGCGGCCGATAAGACGCAGCTCGCCCAAAGCGACGCTGCCCAGAGCGAGCACCACAGCGAAGGCGGCAAACGACACGAGGAAGCTCACCGCGAGGCCAATAACGGTCACGAACAAGCCGATGACCATGCCCGCGATACTGAGCGCAAGGCGACGACGCGACACCCGGTATCCGCGCTCGGCGAACGAGGGGTCTTGTTCCAGCTCCGCCTCGATCTGACGGAGGATTCTCTGTTCGTCCTCTGAGAGTGGCATTCGCGCTGCTCCCCGTTCTCGGGTGTTGTCCGCCCGGAAGTCCCGAGCTGTCGACAGTCTCGCATGTGGATCGGCCGGACTCAACGCGAGCGGGGGGTTCGACGTTGCGTATCGATGGCGCTGGCTGGCCGAATCGCCCCCTCACCGAAGCGGTCACGAACCGCATCGATCGCCGCCGTTGCCGACGTTGATGACAGTTCCTTGCTCGGCGGATCGTCGAATAGGCCGAGTTGGCCATCAGACCCCGCGCCCAGATCATCGAAGTTCGACGCCGATACACCGAGCAGGCGCACACCATGCCCACCGCGTGCCTGTTCCATGCCTGCGGCCAGTGCGTCGAGGACAACCCAGTGATCATCGATTGGTTGCGGGGTTGATGTAGCCCGGGTGGCGGTGCTGAAATCGCCGCGGCGCACCTTGACGGTCCAGGTGCGTGCACCGTGTCCACGGCGGCGCACCCGCCCGGCAACAAGGTCAGCCATCCGCACGAGGTGACTTCGCAACTGCACGGAATCGCTGATGTCGACGCCGAAGGTCTCTTCGTGCCCGATCGACTTTGCTTCGCGGTCTGGAACCACAGGACGCTCATCGATGCCGTGAGCCAATGCAACTAGGTGCTCGGCCGCGGCCGATCCGACGGCGGCCGTCAACACCGGTGTCGACGTCGTGAGCAACCCGGTGATGGTGTGCACGCCAGCATCGGCAAGCCGGCGGCGAGTGCTGGGCCCCACCCCCCACAATCGTTCGATGGGTAGCGACTGCACAAAGCTGGCCTCATCGCCCGATGGGATCACCACTACTGCACGACCCGGGTTGATCCCTGCCGGTGTCGCGACGGGCTTGGCCTCCACCGATGCCAACTTCGCCACGAACTTGTTCGTGGCCACCCCCACCGAGCAGGTCAGCCCGGTGGCCTCGGCGACCGCTGATCTCACGGTGCGACCGATCTGTTCGCCATCGCCGAAGAGCCCGCGGGCACCCGTGACATCGAGAAACGCCTCGTCGAGTGCAAGCGGTTCAACAAGCGGAGTGATGCTGTTGAACACATCGTGCACGAGCCGCGACACCCGGGAGTACTCAACATGGTCGGGTTCGAGGAAAATTGCATCAGGGCACCGGCGACGCGCCTCCAGACCCGACATCGCCGATCGGACCCCGTAACGCCGAGCTTCGTACGATGCCGCAGCCACCACACCTCGGCCACCGGTCGCGCCGACGACCACCGGCTTCCCGACAAGTTCGCGACGCCGCAACAATTCGACCGACACATAGAATGCGTCCATATCGACGTGCGCGATGGTGCGCGGGCCGTGTCGCGGCGTACTGGTGCCGGCGCCGTCGTGGATGGGAGCGGTCATCGCAGAGCAGATCTTACGGCTCCCCAACCATGCTCTCGGGCGTGGCCGACACCACGCACGATGCGTCGGGCATGCCCGACGTCGCCGCTGTAGCGTGACGGATGTGAGTGAGAATGATCGTCGTGTGTCGGCACTTCCGCCCGCTGCAGCGCGGGCTATTGCCTTCGTCGGTGTTCTCCTTGGCGGCATTGCCGGTGGTGTCATCGGATACGCACTTGTCGATGTGCAATGCACCGGAGACTGCACTCTGGCAACAGGTCTTGGGTTGTTCGTCGGCGCGGTGGTGACCGCCGGTGGCATGGCAATCGTCGGAGTGCTCGCTCTGCGGGCGATGGGCGAGTGGCATGAGATCCGCGATCGTGAGCGTGCCGGTCACGCCCCGTGACCGACGTCGTCGCACTCGAAACCCTCTGTTGCCGCCTCGCAGCTGAGGCGGGGCGTATCGCCCTCGGATTCCGTGACGAGGTCCACCCGGGACGTCTCGACGCCGGCAGCCTCGACCAGGACTCCAAGTCCTCGCCGACCGACGTGGTCAGTGCCGCAGATCTGGCCGCCGAACATCACATCGTGTCGTCGTTGGCCCGCGAGCGCCCTGACGACGGCCTCCTCGGTGAAGAAGGCGCACAGCGACCATCATCAACGGGGCTGACATGGGTCATCGACCCGGTCGATGGCACCACCAATTTCGTGTACGGCCGCGCCGACTGGGCGGTCTCGGTAGCCGTCGTCGACTACGGAGATGGCGATGACCCGCTCACATCACCTGCGGTGGCCGGTGCGGTTGCAGTCCCTGCGCTCGGCGAGGTGTTTTCCGCGGCTCGTGGGCATGGCGCCAGGTTGCATACGAACGATCGCGTGGTCACCTTGACCTCAGCGCCGACCAGCGACCTGGGTCACGCCCTCGTCACCACCGGGTTCTCCTACGATGCCGACCATCGCAGCCGCCAAGGGGCACGTATCGCGGGCATTCTTGGCCATGTTCGCGACATCCGTCGGTCGGGATCGGCAGCTATCGACCTGTGCCATGTGGCATGCGGCAGGGTCGATGCGTATGTAGAGGATGCGCTGAACGCGTGGGATGTGGCCGCCGGCGTGCTGATCTGCCGCGAGGCCGGAGCACGTGTCACCCACGCTCACCTTGACCGAAGCCGACCCCTCGCAGTGCTGGCAACACGCCCGGGCCTCGACGCCCCTCTGATGGACCTCCTCGCGCCATACGAGCGCGACTGAGCAGATTCTGCGGCAGACTGTGACCGTGGACACCCGAATCCTGACGGTCGAAGACGATGAGCGCATCCGCACTGTCGTCAAGATGGCGCTTGAGGACGACGGCTGGACCGTGCTCGAGGCCAGCAGCGGCGAAGAAGCCATCGGCCTGTTCACGATTCACCAACCCGACGTGGTCCTCATCGACATCATGCTGCCCGGTATTGACGGGTTCGAACTGTGCCGCACCATCCGGCGCACCAGCGATGTGCCGGTGGTGATGGTCACCGCCCGCGACGACACCCACGACATCGTGGCCGGGCTGGAAGCCGGAGCGGACGACTACCTCACAAAGCCCTTCGAGAATAAAGAGTTGTCGGCGCGTATCCGCGCCCTACTGCGGCGGGTGCGCCCATCGGGCACCCCACACGCGCGTGTGGTCTTCGGCGACCTCGAGATCATTCCTGATGAGGGCAAGGTGCTGTGCAGCGGCACCGAGGTGCATCTCACCAAAACCGAGTTCCGCTTGCTCTGCGAGATGGCCGAGAACCCCGGCAAGGTGTTCAGTCGCGAAGCTCTCCTCGACAAGGTCTGGGGCTACGACTACTTCGGTGATGGCCGCCTTGTGGATGTGCACGTGCGACGTTTGCGCACCAAGATCGAGACCGATCCTGCTCATCCGCGTCATGTGGTGACCGTTCGCGGTCTCGGGTACCGACTGCAGTCGTGACCGCCACCGTCGAACCCGTCATCGTCGATGACGATCGCGTCGACGACGACACACTTGGACTCCGCGGCATTTTTGATCGACGCCGGCGACGGCCGTGGGGTCTTCGCCGACGCATCCTCGCCACCTTCTTGATCGGCGCCACCATGCTGGCGGTGTTGCTCGCCGGCACTACCTACGGCTTGGCGAGTTCGAATGTGGTGCAACAGCGTGAGGAGGCCGCCATCGAGGCCACCCGCCGCAACGCCCGCACCGTGCAGACCGCGCTGCGCGGGCCAGCGCCAACCGCCCAGCCAGCAGTCGATGCGCTGGTGTCATTTGGAGTACAACGGGCGCTGATCTGGTACCGCGACAGCTGGACCGCTGGAACAGGCCGCTACCAGGCCGATGCCCTGCCACAATCACTCGTCGACCGGGTCATTGACGATGCCGTGCCAGCACACATCGTCACCGAGGTTGACGGTGAGACCAATATCGCGGTGGGCTGGCCGCTTGCCAATGACGCCGCCTACTTCGAGTTCTTCAGCCTTGATGAGGTGTCGTCAACGTTGCGCAGTGTGCGCCTGTCGCTGATCCTTGCGGGTGCGATCACCATCGTGTTGGCGATCATCACCGCGACAATTGCCTCACGACGTGCCGTCCGCCCGGTGGGCGAAGCTGCTCGCGCCGCAAAAGCCATCGCCGGCGGGCGTCTCGATACCCGCCTTGACGCCAACGGCGACCCGGATCTGGCGGTGCTCAGCGAGTCATTCAACGATATGGCATCGGCTCTGCAGGAGCGCATCGAACGCGACGCCCGGTTCGCGTCCGATGTCAGTCATGAACTCCGCTCCCCATTGACGACCCTGGCCGGGTCGATCGAGTTGATCCAAGCCCGCCGTGACGATCTGCCGGACCGAGCCCGTGAGGCCGTTGATCTGCTGTCGAGCGATGTGGCGCGTTTCCGTACGTTGGTGGAGGATCTATTGGAGATCTCTCGCTTCGATGCCGGGGCCGTGACGCTGCACACCGACGAACTGCTCCTCACCCAGTTCGTCAGTCATGCCGTGTCGGTGTCGAGCATGCCTGACACGCCCGTCATCATTGGCGACCGGGCCGACAACATGTTGATCGTTGCCGACCGCCGACGACTGGCTCGCGTGATCGCCAACCTCATCGACAATGCACGTCTGCACGGTGGTGGCGCAGCCGAGGTTCGGGTGGAGATTCCCGCCGCTGGCCGCCAGGTCGCGCATATCCGAGTGGAAGATCACGGACCTGGGGTGCCACATCATGAGCGTCGACTCGTATTCGAACGCTTTGCTCGCGGCGGTGGCGCCGGTCGACGTGCCGGCAATGACGGCTCTGGATTGGGCCTGGCTCTCGTGGCCGAACACGTTCGGCTCCACGGAGGACGGGTGTGGGTCGCCGTCCGGGCCGACCGCACCGACGGGGCAGCGTTCATCGTTGAGTTACCCGCCGAGGACATCAGCGCCGACCTCGATGGAGAGGACCCCGCGTGAGTCTCCGATGCGCGATCGCGGTAGCGGCGACGGTCGTGACGGTGTCGGCCTGTGGCATCTCGCCAGCGGCGGCACCAACCGATGTTCCGGTCGGCGAACGATCACTCGCCATCGGTGCGGACACCTCGGCGGGAATCGCCAGTGGTGAAAGTGAGATCTATCTCGTTACCGGCAACGACCCACGCCAACTGCGGTCGGTGAACCGCGACGCGGGCACGCGCCTCGCTCTGCTTGAAGCCGTCATCGCGGGGCCCGCCGAAGACGAATCGGCTGCGTTGTTGTCGAGTGCGCTGCCGCCCGACACCAGCGTGAACGCGGTACGCCAGGTGGGCACAGTGTTGTACATCGACCTATCGGCCGACATCGCCGACCTCTCCGGTGATGGCCTGTTGCTGGCTGTGGCGCAATTGGTCCACACCGCCGACCGAATCGACGGCATTGAGACAGTGCAACTCACCGTGGCCGATGAGCGGTTCCCGTGGCCCCGAAGCGATGGCAGCACCACCACCGGGTTGTTGCGCACCTACGACTTCCCAGGCCTTGCAGTAAGTTCACAGCCTGCCTATCCCCCGTTGCCTAACCCGTCGTGAGCGCAGTTGTTCGAGTCGGCAATTCACGCGAAGAAGATTTCGGCGACTCCCTGGAACAGGTCCATATCGACAGGTCGTGATTGACCCGCGGCGGTCGCCAGCGGCACCGTCACGATGTCGGCTCCGCTCAACGCCACCATCTGCCCCCATGCACCGTCGTGGACGGCATCGATCGCGGACACACCAAAGCGGGTCGACAGCACCCGGTCGAACGCCGTTGGGGTGCCGCCGCGCTGCACATGGCCGAGCAGAACCGGGCGGGTTTCAAAGCCGGTGCGGCGGCCAATTTCAGCCGCCACGAGATGCCCCACCCCACCAAGGCGTGCATGGCCGTAGCGATCGATCTCGGGATCGTCGATGTCGAGGGTGCCCTCGGCTGGAACGGCTCCCTCTGCCACCACCACGATCGATGCATACCGACCACGCGAATGTCGCCGCACCAGTCGTTGGCAGACCGCGTCGATATCGAAGGGACGCTCCGGAATGAGCACCACCGTCGCACCACCGGCAATGCCGGCATGGGTTGCGATCCACCCCGAATGCCGTCCCATCACTTCGACGACAAGCACCCGGTCATGACTTTCTGCTGTGGTGTGTAAACGGTCGATCGCATCGGTGGCGATCTGCACCGCGGTGTTGAAACCGAACGTGAGATCGGTGCCAACGATGTCGTTATCGATCGTCTTGGGCACTCCAAGCACCGGAATGTCGTGTTCTGAATACAAGAGATGGGCCACGCTCAACGAACCGTTGCCGCCGATGACAACCAACCCGTCGAGTCCCATATCAGCCAGAGTGGACCGCACCTGTTCCACGCCGTCACCATGATCGAACGGGGAACCTCGGCGTGTGCCGAGCACCGTGCCGCCCCGTGGCAACGTGCCGCGCATCGATTCAACGTTGAGTGCCACTGTCCGTCGGTTGAGGACGCCGTCCCAGGCATCGAGAAACCCGACGATCTCATCGCCGTACACTCGCTCTGCTTTGCGGACGAGGGCGCGAATGACCGCATTCAGACCGGGACAGTCGCCACCGCCGGTGAGAACGCCTACTCGCACTGTGATGAGCCTAGGCACACCGGTGGTAGAACGGGCGCATGGCATGGGACTCCTCTCGACCCGTCCCCTGGCAGCGACTCATTCGCGAGTGGCTGTTCTATGTGGCGATCATGCTCGTGGTGCTGTGGTTCGCTGTGGATGAACCCTTTGGCGCCATTGCCGGATTGTTGGTGAGCGGCCCGTTGTATCTCATCATCGGCGCGGTGATGGCCAAATTTGGCTATACCCGCCAGCGCCTTCGCCGAGCTGCCGCCCCCGCGCCCGCACCGTCGACCGAGCGTGCAACGCCGCGCTCCCGACCGGCGCCAACGTCACGCACCGGGGCGCGCAACACAACACGTAAACGCCGCCGCTAACACCAACGCGCATAGTCACTCCGGCTGCACCTCGACCATCTGTTGTCCACGGTCGCATTGGGCAGCGAGTGGCCCGCATCGGTGCAGCGCATGTGCCCTACGATCAGGTCATGGCTAACGACAACACCTGCGTGATCGCGATCGACGCTGGCACCACCGGCGTGCGCTCACGGGCCGTGCATCTCGACGGGCGTCCAGCGATCGCCGAGTACCGTGAGTTCACTCAGCACTTCCCGGCACCGGGCCTCGTGGAACACGACGCAAAGGAGATCGCCGATGCAGTGATCGCCACGTTGTCCACCGTGATCAACCGGGTCGGTGCCGCCAACGTGGCAGCGATCGGCATCACGAATCAACGCGAAACCGTGGTGGCCTGGGACCGCACCACAGGCGAGCCATTCGGCACCGCCATCGTGTGGCAGGACCGACGCACGGCATCACGCTGCGAGGACCTTGCGGCCCGAGGCCATCTTGATCTGGTGCGGCGTCGGACCGGTCTGGTTCTCGACCCGTATTTCAGCGGCACCAAGTACGAATGGCTGATCGAGCACCGTGACCTGCCCCGTGACGGCCGCTTGGCACTGGGCACGATCGACTCGTGGCTGCTATGGCGCTTGGCCGGGGGCGCGCACCTCACCGATGTCTCCAATGCGAGCCGCACCATGCTCTTCGACATCACCACGTTGCAGTGGGATCCCGAATTGTGCGAACTGCTCAACGTACCGATGGACGCTCTTCCCGAGGTGCGCCCATCGAGTGGACGATTTGGTGTCACCACCGGCGTCGCTGACGTTCCCGATGGCATCCCGATCAGCGGCGTGGCCGGTGATCAACAGGCCGCGCTGTTCGGTCAGTGCTGCTTCGCCCCCGGCGCAGCAAAGAACACGTACGGCACCGGCAGTTTCGTCTTGATGAATGTGGGAAGCACATGCCCCGACCCCACCGAAGGAATGCTCACCACCGTGGGCTGGCAACTTGACGACGGCTCCGTCACCTACGCCTTGGAAGGGGCGATCTTTGTGACTGGCGCAGCGGTGCAGTGGATGCGCGATGGGCTTGGCATCATCGACGATGCGGCACAGACCGGCCAGCTCGCGGCGTCGGTACCCGACAGCGGTGGCGTCATATGTGTGCCAGCGTTCACCGGCTTGGGTTCTCCATGGTGGGATCCGCATGCGCGAGGCACGATCGTGGGCATCACCCGCGGCAGCACGGCGGCGCATCTGGCCCGAGCGGTTGTCGAATCGATGGCGTACCAGACCCGCGATGTGGTCGACGCCATGACCGCCGCATCAGGTGTCTCCCTCGCCGACCTGCGTGTCGATGGTGGCGCCGCCGCGATGGATCTGTTGCTGCAGTTCCAAGCCGACCAGTTGGGGGTCACTGTTCGTCGACCAACCGACACCGAGACCACGGCCCTCGGCGCTGCGCGACTTGCTGGGCTAGCTGAAGGCGTATGGCCCGATCTCGACACGTTGTCGAGGGCGTGGAAACTCGACAAAGAGTTCGCTCCCACACCTGATCGGACTCAGGCCGACGTTGGCCACGCGCAATGGCTTCGGGCGGTGGAGCGCTCACGGAACTGGGAGCAATAAGGGTCGCGCCGGTCATTCGCCCTATCTGTTCAGACGCCTGTCAGCCGAGCGATGCCGCACTCACGATGTCGCCGGTAGCGCCTGACGGCATGAGCGCCCCTGCGATGCGGGCCATCAGTTCAATACGGGATCGCTCACGCGAATGAAATGGCCGGCCGGGTCGCGAGGCCATGAGCACGAGGTCAGTTCCGACCACGACGCTCACGTCGTCACCAGAACCATCGGTATCGGATCCCAAATGGGTACTGCCATCGTGCAGAGCCCACACCCAATCACTCGCTGGCGCGTTACCGATAGACGCCACGACGCGATGCCGTGAGCACAACACCACCCAGTCGGCACCTGTGAGGCGCGACACGGCCGCGACCAGATGATCGGGACGATCATCTGGTGCGGTTTCGGCCTGTGATGCCACTTCGGCAAGAGCGGCCAGGTCGGGGTCGGCGAACTCTCCCTTCACCGAGCGCACATGTTCGACGCTCACACCATCGACTGCGGCAACCTCAGCCACCATGAGATCTACAAGATCGGGCGACGGCAATCGCACGACGAGTTCGTCGATGACGGTGCCGGCGCCTTGTTCGAGAATTTCGATGGCACACACGTCGCCGCGCACCGCACCAATGCGGCTCGCTACCTGACCAAGGGCTCCCGGCCGGTCGGGCAGCCATGCGCGAACGATGACGATATGCACGCCTACAGGCTAGAGGCACTATGTGCGCGCCGGGTCACGGGAATGTGACGAATCGGTGCCCCCCTCAGCCGAGTTTGGGCAGCCCGCGGCGAAGATTCCGCATGGCCTGGGTGATGCGCTGTTCGTTCTCGATCAGCGCAAATCGCACATATCCCTCACCGCCGGGGCCGAACCCGACACCGGGTGACAACGCCACGTCGCACTCCCGTACCAGCATCGAACAGAACTCGACGGAATCCATCTCGGCATATGGTTCGGGAATAGGGGCCCAGACGAACATCGTGCCGCCGGGCTTGGGCACATCCCATCCGATTTTGGCGAGACCGTCGATGAGAGTGTCGCAACGGCTCTCGTAGATCGAGCAGATTTCTTTCGGATAGTCCGCTGCTTCACGAAAGGTGACGGTGGCAGCAATCTGCACCGGCTGGAACATGCCGTAGTCGAGGTAACTCTTCAGTTTCACCAACGCTTGAACAACTTCGGGACAGCCCACCATGAACGCAGACCGCCAGCCCGCCATGGAAAAGCTCTTGGTCATCGAATACTGCTCAACAGCAACCTCTTTGGCGCCCTCAGCCTGCAAGATGCTTGGCGGACGCACACCGTTGAATCCCACATCGGCGTATGCGAAATCGTGCACCACCACCATGTCGCGTTCGCGACAGAAATCGACCACGCGCTGCATGAAATCGAGATCGACGCACGCGCCGGTTGGGTTATGCGGGAACGACATCACCAGCACCCGCGGCTTCGGCCAGCCGATGTCGTAGGCACGGTGCAAGTTGTCGAGGAATTCATCGGCGAAGTTGTCGCGTTCGTCATGGGCGGACAACCCGCGCATCGGCACCTGGCGGAGATCGGCACCGGCAAAGAGCGGGCCGTACATATGAATCGGGTAACTCGGGGTGGGCACGATGGCGGCATCGCCGCGTTCGAGCAGCACCCACATGAGGTGTGAGAACCCCTCTTTGGATCCAATCGTGTTCGTGATCTCGGTTTCGGGGTCCAAGGTGACGCCCCAGTTGCGCTGGTAGTAACCCGCGACTTCCTCGCGTAATTTCGGCAGGCCACGGCTGAGTGAGTAGCGGTGGTTACGCGGATTGCGTGCTGCTTCAGCGAGTTTCTCCACCGCGATGTCAGGCGATGGAAGGTCTGGGTTGCCGAATCCGAGGTCGATCACGTCGGCTCCGCCGCGACGTGCCTCCACCTTCAACCCGTTGATGATGGTGAAGACGTAAGGCGGGAGGTTGGTGATCCGGCGGAACTCCATACGTCGACGTTACCGTTTGTGTCCCCCAACGGACCCGACCCTGTGGCCAGGTTCGACACGGTCGCGCGTACGACCAGCGGCGATCAGGACTCAGCGACGACGCGCAGTTGATGCACGGCGTTCAAGATCCGTCGTTCGGCACGACGCTTCACGAACCCCGGCAACGGCACGACCAATTCGATTGCGAGGTCGTAACGCACCTCGGTGGCATCACCGGTGCCGTTCAAGATGTATGCCCCGTCGATCGAGCGTTGGATATCGCCGCTCAGCATCGTCCAGCGCAGGGCATTCGGCGCATCGGTGTAGTCGTAGCGCAAGGTGTAGTGCGTGGACCGGCCCAGTGCCGATGCCCGGAACTCCACGTCGACTGGCCGGCCATCGGCGTCGCGTTCGACCACACGAGCTTCGGTGACATCATCCACCCATTGTGGGTATCGCTCGATGTCGGCGATGATCTCCCACACGCGCGCCGCGGGAGCGGCGATTGTGATCGTCTCCGAGGCGCTATCGGTCATAGGTCTTATTCTGCCCGATCCGATCCCAGTGCGGTGTGACGGTCAACTCCCGCCATCATCGGCGAGTCGTCGCGGAGCGAACCGAGCGTGATACGCGGCCCACAATCCGTTGAGTCCCAGCCCGAGCATGGGCACCAAGAAACCAACTGCCAACGACGAGCCGGGACGCCCCTCTGGGCCGTTGGGGCGGGCCAATGTGGTGACGAGCGCGGTAACGACCTGAATGGCCAACACAGCGTTCATGGCGCGGCGAACCGGCGACGGGATCGCCGGACCGGCCAGGAAGAACAACTGCCCAACCGAAATCTCCTCGGTGCGACTGCGTTGCACCGCGTTCCAGAAACCCCACAGAAAGGCGACTACGCCAATCGCGAATAGCACCAGTGCGGTAATGGCGCCCGCCCATTGAGCGGTGGTGTCGAATACCGCTGCGGCGTAGGCCGCCGTCACCACGAAGACCGCACTGAGGCCGATATTCATGCGCACGATCGCATCAGCGTGGATGGCCGGCGGCACCGCAGAATCGACGGGTTGGTCATCGCCGTGCGAGCGGGCGTCAGCCTCCGCCGCGTCATCGGAGGTGTCGTCGGCGCTCATCAGCGACATATTGCCCAGTCTCATCACGGCTGACAACTCGTCGCCGTGGTTCGTCGATGCGCGATCAGCCGCAGCCGAGAACCGTCGCCAGCTGCGCCGACAGCGCGTCATAGGAGAACTGCTCGACGGCACGACGACGACTTGCGTCAGCCATGGCAGCGAGCCGAGATCGGTCGTTCAACAAACTCTCCAACGCCGCAACGACATCACCCACGTCGCTGGGGCGATCCACGATGAGCCCAGTGACGTCGTGGTCGACGGCCTCCGCCGCTCCCCCGCTGCGCCCCGCCAACTGCGGCACCCCCGCCGCGGCGGCCTCGAGGAACACGATGCCAAACCCCTCTTGTTCCAAGCCACCCCATCGGGTCCGGCACAACATGGTGGCCACATCTGCCATGGCGTACACGCCTGGCAACTCGGCGTCGGGAACTCGGCCGAGGAACCGCACCGGAGCCTCGACTTCGGTGGCGAGGCGTCGCAGGCGGGCATCGTCACGACCAGCACCGGCGATGACCAACACCAGATCCGGCCGTCGCCGCGCGAGGCGGGCGACAGCCCGAATGGCGGTGTCGAATCCTTTGCGGGGCACCAGTCGCGATACGGCAACCACGACTTCGGCATCAGGGTTAACGTCATAGCGGCGGCGTGTAGCCACGCGTTGCTCGGCGGTGTGCGGTACGAACCGCTCCACGTCAACACCGGGCGGAATGATGGTGATCGGCAGGTCGCAGCGTGCCGCCCGTTCGGCTTCGGCAGCCGGGTATCCGCCGGCCGCGATGATGTGCCGTGCACCGCGCAGAACCGATGCCAACATGGGCCGGGTCACCGGAAGTCGACCGGGCACGGTCACCTCGGCACCGTGCAGCACCACGTCGTAGTCAATACCGAGCCGCGGGCCGACCAGCCCCACCGGCACAGCGGGGTCGAGCACCACAAGATCGGCTTCATGACGGCGCGCCCGTTCACGTATCCGACGTGACATCCCCGGGTGCGGCAGCAGAACTGGTTCGCGTGCGCGATCGATAGCAAACGGGGCAGCTGCATCAAACGCTGCCGCATCACGATGCGGGCTGGTGAATACGGCAACATCGTCGGCGGGTAGGCGCCGCCACCACTCCCATAGCAGCGACTGAATGCCACCGACTTTTGGTGGGAAGTCGTTGGTGACGAGAAGGTGGCGCATAGGTCGGTGACGTGGTGGGGCTCAGCGTGATGCGATCTGGGCGAGCGCCCAACGGGCGTGTTCAGCGAGCAGATCATCGTCGCCATCACGGTATCGCTCCACGACCTCGCGGGCTTCGATATCGGTGGGCGACGCCGTGTTGCCCACACAGATCAATGCGTTGCGCCGCAACCACCGTGGGTCGCGATCGGCGATGTACCAACGTCCGTATCGATCGAGCAGTGTGGCATCGTCGGCGTTCAGCATGTCGATGAGGTCAACCCACATGTCGCCGTCGGGTGCGGGGCTGGGTGAACGGATCGACAGGTGTGTTGTCGGTGGGCACACTTCTTGGCAGTCGTCACAGCCGTAGATGCGATCGCCGAGAGCCACACGAAACTCCTCGGGAAAGTCACCGGGCCGCTGCACCAGCCATGCCAGACAGCGCCGCGCATCCACCACCCCCGCCTCGACGATGGCTCCGGTAGGGCACCCGTCGATACAACGTCGGCAGGTGCCGCATCCGTCGGCCACCGGAGTGTCGTGGGGGTATCTCGCGGTGGTGACCACAGCGCCGAGCACAAACATGCTTCCGGCACCCGGAAGCATCAAATTGGCGTTCCGACCAAACCATCCCAGGCCGGCACGGTGAGCCATCGCCCGGTCCACGAGCCCGTTGTGGTCCACCATGACCACCGCGCGTTCGCCGGCGCTGCGGAGACGACGCACAACCGCCTGCAACCCTTGGCGCAACGGCGTGTAGTGGTCGGTGCGCGCGTATCGGGCGACGCGCGCAGCTGGTCGAGCCGGTGCGGGCTCATCGGCCACGGCGTACGACCGCGCTGCGGCGATGACGGTGACGGCGCCGTCCACCGTGCGCCCCGGATCGGTTGAGCGACTCGGGTTTCCGAAGGTGAATCCCATCGTGTCGGCGTAGCCGTGTGCAATCCGATCTTCAAGTGCTGCGCGAGTGTGTTCGTCCGGTGTTGCCGCAGCAAAACCGATGCGCTCCACACCGAACGGGGCGACGATCTCAAGGATTTCCTCCCGGTCGGGAGGCGTGGGTGTGGGGCGCGCCATGTCAGCCGTCCAGCACGCTGACGAACGAGGCCGTGTCGATCAGGTTGCATCCCATGGCACGCACATCATCGCGCACTGCGCGGTCATCGGTGACGACGACTACGGCTCGCGACACCGGTAACCGCGCCACTTCATCACGGATCACATCATCGGCGTCGACACCCGCGGGCGACCACAACACTGCAATCCGTCGACGCCCGGCCGTGTGTGCCCCCGGCACCGCATCACCATCGAACACAACAATGAGGTCGGTGGCCCAGCGCGATGTCAGCTGCTCGCAGCGCTGCACCAGCCAGTCCCGTTGCTGTTCCAAGGTGAGATCACCGCGGTGGGTCAACGTCACGTTGTAGGCGTCGACCAGCACCGTTGCTCCGGCACGGAGGAGGTGTTCTGCTTGTTCAGCACCACGGCCTGTCAGCCGACCCGGCATCGCCAGCGGGGCACGCGTGACGGTGGGGGTGTCGACCGGGCCGACCAGCGCTCGCAGCGCCGTGGTCGCCTCGTGTGCCCGTCGGACTGCATCGTCTAATTCGCGGCGATCCACATCGGTTGCTGCACGGTCGACGAGTGCACTGTCGCGAACCTGCTCGGCACCGTGACGCGCGTCGCGTTCGGCAGCGAGGGCCTCGGTTGCGCGTTGCTCACGCTGTTGCGCCGCTGCCCGTCGGTCCTCACTGTGGCGCATCGCAGTGCGCAGCGAGGCCACCTCGGAGCGCAGTTCGTCGAGTTGGCCATTCAGATCAGCCACCTGTTGAACGAGTTCATCGCGTTCGGCGCTGATGGCCGAAACATCGCCGGTAAGGGCGGCAAGATCGGCTTCGGCCCGGTCGGCTCGACGTTCGGCTGCGTCGCGGCGGCGTCGTTCTGCGGCAGCACCTTCGGACTCGTCGGACACGACGTGACGTGACGCGATCTCTGCTGCCAGTTCGGTCTCCCACCCGTCGGGGCGCACGAGCCATAGCCGTGCGATGGGGTGCGCATCGGTGTCGAGGGCCGCGCCGACCGATTGACGAAATACATCGTCGCGGTCCAGTTCTCGACGAACCATCCTCAAGTCGGCGCGGCTGAGATGACGACGATCGAGGAGGGTGCGCAATCGGGTGGGATACGGCGGGACCGGGCGTTGACGGCGAATAGTGCGCACGTGGTTAATGGCTGCTTCAAGAGCCGGGCGCAGGTCGCTCTCGTCGACAACGCCGTCGGCACCAGTTGCCGCACCAACGGTGTCCATCGTTTCGATGGTACCGCTGGCGACTGGGGATACTTGACACGAACACCTGTTCGTGCTGGCGTGGTGGGATGACCATGATGCCGCCGCGGCAGCGATCCCTCGATGATCTCGGGACACCGCTGCACGAGGTCACCTTCTGTGTGGTCGACCTTGAAACCACCGGCACCGACCCACGCTCTGACGAGATCTGCGAAGTGGGTGCGGTACGGGTGCGCGGTGGCGAGGTTCTCGGCACCTTTCAGACCCTGGTCAACCCCGGACGAGCGCTGTCGCCTCGCATCACCGTGATCACCGGCTTGACCGACGCGGTTCTCGCCCCCGCACCTCGGATCGACACGGTGCTGCCAAGTCTGCTCGAGTTCATCGGTGACGCGGTCGTGGTGGCACACAACGCTCGTTTCGACGTCGGTTTCATTTCTGCTGCGTGTGACCGGCGCAACTATGAGTCGTTCTCACCCACTGTGGTCGACACGGTCACGTTGGCGCGTCGCCTGGTGCGTGACGAGGTTCCGAATTGCAAACTCGGCACCCTTGCCGATCGTTTCGGTCTCGCACATCGGCCCAGCCACCGGGCGCTCGATGATGCGCTCGCCACCGCCGATTTGTTGCATCTGCTTCTGGAACGCGCCGCTGGCTGGGGCGTTCTCGGAATCGACGATCTGCTGCATCTCGGACGCCTCGACGGCAGCCCACGGTCGGCGAAGTTATCGCTGACAGCCGACCTGCCTCGTGAACCCGGGGTCTATCGCATGATCGACGCCGCAGGCACAGTGCTCTACGTGGGTAAAGCCACCAACCTGCGGTCACGGGTGCGCAGCTACTTCGGGAGCGACGAACGTCGCCGGGTTCCCACCTTGCTGGGACGCATGCACCGCATCGATCACACCGTCACCGGTGATGCCCTGACCGCCGAGGTGTTGGAACGGCGCCTGATCAGCACGTTGACCCCTGAATTCAATCGGGTGGGTCGGCGTCGTACCGGCGAACACCATGTGCGGCTCACCGACGACGATCTGTGGCCGCGTCTCGTGATTGGACGTGGCCCCGGCACCGGCGACGCCCTCGGTCCGGTGCCGTCGCGACGTGCCGCAGAGGAGATTGTCGATGCCATCCACGACGCGTTCCCTCTTCGTCGTTGCGCCACCCGCATCGGCCCGCGCTTCCGAGTGCCGGCAGGGGCCACACCATGCACCCCGGCACAAGCAGGACGCACCCCATGCCCATGTGCCGGAGTGGGCGACGCTGCGGACTATGCCACGGTGGTCGATGCGGTGAGCGCACTGCTCGTCGGCGACGTCGATGATCTTCTGCTGCGCTCCACGGACCGAATGCGTGCCCTGGTGAGTGCACATCGCTTCGAAGAGGCCGCCGCTGTTCGTGATCGCGTGGAGACTCTGTTGCGCGTCACGACTGATGCCGCTGCGGTGCGCGCGTTGCGCGCCGGCGGCCGCGTGGAGGTGGAGGTATCTGGTGTGACCCACGTGATCGATGACGGGTTGTTGCACCACCGGGTGCTCGACGAGGTGCCATGCCTCGACCCGCTCGCGGAACGCCGCTTGCTCGCTCGCACTATTCAGCGCGCAGCCGAGGGGGGCAATGTGTCGCTGCGCGGTTGCACCGGTACCTGGGAATTACCGGTACCGGTGCGAGATCTTCCCGCGCGCCTCGGCGGCACCGCGGCCTGAGCGAGGCCTCTGGGCCTCGCGACATTAGACGAGCGCCACACCGTTGATGTCGAGGCCAACGACGCGCACGTGCTCTCCCTCGCCGGCCGCCACTTGCCTGGCGACGGCATCTGCAGACGCCGCATCGACTAGCCCGGCCACGGTCGGCCCACTGCCCGACAACCATGTCGCCAGAGCACCTGCTGCGCCAAGCGCCTCCATCGCTGCGGCCGCGTCGGGGCGAGCCATCAGTCGGCCGGGTTGATGCAATCGATCGGCGACCGCGGCTGGCAAGTGGGTGATGGCGCCAGTGGTGAGTGCGTGAATCAGTAACGCAGTGTTGGCGATCCCAGCCACAGCATCTTCGCGCGCCACGGTGTCGCTCAATGCCACTCGGGAACGGTCGGTGGAGGTGGTCGCATCTGGAATCCACACCACGAGCGCGAACCCGGGGTGGGGGTGTAATGCCAGCACACCAGATTCCGCGGCCACGGTGAGCCCGCCGAAGACCGACGCTGCTGCGTTGTCGCCGTGGCCTTCCAGCTCCGCCGCCACCGCGTAGGCGCGATGTCGCGCCGCATCATCGTCGATGGCGGCAGCACCGCCGCGCTGCACTTCGGCCAGCATTGCACCCGCAGCGCGCACCGCGCCGCTGAAGCCCAATCCACGTCCCATCGGCAGACGGGTCTGCACCCACAACGAACCATCGCCACCGGCGCGACGATGCGCAATCCATGCGGGGTGGTGGTCGTCAATCGCGTGCGCTCCGGTGGGTGGATCGCCCGTGCCGACCGTGGCCCGAAGGTCAACAGCAAGGCCCAGCACGTCGAAACCCGGACCCAGGTTTGCCGACGACCCGGGTGCCGACACGGCAACGCTCACGTGCGCAGTTCTCCGGTGAAGGCGACTGCGGCGGCGAGAATGTTGGCCGCACGCCCATCGTCGATGGCTGCCGACGCTGCCGCGATGCCCGCGGTGATGTCATCGCAGATTCCCGCGACGACGAGCGCGGCGCCGGCGTTAAGAACGACGATGTCGCGGTGAGGGCCTGGCTGTCCGTCGAGGACCGCGCGCACCGCGGCTGCGTTCTCTGCTGGGTCGCCGCCACGCAGGTCGTCCATGGTGGCAGGTGCCAGCCCGAGGGCAGCCGGGTCGATGCTGAAATCGCGGCGTTGCCCATCACGTAACTCGGTGACGTGTGATGGGGCCGTAGTCGTCAGTTCGTCCATGCCACCACCGTGCACGACCCACGCGTGGATCGTGCCGCGTTGTTCCAAGGTGTCGACCATCACGCCCGCGACGCTGGGATCGGCGACGCCGATGAGTTGCCGGCGGACACGTGCCGGGTTGGCCATCGGGCCCAACAGGTTGAACACGGTGCGCACGCCGAGTGCGCGGCGCGTGGGCCCCACATGGCGGAACGCCGGGTGGAAGGCCGGTGCGAGGCAGAAACCAAAACCAACCCGTTGCACACATGCCGACACCTGCTCTGGGGTGAGTTCGATGACGAGGCCGAGTTCAGCGAGCACATCGGCGGTGCCACATCGACTCGACGACGACCGATTTCCGTGTTTGCAGACCGGCGCACCGGCACCAGCGGCCACCAGAGCAGCCATTGTTGAGACGTTCACCGAATCTGAGCCGTCGCCTCCGGTGCCGACTACATCGATGGCGGTATCGACGATTTCAGTGGGCAGGTGCACTGTGAGCGCGGCCGCGTCGACAGCGTCGAGCATCGCAGCGATTTCGATCGGGTTCTCCCCTTTTGCCCGCATACCCACCAAAAAGGCACTGACGACCGCTGGGTCAGCGTCGCCGTTGAGTATCACCTCAACTGCGGCGCGGGCTACCTCTGTTGTGAGGTCACGGCCGACGACAAGATCATCGATGATCGCGGGCCAGCCCCCACAGTCGGCAAGAGGGTCACCGCGGTTGTCCATAGTGGGGAGACTATGCGCGCACAGCCCGACACACCGCCTTGGCTGAGGCGTCAGTAGGTGTTGAGGTCAGGCGGAGCGTCGACGCTGACGAATGACGCGACGACGTTCCCGTTCTGTGAGGCCACCCCACACGCCGACCTTCTCACGGCGCTGCAGGGCATACTCCAAGCAGGCCACTTGCACCATGCAGGTCGAGCAGATCTCCTTGGCCGGTTCGGCCTCGTCGTCGGTCTCGGGGTGAAATACACCCGGATCAAGACCGCGGCATGCCCCCGACATCCTCCACTCAAGGTCGTGTCTGGCCCCCATCGTCGCTCCCCGTTGTCGCTTCTGCGCCGACACTAGAACGTCGCGCAGCACAATGCCAGAGGTCGAACGATGCTGTGATGTTCTCGTCACATCACAGCGATGGGGTGCCGAGCGCGGCGGGCGCCGCTCAGCCGAGGTCGTCGAGAAGTTCGGCGTGTGTCGCGTCGCTCAGTTCGACAACTTCCAAATACTCGGGATGGTCAATGCGCAACTGCACAGCACCGGCTGCGAAGGCGGCCACCTGCTCTGGGCTGAATTCCCAGCGCAGGTAATGCACCGCGGCGGTGACGTGGTCGCGAGTAAGCCCTTCAGAATGCTGCTCGTCGATAATCGCGGGGATCTCGGTGCCATCGGAGAGGACGAGGCGCGCCGCATTCTCCACACCGGCGAGTTTGGTGAGCCATTCGCGCATCTGCTCATCGGTGGTGAGCTCGATAAACATGGTGGCGCACACCTGACCGACATCAGGAATGATGGGGTTATAGGTATCGAGTTCCACCTGGATGTCGTCGTCGGTGGTCAACTTCTCCACTCGCGCCATCTCTTGAATCTGGAACCGAATGGTGTCGCGATTCTCAAATAGGAACGTGACGAACAAGCCAACGTGGACGCGCCGGCGACGCTTCAACGCAATGACGCGCGTGCGGAACTCTTCGCGCTCGCGTTCGTAGGCACGAACATCGGCGATGTCGGTGAGGGTGAGCTTGCGGGGGGTCATGGTGTGCATCTCATCTCCATGTGGGGGGTGTTGGGGGGATCAATCAGGCTGAATGTCGTAGGCACGTGCCATAAACGTGAGCGGGTGCACAGCGGGTTCGCCGGTCTGCTCGGTGATGGCGGTGTTGGCGAGATGACAATCGCCGGTGACGACGTCGCCGTCAGCTTTGTCGATTTGCTCGGCCAGTTTCGCGGCGATCGGAATCGAGATCTCTTCGTTTTCGGCGCGGAAGCCCCACATGCCGTCGATGCCCGAGCACTGCTGCACCAGCTTCACTTTGGACCCGGTGAGTTTCATCAGGTCACGGCTCTTGAAGCCGATGTTCTGGGCGCGCAGGTGGCAGGGCGTGTGGTACGTGACCTTCTCGGGCACCTCGCCGGGGAATTCGGTCTCCAGCGAGGAGTCGTCGTCTTTGTGCACCTTCATCAGGTACTCCGCAGCGTCGTAGGTGTGCGCCGCCACCAGTTCGGCATCAGGGCCGCCCACGTAGTCGAGATAGTCCTTCTTCAGCACGTACCCACAGGTGGGCTGGGGCACCACAATGTCGCCACCGGCGCGCACCTCGGCCGCAAGGGTGGCCACGTTCTTCTCGGCGATCTTGGTGAAGTGTTTGATATCACCGCTGTGCAGCCACGGTGCACCGCAGCACCCGGCGTCGGTGATCGAGCACTCGATGCCGTTGTGTTCGTAGACGGCCACCAGGTCTTTGCCGATGCGGGTCTCTTGGTATTCGACCAAGCAGGTGGGGAACACGGTGACTTTGCCTTGACGCCGCGACAGCACCGGGGTGGCACGCTTGCGGAACCAGCTGGAAAAGCGCTGCTTGGCATATGGCGGGAGGAGGCGCACCGCGGACACGCCGGTGACCGCCGACACCGCCTTGCGGATGACGGAGTTCTTCTCGCCGGCGACCATCTTGTTGGCCACCGGTGCCATGGTCGTGGCAGCGGTGCCGATGAGATCGGTGCGACCGAGCATCTGGGTGGTGACTTTTGAGCGCAGGCTCTTGTGGCCGTTGGCGTAGCGCATCGCGTCGGCGCGCAGCATCAGACGCGGGAAGTCAAGAGCCCATTCGTGCAGTTCGGGGATGTACGGGCAGTTGACGTAGCAGAGTTTGCATTGGAAGCACTCGTCGATGACCTTGTCTTGCTCGGCCGGGGTTAATTTGCCGGCGTCTTGGTCATCGAACCGGTCGATCAGTTCGAACAGGGTGGGGAATGACGTGCAGAACTTGAAGCACAGGCGGCAGCCGTGGCACAGGTCGTACACCCGGGTGAGTTCCTCACGAACATCTGCCTCGTCGAGGTACTTGGGGTGTGTGGGGTCGTACGTAATCGTCATGTCGACTGCCTTGGGGGATCAGGGTGAGGTGGCTGAACGAACGTCGGGTGGGTGCCGCCGTAGCAGCACCCACCCGTGTCGTCCGGGGACGGATCAGAGGGCCTCGAGGCCCTGGGTGAAGCGGCCAGCGTGGCTCTTCTCCGCACGGGCGAGGGTCTCGAACCACTCGGCGATCTCGTCGAAGCCCTCGTCGCGGGCGGTCTTAGCGAAGCCGGGGTACATCTGGGTGTACTCGTAGGTCTCGCCAGCAACGGAGGCCTTCAGGTTCTCCTCGGTGTCGCCGATGGGCTCGCCCGATGCGGGGTCGCCAACCTCGGCGAGGTAGTCGAGGTGGCCGTGGGCGTGCCCGGTTTCGCCTTCGGCGACCGAACGGAACAGTGCCGCCACGTCGGGGTAGCCCTCGACGTCGGCCTTCTGGGCGAACCACAGGTAGCGACGGTTGGCCTGGCTCTCGCCGGCAAACGCCTCCTTGAGGTTCTCATGGGTCTTGGTGCCTTCGAGGCTTGCCATGTCAGTTCTCCTTTGTGGAGTGGTGGGGTGGGTTGGACGACGAGGCACACTGTGTGCATTCGCCGTGGAACACGATCGCTGGCGCAACGGCGTCAAAGCCGTCAAGTCCATCGATCGCGAGCTGGTCGGCACCGCTGACGTAGACGTCGCGGACGGTGCCGCAGGTGTCGCAGACCACGTGGTGGTGGTCGTCGGTGTTCGGGTCGAACCGCGCGGGCCCGCCCCCTACCGACACCTGTTCGATCTCTCCCATCGCAACGAGGTCGTTCATTGTTTGGTACACGGTGCGCAATGAGATGCCGGGCATCTCGTGCGACGCACGCTCAAACAGCGACTCCGCGGTGGGATGTGTGTCGTTGCTGTGCAGTAGCCGGAACAGCAGCTGCCGCTGCGGTGTCATCTTCAAACCACGCGCACGAAACGCGTCGGTGAGTTGATCTGGGCTACGCACGCGATCATCATCGCGGAGCGATCGGTAATCTGCAACTTGTGCAGACAAACAATGTGTGAACTTTCGCACACCATGCGCTTGGACCGCTGTGACCACGGGTGTTGGGGGTACGTCACTGCTCCCAACGACACTGTCAATCTGACTGAACAGCGCGTGACCCGTTGATATTCCGCATCCATCAAACTCCCTGTCGCACAGCGTCACTCCGACGCGGCGCAGCCCCTACCATTCGCGCGTGGCCCCTCGTCCCGCTCCCCTGTTTCTGGCGGTGAACTAATGAATGATCCCGTTGCACAACCACGGTGGGACACCCAGGCGATTCGCTCCGGGGCGACGGTGTCGCTGATGTTCGCTGTGCCGCTCGCCGCTCTGTCGCGCTGGGCCGCCAACCGTGATGACACAGTGATGGCGTTATGGGCGAGCGCTGGGGCCCTTTGCGGCTTCATCATCGGGTCGGGTGTGGCCGCATGGCTGCAACGCCTCGACATGCCGTTCAGCCATGGCCTGGTGACGGCCACCGGCACGTACGCCGCGGCCGCCACCGTGTTCATCGTGATCGAGTTGCTGACCGGCGATGACGTGGCGTGGTTCGGTGCGTTGTTCAACCTCACGGTGACTATGGGCGCGGGCCTCATCGGCGGGGTACTCGGGTGGCGACTACGAGCCCGCGGTGTCATGCCCTCGACAGAACGCTCCTCGCAGTGACCGGCCTCCCCACCGCACGCACGGACAGCTCCACCTTGGTCGTTGGGCGATGACTGCCGGGCTGACCCTGGTCATCGACGTCGGCACATCGAGTAGCCGTGCGGTGATGCTGGGCGATGATGGCGCCATCGTCGCCCAGGTGCAGACGCCGACACCACCCATTACACCGATGCCCGGTCTCGTGGAGTTCGACGCCGAACGTCTCGCCACCACCGTCATCGACATGGCGAGCGCCCTGATCGCATCTCACGGGCCGGCACGGTCGGTGGCCATCACTACTCAGCGTGCGAGCACGGTGATCTGGGATGCCCAGACATCCACACCACTGGCACCGGCTCTCGGGTGGCAGGACCTCCGCACAATCGGCGAGTGCCTTACCGCTAATGCCGAGCATGACGCCGGCATTGCGCCGAACCAAACCGCGACCAAAGCTCAATGGCTGCTGGCGACGACAGCGCACGACCCGTCGCGCACCAAAGTGGGCACCCTCGACTCGTGGCTGTTGTGGCGCCTTGGCGGGCTGCATCTGACCGACCCCACCCAGGCCGCCATCACCGGCTTGACTGATACCACCGCGGCCATATGGGATCCGCAGCGTTGCGCACTCTTCGGCGTGGATCCGGCCATGTTGCCCGACATCGTCGACACCGTGGGCACACGGGGAGCTGCGACCGCGCTGCCGGGCGCACCGACGATCGTTGCCTCCGTTGGTGATCAGCAGGCATCGATGGCCGGCCAGGGATGCGTGGTACCTGGAAGAGTGAAGATGACGTTCGGCACCGGCGGCATGGCCGATGTGGTCACTGGGCCGGTCGGCCCGTCACATATGCGCCGCTCGGCCGGCGGCACCTTCCCCATTGCCACATCCACCACTGCGGGCACCACAACATGGGGAGCCGAAGCGGTGATGCTGTCCGCGGGAAGTTGCGTGGAGTGGCTCTGTGAGGACCTCGGCATCATCGATACCCCGGAGAATTCGCACACGGTGGCGTCGGCCTGCACCGACACTGGCGGCGTGACGTTCGTACCGGCATTGATGGGCTTGGGGACCCCGCAATGGGATTTCGGCGCCCGCGGCACACTGCTCGGCCTCACCCGAGGATCCGAACGCAGCCATATCGTGCGCGCCGTGCTCGACGGGGTGGCCCACCGCGGAGCCGACCTCATCGACGCTCTCGAATCCGACACAGGCACTGCCATCGATGAAGTCCGCGTTGACGGCGGCATGAGTCACAACCCGACGTTCATCGCTGCTCTTGCTCGTGCCACGCGGCGCCCGGTGTTGGTGTCTGAGCAGGTCGAAGCGACCGCCATCGGAGCTGGCCGGCTGGCCCAAGTGGCCGACGGCGTCGTGCCCACAGTCACTGATCTCGGCGATCTCGCTGCCATATCGCACGAGGTACACCCGAGCATTGAGGCCGATGTGCACGCGCGCGAACGCGACGAGTGGCGCCGCGCGGTGACACGCGCCGGAGAATGGATACCGGAGTTATCGGCGTTGGACTTCTAGAATGTGAGATCGCGTGAGCGGTTCGGCACACTATGTGGGTCTGCACCGCAGCGAACACGCAGACGATCGCGAAAGGACCACCCCCGTGAACCAGAGCCCAACGGCGACTGACACGCCCGACACCGAACACGACGGCCTCCGTCGCCGCCTCATGGCTGGCGGTCTGGCCGCTGCGGCACTCGGCGTGCTCGGCTCGCGCACCGCGTCGGCGGCACCGAATGAATTGAGTGCACGCGAGATGGAACTGCTGCGTTTCGCGCAGTTGTTGGAGTTGACCGCTCGTGACTTGTACGACGCCGCCACCGCAGCCGGAGCCCCAGGGCCACTGTGGGAGGCTATGTCGGAACAGCACGAGGCCTATGCCCAAGCGATCGCATCGATCACCGGCCTGTCGGCGACGGGTCGCAACGACGCCGTGTACGACGCGCAGGTCGATGGTTTCCGCACCGATTCAGTTCTCGCAGCTCATGCACTCGAATCCGCAGCAGCAGCCACTCACACCGAACTACTGGCCCACATCACCCAGGCTCATGCCGCCGAAGTCATCGCCTCGATCGTCTCGTCGGAGTCGCGCCACTGTGTGGTGCTCGCCGACGTCGCGGGGCTCGGAACGAACCTCGACATCAACCTCATCAACTCAGCTGACCCCTTGGAGTTGCCATGATTCGCCGCCGCCCCACCACCGACACACCTGCGGGCATCGATCGCCGCACCATGTTGCGCAACGGCGGCCTCGCCGTTGGTGTCGGCGCACTACTGTCGGCCTGCGCGAAGAATTTCGGTGGCGACACCGCGCCTGGTCGCGTTGGCGTGGCCGACGAGGCGACCTCGTTGCCCGATGGCGAGATCAATGATGTCGTCCTTGTGCGCACCATGCAGTCGCTGGAGCACAGTGTGGCCGAAGCCCTTCGTTTGATGACCGAGGCCGGCGGATACTCCGCGGCGCTGCAGACCTATGTGGATCGTTTTGCCGCCGACCATGCCGCAAACGGCGCCGCCCTCGGTGCTCTGGCAGAAGCGAACGGCGGCGAGTCGTATGCATGCCCGAACACGTGGTTTATGAGCCGTTACGTCGAACCGATGTATGGCGCCGTGGCGTCATCGGATGATGTGCAGCGCGACTGCCGTGCCGCGACCCATGCGCTCGAGACGATGCTCGCCCACTCGTACCAGTTCTTGGTTGGCCTGACCACCGAACCCGAGCACCGTCGCCAGATGATGCTCTTGGGTGCTAGTGCGGCGCGGCGCTCCGCGATGTTGGCGGCCCAGGCCTCTGCCGGCACGCACGGATACCTCGGGCCATCGCTCAACGCCGAGGCCCCAGAGACCGACGGCCTCGGATTCCCGATTCCGTATGCGGTGCCGTCCACCTTCGGACGTGTCGACCAGGTGCCCGTCGTTGTGGGCGCCGTCGATGATGAGGGCTCACGGTTCTCCACCACGTTGCAGACACCAGCGGAGAACACCTTCGTCTACGACTACCTGTCCTGCTAATCGGCCGGGGCGCAGCCCGCGGGCACACGCCCTAGGCTGTGGACGACGGGGAGTTGGTCGGGTGACCGCGGCACGGCAGGACCGTGTCGAGGAAAGTCGGGACTCCATAGGGCAGGGTGCTGGCGAGAGCCAGGTCGGGGTGACCTGATGGCTGTGCAACAGAGAGAGACCGCCGATGGGCCAGTTCACTGGTCACAGGCAAGGCTGAAACGGTGCGGTAAGAGCGCACCAGCATGCGGAGCGATCCGTATGGCTCGGCAAACCCCACCCGGAGCAAGGCCAAGCAGGGAGTGGACGGCACCGTTCAATACTTCCGGGTAGGCCGCATAGATGGATGGTCACCGGCGCAGTCGCGTCACAGAATCCCGCTTACAGACCGACTCCCCGTCACACCCACGCGTCGCCGAAGTGGCACGGCGTGAAGTTTGTGCAGGTTGAGAGATCCGTCCGCCCGTCAGACCGGACTGTCACACGATGCGACGCGTCATGACGCGGCCGACAACCATCAGCCCGCTCGCTGCCATCGCATCGACGACTTCAGCCTGTGCAAACATCTTTTGGGAACTCGCGAGCAGCGCATCAATTGAGTCCGCGAATGTCACCGCGGTGCCGACAAACGGAGCCGGGCCATTCGCAAGTGACAGCAGCGACACGATGCCATTTGCTGCACCACTCATGTATTTCCAATTCAGTTCAAGATTGCTTGTTGCTGTCGCATCATCGGTGGGGCGACCGGCGATGTACAAAATGGTGCCGACATCACCGGTTCGCGTCCCGACTTCGGCTTGAACTTTGAACAACCCGCGTCGGATCACCTGAACCTGCGTGTCGCGCATCATTGCGACCATCTTTGAGTCGGCGTAAATACCGGCGTTGGCGCTCATGGCATCGTCAGCGGTTTCGAACTCGAACCCGATGATGACCATGCCTGCCATCTCACCGCCCATAACCACCTGACTCGCTGTGATATCGACGGCACCCAGTTCGCGCATCCGGTCTCCAGCCCACTCGTGAGTGGCATTCGCAAAACCTTGGACATCGGCGATGTTGGCAACGACTGAATACATGAACGTCATGATGACTCCTTGTTTGTCTGTGGGTGCGGGGAACTCTGACACCTACACCTTGCAGAAATCTTGTGAGTGTTCAAAGAACATGTGTGCGCTTCGGTGACCTAGCCAAGCCAGTTACCACCGACATCACTCGCGAAGCCATGGCGACCAATGGGCGGTGCACAGGACAGACGTTCACACCCCCATCACCGCTACGCAACAACCTCGCAAGGTCGGGATGCGCAGAGTGAAAAGGACCCACTTACAGAGAGGAATCCACACATGTTGTTCATGATCCAATGGCAGATCAACCACGATCAGAAGATGGAGACGTGGGAGACATTCGCCGGAATGACTCCTGCAGACGATGCCGCAGCCGAGCAGGCTCACGGGATTCGACAGATCGGCAGGTGGCACAGCGTGGCTGACGGCCGCGGTATTGCGATTGTCGAGGCCGACACGGCGGAGTCAGTCCTCGGTTTTTGCATGAGCTGGTCGGCTGTTCTCAGCACATTTGATGTGACCCCAGTACTCGATGATGCCGGCACACGTCAGATCGCAAGCGCTTTCCTCAGCAGCCAGTGAGATCGCGGCGGCCCGGGTCCCTGGTTGACCCTCGACCATTCGGGGACCTGGCCGCCGCCCCTCCTCATCGGTCAGAAGTGCACACCCTTGGTGTAACCACCGTCGACCACAACGTTCGCACCGCTGATCCAGCTCGCGCGGGCTGAAGCGAGGAATGCAACGACATCGGCGACCTCGTCGCCGGTTCCCATCCGGCCGGCTGGGTGCATAGCCACATCGCGTTCGTATATCTCGGGGTGACGCGTGCGGATGTCATCCCATCGATGACCCTCCACCAAAATCGGCCCTGGTGATACCGAGTTCGCCCTGATGCCATCGGCACCCCAGGTTTGTGCGAGTTGGGCCACCATGCGAATGGTGGCGGCCTTCACCGCGCCGTAGCTCGGGGAGATCGGCACGTCGTGATGCTCAATAGCGGTGATCGTTGCGATGTGCACGATGGCCGCGGCATCGGACTGCAGCAGAAACGGCTTTGCCGTCTCGTAGAACGTGGCTGACCCCAAGATGTCGGTGTTGAAGCTCCGCCGCCACGGGTCGGGACCCTCACCGTGTTGTCCGCTGGCGCTGGCGTTGCCAACGCACACGTCGATGCCACCCAATTCTTCGGCACTGCGATGCACCCACGCCGCAACCTGGTCAGGGTCGGACATATCGCAGACCGAGCCAGTAGCTACACCGAGCGCTGCGTATTCCTCGAGTGCGGCAACAAGGTCATCGTCGCGCCGACAGCAGATCGCCACTTGGGCGCCCTCGGACAGGAACCGGCGGGCGAAGAATGACCCCAGTCCCTTGTGCCCGGCCGAGATCAGCACCTTGCGGTCGGTGAGTTCCAGATCCATTACGCCCCCTTCGCGATGAGCAATCATCTTAGGTCGGCGCCGCCGCCGTCATTGCAGCCAACACAGCACCGCAACTAGACGGCTGCAAGAGTTCGACAAGGCGCCTCTCGTACCGTGCGGCGATATCGACGAGAAAGTGAGACCGTAATGAAGATTATGTTTGAAGGCCGCTACAGCACCACCGCGTGGGCAGGAGTGAACCAATCCGCTCAGGCTCGTATGGCAGCGACAGCAGCCTTGGCAGAGTCAGTGGGAGGGTCGGTGGACGCGATGTACTGGTGCCCTGGCGACGAGTGGGACTTCGTCCTCATCGTGAGTGACATCGATGCAGGTGGGGTTATGGCGATCAAAAAAGTGGTCGGCGAAAGTGGCGCCATGGTCACCTCGCGAGCGCGTGTGCTCCTCGACGCTGACGAGTTTGATGCGGCGACACCGGGCACGTACGCCGCACCCGGGTCCTGAACTCCTCATCAGCCACTTCCGACAGCTCATCGGCCACTTCCCGCAGATCAGTCGACTCCGACAATGGTTGTGTCGGGCCGGTACGCCGACCATGCGAACCAAAAGGTGTCGAAGTGTTGCACCTGCTCGATTCGTGCGCCCTTGCGCGGACCACGAGTGGCGTGACCCAAGATGTTCCAACTCGATCCGGTGGCATCATCGATGATCGAGATGCCGCCTTCTGACACTGTGAACGACTCATCAGCGTCAATCTTGCCAACGAATACCGAACCCACATCGTTACCGCCAGCAACGTCGAAGCTGTCGAGCGCTGAACTGGTGCCGGGTTTCCACCAGATGAGGATCCATTCATTACTCAACTCGGTCACGATCAGCAGCTGTTTCTGAAGGCCCGACAGCGGCACAGCAACTGGCTTCCCATCAATCTCGAATGCGATCATTCGCGTCATCGCGGTGTACCGGCCGTCGACTTCACCATCGAACAGAAACGGTTGAGCATCAACGTCGTCGTATCCCGGGTAGGGGTTAAGGCCGTATTCCTTAAAGAAGCCCGTCTCTCGATCAAGTACGAGACCACCGGGATACGCGTCACTCCAATCTGACCACGCCACGGTGCTCAGCGGGTACACCGTCAACTCGGTGCCGGTCATCTCCCCCACGATCGCCTCACCGGTGTAATGACTCCACAGGGAACCGGTCTGCCGGTCGTACATCACCAACGCCGAGTTCAACAGGCGTCCTGACGTCCCAAATTCGAAAACCACATCGTCGATCTGCCGTTCGTACGCAACCGCCGAGTTACACAATGGGCAGTAAGTCACGGCCACAGGAACCCCGCCGACGACATCGTTGACGATTTCAT
The DNA here is from genome assembly GCA_017859395.1 of Ilumatobacteraceae bacterium. Lineage (GTDB taxonomy): Bacteria > Actinomycetota > Acidimicrobiia > Acidimicrobiales > Ilumatobacteraceae > Casp-actino5. Next base: position 32,008 of record JAFMNE010000002.1, on the reverse strand, counting down.
GCCACATCAAGATCTGCACCGGATAGGCACGCGCATCACCGTTGATTTCGAGAGTGACAACCGGTTCACGATCCGCAAGAAACCACACACTGCGCGCGGGGATAAACGCTGGACGATTGAGTGCGGGAAGTCCATCAGGAGGTAGCCCACCTGGACGAATATCGCCGAGGTCAACCAACGGCTTCGCCCACGTGTTCTCACGTTCGCCATCGACAATCTGAAGGCCCGGGATGGTCTCGATTCGTGGACTGGGTGTCACCCAGTCCACCGCGACCTGCGCCGGTTTCAATCGGTACACCACGTCTTGATCATCGGCGGGTAGACACGCGGAACAGACAGCGATCACCAACCCTGCGCCAACAACGAACCAATTCCGCATCATTCGATCATCCGGCGGGAAATGGGTGGAGTCACCGTCAGCTCCGACGACGCGCCAAAGCAATGCCAACGCCGCTACCGGCCACAACCACCACGATCAGCACGATGACAACAGCCACTGATGACCCGTCGTCATCATCTGGCGGCGGTGCGGCCTCGGTAGCGGGAGTCTCCTCAGCGGGGGCCTCCGCGGCGGTGACGTCATCATCGGCGGTGTCAGCAGCGGAGGGCTGCAGCGTGGTCACCGGTGGGGCAAGTGTTGTAGTTGGCGGAACGGTTTGCTCTGCGCTCTCCCCAACCGTTGTGGCGGTGGTCGCGGGTGCATCGGCAGATGCAACAGCAGTTGTTGTTGGCGCCTCGGACGTCTCCGGTGGCGGTGTCGACGTGGTGACAGGCGGCGTGGTGGCCGGTGGGCCGAGCGGCGCGTCACCGCTGGCGCGCATTGACAGCAGACACACCTGTTCGTCCTCGCACTGCACGAGAGCGGTCGCCGACTGGGAACTGACAGCCACCAGGTGAGTGTTGTAGGTGCCCATCTGCTCCAGTGGAAGAACTGTGGGGGTCACAAGTGGGCCATCCCCGGCGTCGTAGGTGACGAGACATGCGCGACCGTCGGCATACCACTCCAGAAGACATTCGCCGAGAGCCATCACTCGGCCGTCAACGATGTCCACATCACGAAAGTCCACTGGCAACACGGTGAATCTGTTGCCATCACGCTGGTCAACATGCGCGCCAGAGGCGTCAAGACGGGTCACGCAGGTGAGTGAACCCAACCCGTTCAAGTTTGAGTCGCACGGGGCGACGGCAACAAACGTGCTGCCGTCGAGTACGCCGATTCGTGGCGAACTATCCACTCGGAGTTCGCCTCCGGACACGACCGACGACGGAATGAAATCGATATGACCGCCAGTACCCACGCTGGTGTCGACACCGCCGGCGCCACCAAAGGCCACCAGGCATCCCTCGCGAATCCGCCCTTGCCCGGGATACAGCGGATTGTCCTGGCAACGGCCCCACGACCACACGCCATCGCCAACAGGGAGCACGCCGTACGACATGGAAAACTCTCCGTAGCGGGCCTTCGTTAGGCCGGGAAAGTACGACCCGTCATCCCAAGTGGGGTCGAGTTCGCCGGTGACGGTGAGTTTGCCGATACAGATCGAACTCGAGCAGTACCCACCGATCCAGCCGGTGCCGTCGTCATTGATCGTCACCCCTCCCGGTGACTGGTAGCGATCGAGGGCATAGGTCACCACTCCCCCGGGCACATTCGGGTGCGGGGAACCGTCGGCGGCGAGGCGGAACAGGCACATATCCACCATGTCGGACTGATCGCGCCCCTCGTACCAGTTCACACAGTCGGCGAGGATCGCGATCGATCCGTCCGCGGCGACGTCGATATCCGCTGGCCAGAACTGCGACCATCCACCGAGAGCGAATGTCGGCTCCGCGGTCACGACGGACCCAGCATCTCCAAACGACGCCACCAGATCACCTGCGGAGTCGTAGCGGTCGATGCACAGCACTGTGTCTTGGCGACATGACCGCGCAGCAATGAATCCGCCGTCGGCGGTCGCCTCGAAAATGGTCATAAACGGGTCGATATCAAGCACGCGTTCCGAGGCGACCACAAAGCTCTGCTCACCGGAGGCATCTTGAGCATTGACGACCGACATCGGAAACAGCATCACCACCGCACCCATCACCACACCGAGAACTCGTCGCATCCAGCCAGTATGACCCACCGGCCACTTGCCGATGCCCCTCGGACTACAGCGGTTCGTTGAAACTCACCAAGGTCGGCCCCGCTTGACCGATGTCGATGCGGCACACCGCTGCCTGCCCGAGGCGACTGCGATACGCAATCGATGGGTGGGCACCCAGGGCCCAAGCCACCGCCGATTTAATCGGCGACACATGACTGACCACGATGATGTCGGCACCTGCCGCCTGGGTGGCCCACTGCTCACATGCGCTGTGCACACGAGCATCGAGTGAGCCGAACGATTCGCCACCCTCCGGGGCGAAATCAGGATCGGTACGCCACGATTCCCACACCGATGCCGGCACCGTCCCCACCGGCTGGGTGTCGAGAACTCCGTAGTCGAGTTCGATCCAGCGCTCGTCGATCTCCACCGGGTCAGGGTGGCCGAGACGATCGGCCAAGATTCCCGCGGACTGCTGCGCTCTGGTGAGTGGCGATGACACGATGGCCGCCACATCAAGTTGTGAAGCGAGTCGTGTGGCAACGGTCTCGATCTGACGCCGGCCCAGCTCGTCGAGGGGTTCGTCAACGCGCCCTTGGAGCAGGCCGTGGGCATTCAGCGATGTGCGGCCATGCCGCACGAGGATGATCATGAGAGCACCAGGTGGCCGTTGGTGACAAACGCCGACCGATATGCGGGGTCGTCCAGGCGGGCACGGCGCCACAGCACAACCGCTGCCGCGCAGCCGATCACTTCAGCAATGATCGCACCGACAATGCCACCGCCGGTGATCACCGCTTCTGATGCGGCCAGATCGCCACCGGTGAAGGGCCACCAGAACACTTGAGTTGACGACCACACACCGCGAAACACGAGGTGTAAAAGCATGCCGATCGGCGCACCCAGCAGCGTGCGACGTATTGGCCGTCGGCCAGCGGTTGCCAGCATCACCACAACCAGCACCGCCATCGCCGCCACGACCGAGTTGATGATGAGCAGCCATCCGCCCACGACCATCGTGCACGACGGCACCACCGCACCAACGATGAGCAGCCGGTAGTCGAACCGCGGGTCGCGGAACACGAACCACACCGCGGCCACCGCGGTCACCGCGAACCACACGATCATCGGTCGACGCCTCGCAGCACGCCGCCGCCTGTTATAGCCCCGATACCTGGTGTCATCGCACCAGCAACCGTCCGCATTGCGGACAGTCAGGGAGATCATCGGCGGGGGCATGACGCACATCGTCAAGTTCGGCCTGACTCATATCGAGATGGCACCCATCGCAGCGACTACCGACAAGCCGTGCCGCAGCCACGCCAAGTTGGGCGCGCAGGCGGTCGTACCGCGACAGCACATTGTCGGCGAGTTCTGCACGCGCCGCACCGCGCCGCTGTTGCAGCGCCCCCACCTCGGCATCGATCTCGGCTTCGGCCGCGCGCAATTCCTCGTCGGCGGCAGAACATTCGGCCCGTAAGTCGGCCTCGGCTGCCACCAGTTCCGACAGCGCATCGTCGAGTTCGCTGCGACGATCGAGCGCCGCCAGCCCAGCATCGTCAGCATCAGAACGACGCTGCGCCACCTGCGCGAGTTCGTTCTGCAACGCCTCGGCTTCGCGCGGCGCGATGATGGTGCGCAATTTTGCCGTCAATGCGGCCTGTTCGGCATCGCAGGTCGTGCCAATCGATTCGGATTCGGCGATCGCTGCTTCGGCGGCCGCGCAACCATCGCGCAATTCGCCGCGGCGCTGTTCCCACGCGGTCAGTGCGGCCGACGCTGACACCAACCGGTCACGTGCCGGCAGAACCTCTCGGCGATGCTCGGCGCGATCGATGGCTGCGTCGGTGTCCACGAGGGTCAACAGCACATCTGCCGCGGTGCCGTCGTGGGTCACCGGCGTCTCCTCATCGCCGTCACTGTGGGGGGACGACCCCGTCGATGAACTGCTCACACGGCCCAACATAGGCGTCGAGCGGCACCGACGGCAGACCCGCGTTCGGATCGGTGACCTCCACCGGCACCGTGGTGTCGGTCGTGACCTGTTCATAGATCGGTTGTGGCTGCAGCAACTCGTCGTCGATCACCACCGAAATCGGGACCTCTTCGCCGGTGACCGGGTCGATGCGTGTGGGGATCTCCGGCTGTTCGAATCCCACGATCACTCCCGCGCATTCGTTGCCTGGCAGATAGAGGCGCACCGGTGAGCGCACGGCAGCCGGCGGTGCGTTCCAATCGAGAGGGTCAAGGCCAGCGTGAGCCGGTTCCATGTACGCCCCCCAGATCTGGGCGGGGAACGTGCCGCCTTGCACCCGCGGCACACCGGCCTCCACGAACTCGGGGATGTTCACCATCGCGGTGTAGCGGTCGGGATCGCGCACCATCACCGCGGTCGAGAACTGCCGGGTTGCGCCGACGAACCACGCCGTGGTGTTGTCTTGCTGGGTGCCCGTTTTACCCGCCGCGGGACGCTGCTCGGCAAAGCCACCAAGAGATCGCCGCGCGGTGCCGATCACCAAGGTGTCTTTCATGATGTCGATGGCGGCGTCGGCCACCGCTGCGTCGAGCACACGAGCGGTGCGCGGGGTGTGGGTGTACAGCCGCCGCCCGTCAGCGTCTTCGATGCGTTCCACGTAGTACGGCTCAACGTGAATGCCGCCGTTCGCGATGGATTGCATCCCCGCGGCCATATCCAACGTCGACATTTCGTTGGCGCCCGTGGCGAACGAGGCAAACGGTTGAATCGGCTCACGCACCTCGGCGGGCAATCCGGGACGCAGGTAATCCGATGCCGCCATTCGATACACCGTGTCGACCACCCGGTGTAACCCAACGATCTGTGACAGACGCGCGAACGCACAGTTGATCGACCGGTAGGTGTGCTCGCGCAGACTGGCCACCCCACCGGACACACCACCGGTGATCGTGAATTTGGGTTCGTTCGGGTCGGCAGCGTTCGGCAGAGTGCACGGCCGTGTGCCGTCGAGGATGTCCGCGTCAATCGCTCCTGCCTGCAGCGCTGCCGCAAGGATGAAGATCTTGATGCTCGACCCGGTCTGGCTCGGCGCCAGCGCCAAGTTCACCTCACGCTGATTCGGGATGAAGCCACGGCCACCGACCATCGCCCGGATCGCACCGGTTGCGTTGTCGACGGTGGTGATCGCCGCATCAAATCCTTCGACCGTGTCGGGCAACACATCGCGGGCATCCTCGGCAAGGGTCTGCATCGTGGGGTTCAAGGTGGTGTGGATGCGGAGCCCACCGCGATACAGCGCGGTGTAGCGCTCTTCATAGGTATCACCCAAGATGTCCGAGTCGTTCAGCAGGTACTGCCGGACCGCTTCGCTGAAGTAGGTGCGGTCGATTTGCCGGGTGGGGATTTGCTGGCGGCGTTCGGGAATAACGAACGTGTCGAGCACTTCGGTGGCCTCGGCCTCGGTCAGCAGTTCGTCTTCGACGAGCCGATCGACCACCTGGATGAACCGTGCGCGCGAGCGTTCCGGCCGGTTGATCGGGTCGTAACTCGACGGGGCACGCACAAGCCCGGCAAGGAACGCCGATTCGTTAAACGTGAGGTCAGCTGGCAACTTGCCGAAGTAGGTCTCGGCGGCTGCGGCGATGCCATAGGAGTTGTTCCCGAAGTACACGGTGTTCAGGTACCGCTCCATGATCTCGTCTTTGGAGAGTTCCTTTTCAAGACGGACCGCGTAGGCGATCTGGGTGATCTTGTAGCGGCCGTCGCGGTCGAAGCCGGCCATGAAGTCGTTTTTGACCACCTGCATGGTGATGGTCGATGCGCCCTGCACCGGCGCATCAGAAGCGAAGTTCGACAGCACCGCGCGGATGAGCGAGCGCACATTCACGCCGTGATGCACGTAGAACTCGTTGTCTTCCACAGCGACGAACGCATCGACGACATGGGTAGGGATGTCGTCGAGGGTGATCGGCTGACTGTTCTGCAACTCGTACACGGCGATTTCGTTGCCGGCCGCGTCGTAGACGTAGCTGCGCTGTGACAAGGGCAAGAAGTCGGGCAGATCCACCGGCGTTTCGCTGTGGGCATTCGCGATGCGCCACACGCGGGGCGCCACGCCGACACCCACGGCGGTCAGCAGCATGGCGCCGGCCAAAACGATCACGCCGAGACGCGCGATCCACCAACGTCGTGCCACGTCATGAGCGTAACCATCGCCGGTTACGGTGTCTGGTCATGGCCACCACGCAGCGTCCGTTCCGTTTCGGTGTGCAGGTTCGCACCGCCGCCGATGCCGCGGCGTGGGCCGATCTGGCTCGCCGCAGCGAAGATCTCGGCATTGACGTGTTGACAATGCCCGATCATTTCGATGATCAACTGGCGCCGATTCCTGCCCTGCAAGCCGCGGCCGATGCGACCACCACGCTGCGGGTCGGCGCGCTGGTGCACGACAACGACTACAAACATCCGGTGGTGCTGGCCAAAGAGTTGGCCACCATCGACGTGTTGTCGGGTGGCCGCTTAGAGATTGGTCTTGGAGCAGGCTGGATGGAATCCGACTATCGCCAGTCCGGCATCGCCTACGACCGACCCGGTGTGCGTGTCGATCGTTTCGTTGAAGGATTGGCGGTGATCAAAGGCGCGATGGCCGATGGGGCCTTCTCGTTCGCAGGCGAGCACTACACCATCACCGAGTACGACGGCACACCAACCCCCCTGCAGCGCCCGCATCCCCCGGTGCTCATCGGCGGTGGTGGCCCGCGGGTACTGCGATTCGCAGCACGCGAGGCCGACATTGTGGGCATCAATGCCACCTTGACCTCCGGAGCGATCGATGCGTCGACGTTTGCGTCGATGTCGGCCGAGGCCGTGGACGCCAAGGTGGCCATCGTCCGCGAAGCAGGTGCGCATCGCCTCCACACCATCGAGATGAACATTCGCACGTTCTTGGTGAATGTCACTGATGATGCCGACTCGGCGCTGGCCGAGGTGGCGGCATTCACCGGCGAAGATGTTGCGATGGTGGCCAACTCACCGTTTGCCCTGATCGGGCCGCCGCCGAAGTTGATCGAGGATCTTCAGGCACGTCGTGAACGCTGGGGGTTCAGCTACATCATCATCGGCGCTGACGATCTTGAATCGATGGCGCCTGTGGTTGCCGCGCTGCGCGGTACCTGAGCGGCGCGCTCAACCGAAGGCGCGTTCCTTTTCCACCACGACGATTCCTGAGTCGCTCACCGTGTAGCGCTGGCGATCGAGATCGTGGTCGAAGCCGATGCGCTCACCCGGCGGTATCACGACGTTCTTGTCGATGATGCAGCGATGCAGGCGCGCACCCGCGCCCACATGCACCCCTTCCATCACGATGGATTCGGTGACATGGGCGTCGTGATCGATGAACACCGCAGGGGAAATGATCGACCGTTCAACGTGAGCGCCCGACACCACCGACCCCTGGCACAGCAAAGTGCCGTCGACGACCGCCGGTTCGCCTTCGATCCCGCGTGACACCTTGGCCGGAGGCAGCGCCTTGCGGTGGGTGTACACCGGCCACCGTTGGTTGTACAGGTTGAACACCGGCACTGGATCGATGAGATCCATATTCGCGTCGTAGTAGGCGTCGATCGTGCCCACATCTCGCCAGTAGCCGCGTTCGCGGCTGTCTTGACCTGGCACACGGTTGGTGGAGAAGTCATACACGCGAGCCACGCCTTGGCGCGTGAGTTCAGGAATGACATCGCCACCCATATCAACGAGCGGGTTCTCAGAATTCGGAGTCACCACGTCGATCAGGGTCTGCGTGTCGAATACGTAGTTACCCATTGACGCGAGGCACTGATCGGGATTGCCAGGCATGGCGGGCGGATCGGAAGGTTTTTCGTGGAACGCCAGGATGCGACCATCGTCGGCGGCTTCGATGATGCCGAATTGATGCGCGTCGGCGCGCGGCACCGGAATCGCAGCGACGGTGACACCGGCACCGCTGCCACGGTGCTCGTCGACCATTTGGCGCGGATCCATGCGGTAGATGTGATCAGCGCCGAATACGCACACCACATCGGGGCGCTCGTCGTAGATCAGATTGAGGTTCTGGTAAATCGCGTCCGCCGACCCTTGGAACCACTGTGGGCCTCGGCGCATCTGCGCGGGCACGGTGGTGACGTAGTCATCGAGCATTGTCGAAAATCGCCAGGTTTGAGAGATGTGCCGGTCGAGGCTGTGGCTCTTGTACTGGGTGAGAACCACCACTTTCAGATAACCGGCGTTAGCAAAGTTCGACACCGCGAAATCGATGATGCGGTACGCGCCGCCGAACGGGACGGCCGGCTTCGCGCGGTCATTCGTGAGCGGCAGTAGGCGTTTGCCTTCACCTCCGGCGAGCACCATCACCAGCACTGTCGGGTCGCTTGCCATCGCTGCCGATGGTACTGCTCAGCGTGCGATCCGCTGGTACATCTCGATGTACTGCTGTGCCGGTTCGGCCCACGACACGTCACGGCGCATGATGCGGCGTTGGACATTGGCGAGGCGACGCCGATCGCCGAGGCGTCGGGTCGCGCGATGCAGTGCCGACACCAGGTCGACAGCGCTGGCCGAGGCGGCCACGATGCCGGTTCCTGTGCGAGGGTGAGCGTCAAGGTCGACCACGGTGTCGACCAGTCCGCCCACAGCGGTGGCAACCGGCACTGTCCCGTAGCGCATGGCCTGCAACTGGGCGAGCCCGCAGGGTTCGAACCGGCTCGGCATCACCAGCAGGTCGCCGGCGGCAAACAGACGGTGAGCGAGTGTTTCGTTGTAGCCAATCCGCACGGCGAGGTGATGAGGATGCTGTTCGGCAGCGGCGCACAACGCCTGTTCCTCGCTGCGACCACCCGCGCCCAAAATGACCAGCCGGATCCCGATATCGCCCAGCAGGTGAGCGATATCAACAATGAGATCCAACCCCTTTTGCGGTGTGAGCCGCGACACCGCCACCGCCAACATGGCATCGTCGGGCCATCCGAGTTCGGTCAACACATCAGCCCGACAGATGTCTTTTCCACTGAGGTCATCGGCGGTGAACCCCGCAGCGATACGAGCATCGTCAGCCGGGTTCCATACCTCGATATCGATCCCATTGATAATGCCGCTCACCGCCGCGCCACGCGCGCGCAACAACTCGTCGAGGCCGAATCCGCCGTCGGGCCGGCGGATCTCATCGGCGTGGGTGGGCGACACAGCCACCACGGCATCGGCCAGAGCGATACCACCGGTGAGCGGATTGGTGCCGCCCCACCATTCGTAGTGATTCCCACGAGGACCGATCTGGGTGCACCACTCCCCTGTGGTGGCCCCGTGGAAGGCCGCATTGTGCAACGACAGCACCACAGCCAGATCCGGGTCCGTCGCTGCGGCGGCCGCCGCGGTATGCCAGTCGTTCAGATGCACGATGTCGGGGCGGTGCGCATTCGCCCATGCCGCCACGGCGCGCGAGAACCGCAGAAAGCGTTCCGAGTTGTCGCGCCAACCATCGCCATCGGGCTGCAGATACGGGTGCGACCGCACCAAACCGGGGGTAGCGACCAGGTGCACCAGACCAGCCACACGATGATCAACGCGTCGAATGCTGGCCGGCCCAGCCCATTGAGGCACATCCACCTCGATCGCGTCGCCGATCTCCACCCAGTCATGTGCAGCGGCCGAGAACACATCGGGCCCGTAGTCGGGAATCATCACGTCGACGTCGACGCCGTTGGCCCGCAACGCCGACACCAACCCAGCAGAGGCCGCGGCAAGACCGCCGACACTCACCAATGGGGCGAACTCGGCGGTGGCAAAAGTGATGCGCACACCCACAGTGTGGTGCCTGCACAACGAACTCGGTGCACACTGTGGTGATGGATCCCGACATGCACACCGCCGGCACAGGTGACGACATCCGCCTGCTCGGCCGTCTGCTCGGCGATGTGGTGCGTGAACAAGCCGGCGATACGGCATTCGCACTGGTTGAACAGGTGCGTCAGATTGCCGTGGAGGAACGCCGTGCGGGCCAGTCGCCGGTCGGCGCTCTGGCCGAGCGTCTTCATGGGGTCGCGATCGACGATGCCCTTCATGTGATCCGCGCGTTCGGCTGGCTTGCCCTGCTGGCCAACACCGCCGAAGATGTTCACGCGGAACGCCGCAGGCGTGACCATCTCGATGCGGGTGCGGGCCCGCGCGCTGGTTCGGTCGCTCATGCACTCGCTCGTCTGGTGGGAACAGGGGCCGACGTCCGCGACATCGCCACCACCTTGAGTTCGGTGCAGGTGGTGCCGGTGGTCACCGCGCATCCCACCGAAGTACGCCGCCAAAGCGTGCTCGACGTGGTGGAACGGATCGCCGACCTACTCGATCACCACCTGCTGGTGCGTTCGAGTCCGAGCGCGAGCGCTGAGGTAGAAGCCGATATCCGGCGCGAGGTCTTGACACTGTGGCAGACCGCCATGTTGCGCCTGTCGAAATTGCGGGTGCGCGACGAAATCAACGAGGCACTCCGGCACTATCGGTCGAGCCTGTTCGATGTCGTGCCGGCCCTGCAGTCAGAGATCACTGCTGCGGCGCAGGATCACCTCGGCGTTGATGTGGATGTGACGTCGATCGTGTCGATGGGCTCGTGGATCGGTGGCGACCGCGACGGCAACCCATTCGTCACCGCCGATGTGGTGCGCCAGGCTGTCACCGCAAATGCCACCGCGGCGATGCGACACCACCTCGGGGCGGTGCGGGCGCTATCGCGGGAGTTGTCGATGTCGGCTCGGCTGGTGCAGCCCACCGCCGACGCGCTTGCTCTGGCCGATGCCTCAGGCGACGACTCGGTGTTTCGTGCTGACGAGCCGTACCGACGAGCGTTGAAAGGCGTGCATGCCCGCCTCGTGGCCACAGCTCGCGACCTTCTCGGTGAGGTGCCTGGCGAGCCTGCTCATGCCGAGTTGGCTCCGTACGCCAGCGTGAACGACTGCGTGCGTGACCTCGACATCGTGGCCGACTCGTTACGCTCCCACGGCGCCGCCGCGCTCGCCGATGCCCGGGTGGTGCCCGTGCGTCGTGCGGTGGCGACCTTCGGGTGGCATCTGTGTTCGTTGGATCTGCGCCAGAACTCGGCTGTGCATGAACGCGTGGTCGCCGACTTGTTGCATCACAGTGGGCTGTGCGACGACTATTTGGCCCTCGATGACGACGCCCGGGTTGCCGTGCTGACCCGCGCGTGGGCCGACCCTCGACCTCTGCGTGTGCCGCATGCGCGCTACAGCGACGAGACCTCCAGCGAACTCGACGTATTCGCTGCCGCGGCCGAGGCCATCGGACGCTTTGGCCCACGTGTGATCCGCCAAATCATCATTTCGAAGGCCGAATCGGTCTCCGATGTGCTCGAGGTGGCTGTACTGGCCAACGAGGTCGGCATCGATGCCGTCATCGACATCGTGCCGTTGTTCGAGACCATTGAGGATCTTCATCGCGCACCGCAGGTTCTTGACGCGCTGTTGTCCTCAGCGCCATATCGGGCGCACGTGACCGGGCGCGGCGATACGCACGAGATCATGGTGGGGTATTCCGACTCGAACAAGGACGGCGGATACATCCGGTCGCAGTGGTCGTTGTTCGGCGCGCAACACGCCCTCGCCGAGGTCGCCGACCGTCACTCGGTCCAACTGAGGCTCTTCCACGGACGTGGCGGCACTGTAGGGCGTGGCGGCGGCCCTGCCCACGACGCGATCCTTGCGCAACCGCCTGGCACCGTGCGCGGCACGATTCGCATCACCGAGCAGGGCGAGATGGTGGCCGCGAAGTACGCACGACCGGTGACGGCACACCGCAACCTCGACACGTTGGTGTCGGCCACGCTGATTGCATCGATGCGCGCCGCACACGACGGCAATGACGCCGCAGAAACAACCGCGGGGCGCGACCTACTGGACCGGGTGGCGGCGGTCGCAATGGATCGCTACACCGCACTGGTGTACGACGATGATCATTTCGCCGGGTTCTTCCGAGCGGTGACACCAATAGGTGAGATCAGCCGGCTGAATGTGGGGTCGCGGCCCGCCTCCCGGACGGCGTCAGATCGCATTGAGGATCTGCGGGCGATTCCGTGGGTGTTTGCGTGGAGTCAGTGCCGCCTGTCGATTCCAGGCTGGTTCGGTGTGGGATCGGCTCTTGACGAGGTCGCGGGTGAGTCCGGTGCGGACGAAATGCGGACCCTATATCACGACTCACCGTTTTTGCGGGCCACGATCAGCAATATGGCGATGGTGCTCGCCAAAGTCGACCTGTCGATCGCTGATCACTACGTGGCGCGCCTTGCCGTCGACGTCGACCATGCCAACACCGTCATGGCGTCTATCCGCGCCGACCATACGGCCGCGTTGCGCTGGATCGCAGAACTCACCGGGTCGGCGGACCTGCTGGGAGACAACCCGGTGCTGGCACGCAGTATCGAGAACCGGTTTCCGTATCTCGACCCGCTGCATGTACTGCAGGTGCGATTGTTGGAGCAGTTGCGCGCCGGTGACGACGGCGAACTGGTGAGCCGAGGTATTCAGCTCACTCTGAACGCCATTGCCACCGGCTTACGAAACTCGGGGTAACCGGCGTGTTCGTCAGTCGACGACGCGCACGTTGATGGCTTCGGGCCCCTTACGGCCCTCACCCACCTCGAACTCGACCTTCTGGTCGTCATAGAGGGTGCGACGGCCGGAGCCTTCGATGTTCGAGAAGTGAACGAAGAGGTCGTCTTCGCCGTCGCGGCTGATAAAGCCGAAGCCCTTCTGATCGTTGAAGAACTTCACAATGCCCGTGGCCATGTCGGGCCTCCTTGAGGGGTATTCGCAGTGACCGGCTCGACAAACCGCGAACCGTCAGGTCACGTTACTGCCCGAACGACCCGAACACTCCTGTGATCACAATTTCACCAAGCGGTCGCGTAACCGGCTGATCGCCGTGTCGTCGAGTCCACCGACATCGCGGAGGTAGCCGCCCGCTCCCCCGTGCTCGGTATCGAGTCGACCGAGGATGCTGATCATCAATTCGCGCGGCGCGCCGAGCACACCAGCGGCCGCAGCTGCGCTCAGTCCGTCGTCCATCAAGTCGCGAAACGCGTCGGCATCGGCCACGCGTAGCTCGCTGGTCAGCACATAGTCGTCGAGGACTAGTTCGCGTTCCACGCCGAGAAGTTCGAGCACGAATGCCGCCACGAGCCCGGTGCGATCTTTGCCGCCGTGGCAGTGGAACAGAACTGGCGCATCCGCGTCGGCGATCGCGGTGATCACATCGGCGAACCGTTGCGCTGAGTAGTCGATCATCAGCGTGTACATCACCTCCAACATGTCGTGACCGTCACCGGACACGCGGGCGGCGTCGCGCACATCGGTGGCCTTGCCGGCGGCATCCACTGGCGACATCAAACAGTGCGACACCCGCTGGGCGCTGGCCGGCAACCGACTCGGTCGAATATCGAATTCGCGTTGGTGGCGAAGGTCGATCACCGTGGTGATGCCGCGCTCTTCAACGACGCGGAGGTCGTCGTCCGTGAGAGACTGCAGACCGTCGGAGCGATACACCAGACCGCGCGCTACCTCACCCCCACCGGGGATTGGGTAACCGCCAAGGTCGCGGAAATTGTCGGCGCCGGTAAGAGCGACGACGCGGGAAGGGTCACGCACGAGGGGATGCACATCACAGGTTGTAGCACCACCGCAACCCACCTACGGGTGGCAGCTGGCGCGTGGCATCACGATTTCATCTTCTGTCCACCTTCATGCAACGCACCATGAACCCTCGCTGACACTGGTCGTGGTTGCTGTCACCGATCCTCTCGTGAGCCGTAGTCTGACAACTGTGATGTCACAGCAACAGTTGGTCGACCTCGTCGATGCCGCCACCGGTGCAGGAACAGCATCGGCGATCATCGAAGCGCTGCGCGAATGCGAACCAGACGTTCTCTTGCAGTTCCTTCACGGCGCTCTCGACGGCCAGGACGCACCTGATGCAGTGGCGACGGGCACACCAGCATCGCCGGGTGCGGCATCCGGTGTGATCGCCACCGACACCGACCAGGCCATGGCCGCAGCCGACAGCGGCCAGGCCGTGATCTTGGTGCGCCCTGAAACCACTCCTGATGACGTGCTCGGCATGCGCGCCTCGCGCGGCATTCTCACCGCACGTGGCGGATTGACAAGTCATGCGGCGGTGGTGGCGCGTGGGTGGGGTATCCCCGCGGTGGTCGGCCTCGCTGAATTGTCAATCGATGGCGACACGATCACGATTGGCGCTCAGACATTCGCCGCTGGCGACATGATCACCATCGATGGCCACACCGGGGCGGTGTATGCGGGTCAGATGGCAGTGAACATCACCGATGCACCACCACAGGTTGATCAACTACTCGGGTGGGCCGACCAGGTCATTACCTCGGCTGGTGTTGCTGTGCGGGTGAATGCCGACACCCCAGACGACACGACCCAGGGCCTCAGAATGGGTGCGGTCGGCATCGGGCTGTGTCGTACCGAGCACATGTTCTTGGCACCCGATCGCCTTCCGGTGATGCGGCGATTCATTCTCGCCACCGATCGCGACACGGAGCAGGCGGCCCTCGACGAACTGCGTGACCTGCAGACCCGCGATTTCGCTGATCTGCTCAACGCCCTCGACGGCGCACCGATCACGGTGCGACTTCTCGACCCACCGCTGCACGAATTCTTGCCGGATCTTGTGGCGTTGGAGGTGGCGGCCGCCACCGGCGACGTGGCCGATGATCTCGCGTCGGTGCGACGGTTGCACGAGTCGAACCCGATGCTCGGCACCCGCGGGGTGCGTCTCGGGTTGTTGCGCCACGGCCTGTATGAGATGCAGGTGCACGCGCTGTGTGCCGCCGTGATCGAACACCTTGACGCCGGGCGTAACCCGCGGGTCGAGATCATGATTCCGTTGGTGTCTGATGCGGCAGAGATGCAACGGGCGCGCGCACTGGTCAGCGGTGTGCTGGCTGTGCAGAACCATGCCGGTCTCGATGCCGAGCATGTGCGGATCGGCACGATGATCGAAACACCGCGAGCGGCGGTCACTGCGGCCGCCATTGCCCGGCATGCCGACTTCGTGTCGTTCGGCACGAATGACCTCACACAATTGACCTTCGGTCTGTCACGCGACGACGTCGAGGCCCGCCTGCTGCCGGCATACCGAGAGATGGGTGTGTTCGGGGCGAACCCATTCGAGGTTCTCGACCCTGACGGCGTCGGCGAATTGGTGCGCCATGCGGTGGCCGGGGCACGCGACGCGAACCCGTCGATCACCACCAGTGCCTGCGGTGAACACGCCGGCAACCCTGCGTCCATCGCCACATTGCTGCACGCCGGGGTGACAACTGTGAGCTGTTCACCGTTCCGGGTGCCTCTCGCCCGCCTCGCCGCGGCTCGCACACTGATCGAGATGGGACGCGTGGACGAGAGCGCGGTCACACCCGCGCCCAGCACCACAGCTCACACCGACTCAGTCCCTGCAGCCAGCGGGGCGGCTGGTGGCGGCACCGTCGTCGACGTTGACGAGTTGATGGTGCTCCACGTCATGCGTCTCCGCGGATTTGCCACCCCCGATGCGTTCATCGAGAGCGTGGGCGCGAACCCCGATGCGATTTTGGCCGGGCTCGTCGAGTCGGGGTATGTGCGGTTCATGGAAGCCCGGTCGATGTATTCGCTCACCACCGAGGGGCGTGAACGACATGCAACGATGTTGGCCGAGCGCCGCCAAAGCGCGCCGGTTGATATCGCTGGGGCCTATGAACGGTTCCTTGAGTTGAACACCGCGTTCAAGGATCTGTGCACGTCGTGGCAGCTCCGCAACGGTGAGCAGAATGATCACAGCGATGCCGACTACGACGCCGGATGTATCGAACGGTTGGGCACCCTCAACACTGACGCTCGCGACGTCATCGATGAGATGGCATCCGCTCTGCCCCGCCTCGGACGTTATGTCGGCCGGCTTGACGTTGCCGGTGCGGACGTCGCCGCGGGCAACACCAACCGCTTCACCGGTGTGATGTGCGAGTCCTTCCACGACATCTGGATGGAACTGCACGAAGACCTGATTTTGCTGCAGGGCATCGACCGGGCCGAAGAAGGCAGCTTCTAACGGGTTGCTCCGACACCGTGGCGCACACCACTGCGATGACAGCATGCGGTGATGACGCCACCGGCTGACACGCCCGACGCCACCACCACCGGCGATCTCGTCGTGGTTGATCGTCCCGCCGACGGGGTAACCCGCCTGACGCTCAACCGACCCGACCGGCTGAACACACTGACCGTCGATCTTGTGGCTGCGATGCACGAGGCTCTCGACGCCGTCGATGCCGACCATGACTGCCGCGTGGTGATCCTCACCGGTGCCGGACGCGGTTTCTGCGCCGGGCTCGACTTAAACGGCTACGGCACGGTGCCCGGCACCGAGGGCCTCGGTGAGGCCCAGCGTGGCATGGCCGTGCAGCAACACATCGCCGAGGTTGTGCACCACATCCGCGCGATCCGCCAACCGGTGATCGCAGCGATTAATGGCGCGGTCGCGGGTGGCGGGTTGGCATGGGCCTGTGCGAGCGACATTCGCTACTGCGCAGAGTCCACCCGGCTGGGCACGGCATTCATTCGACTCGGCATCTCGGGCTGCGATATGGGTCTCAGTTGGACGCTGCCTCGCCTCATTGGGGTGTCACGGGCATGGGAGTTGATCTACACCGGTCGTGTCATCGACGCTGCCGAAGCTGAACGCCTCGGCATCGTGAGCCGCAGTGTCGCCGATGCCGACTTGATGCCGACCGTGCTCGGCGTGGCAGCCGAGATCGTGGCGAACAGCCCATTTGGTGTGTGGATGACCAAGGAGACGTTGTGGGCCAACTTGGAAACCCCCAGCCTGCGCGCCGGCATCGACATCGAGAACCGCACCCAAATCCTGGCGTCGTTCACCGACGATTCCCGCCGTGCAATGAGCGGGTTCCTCGCCGGAGAACGGCCCGACTGGCAGAACAAGTGAGGAGCACCTCGTGAGAATTCGACCAATCACCGGCACGATCGGCGCCGACATCGACGACGTGCACATGACGGCGCCACTCGATGATGAAGTTCGTGAGGGCGTCGTTGGTGCCCTGGCCACCTACGGGGTGGTTGCCATCCGCGACCAGTCACTTGATATCGATGCATTCGAAGCAGTCGCGCGGTGTTTCGGCCCCTTCGGTGACACCCCGTTCATCACCCCGGTGGATGGCCATCCCGATGTGTTGCGGCTGATCCGCGAAGCCGATGAGCAGGGCCCGCTGTTCGGCAGCGGCTGGCACAGCGACTGGAGTTTCCAGGCCGCTCCCCCGAGTTACACGATGCTCTATGCCGTGCAGGTGCCCGACGCCGGTGGCGACACCGCCTACACCGACCAGAGCGCGGCCTACGAGGCTCTGTCGCCGCGGATGCGCGAGATCTGCGATGACCTACATGGCGTGCATTCGGCGGCGCGCTCATATGGGCCACGCGGCACATTCGGCCGCCCTGACCCGCGCCGATCGATGGAGATCACCGGCTCTGAGGAGGCACTGGACACCCAGACCCACCCACTGGTGCGGGTGCATCCGATCTCCGGCCGGCGGTCGCTGTTCATCAACGACGTCTACACCGTCGGTATCGCCGAACTTCCCGGTGCCGAGGGCCGCGCACTTCTCGATTTCTTGTTGGCGCACTGTCGCCAGATCCAGTTCACGACGCGTATCCGCTGGACGCCAGGCACGTTGACCATGTGGGACAACCGCATGGTGCAGCACTTCGCGATCGGCGATTACGCCGGTCACCGTCGGGAGATGATCCGCATCACCCTCGCCGGCGACGTGCCGGTGGGTGTGAACGGCTAAGCCAGAGAATCCCTCAGCGGCCGGTCCATTCCGGTGGACGTTTCTCGGCAAAGGCTCGCGGTCCTTCTTTGGCGTCCTCGGAGGAGAACACCTGCGCCATCACCGGGCGCTGGAGGTCCCAGAACTCGGCTTCGGTGCGACCCTGCACCTCAAGGATCATCTGCTTTGACGCAGCCACTGACAGCGGCGCATTCCGCGCAATGCGTTCGGCAAGTTCCATGGCCGCATCCACCGCGCCGCCCTTGGGTGCAACGCGCGACACCAAACCGTAGGCGTGCGCCTGCTCGGCGGTGATCGGGTCGGCGGTGAGCGCCATCTCCATTGCCACGGCGTAGGGCACCCGGCTCGGCAGGCGCAGTAACGCGCCACCGGCGGCGAAGAGACCGACGCCCACCTCGGGAATGCCGAGCTTGACGCCTTCGGCGGCAACGATCAGATCGCAGGTCAATGCCACTTCGAGCCCGCCAGCAAGGGCGAACCCTTCGACTGCAGCAATGAGTGGTTTACGGGCACCGTTTTCCAAGAACTCGTTGAACCCAACCGGCGGGCCACCGGCGGCAAATGCCTTGAGGTCCATGCCGGCACAGAACCCACGGCCCGCGCCGGTGAGCACACCGGCGGTCAACTCATCGGTGTCGTCCAACTGGCGGATCGCCGCGATCAGGCCTTGAGCCAGATCGGTGTTCACCGCGTTCATCTGATCGGGACGGTTCAACGTGATGAGGAGCACCCGGCCCCGCACCTCGGTCAGCACTGCTTGGTCGTCGCTCATCTGGCCATGTTGACACAGCAATGACTACGCGTCCGCGTCGGGTGGCGGCAGCGGTTGCGCGAGCGACTCGACAACCTGCACTGTCGGGAGAGAGCGCAGCGCAGCCGGTGAATGGCGCAATTTGATCGCGCGGCTCCCACCGCCGGTGATGATCTCGCTGCGTTCCATCACCGCTGCATCCACCCACACCTCAATGCTGTCGGGCAGCCCGAACGGGGTCACCCCTCCCATCACCATGTCGGTGAGTGCAGCTGTTGTCTCCGCGGGCGCGAACGACACCTTGCGCGCTACCAGGCGACGCCGCACCACACCGTTGACATCGAGGCGATGGGTGGCCAGCACCACACAGGCCACATATCGAGGGTGTTCCTCTTTCGTGGCGACCATGATCGTGTTCGCCGAATCGGCGACGTCGATGCCGTACGCCGCACAGAACGCAGCCGTGTCGGCGAGATCCGGATCGCAGTCGAGCACCTCGATCGTCGCACCGGTACTGGTTGCTGCGGTGATCACCCGCTGCTCGATGGCATCGTGCTGTGCACCCATGGCGTGAGTGTGCCAGCCGAACACCTCACCGGTCACACCGCACCGTGATCCGCGCAGTTATGAGCGAGGGTCAGCGACTACGGTCACCGCCAATGATGCATTGCCAGTGATGCATCGTCAGTAAGGCATTGCTGGGCGCTCGGCGCCCCTCTCATGATCGGGGGACCATGAACGACACCATTTCCACTCTCGGCGACATTGTGCGCACCCATGCCCGCGAACGCGGTGACCGCTGCGCCCTCGTGGCCGGTGACCGTTCATGGACATACGCCGAGTTGTACACCGACTCGTGTCGTGCGGCGAACGCCTTGGCGACGGCCGGTGTCGGCCCCGGCGATCGGGTGGCCTTCCTCGACCGCAACGTGCCGGAGTATTTCGCATTTCTCTACGGCACCGCCATGTTAAATGCCGCGACCGTGTCGGTGAATTGGCGCCTTGCCGCACCGGAAATGAACTGGATTCTTGACAATGCCGAAGCAAAGGTGCTGTTGATCGGCGCCGAGTTCCTCGGCCATCTCACTCAGATGAACCTGGCCACGGTAACCACCGTGGTGGTGATCGGTGACCCGGGTGAGAGTGGATACCCAACGTGGGACGAGTTCTGCGCCACCGCGCCAACCAGCGACCCACAGGTGGCATGCGGCCGTGACGACACCTGCTACCAGCTGTACACGTCGGGCACCACCGGCCTGCCCAAAGGTGTGGAACTCACGAACCGCAACATGTTCGGCATGTTGCCGGTGACCGCTGATGAATGGCAGATGGATGCCAACACGGTGAACCTGGTGGCCATGCCGCTGTTCCACATTGCCGGGTCGGGGTATGCGGTGGCTGGCATGTACTTCGGGGCGGAGACGATCCTCATGCGCGAGGTGGATCCGGTCGAGATCCTCGCCGCTATCCCCGAACATCGCGTGACCAATGCATTGTTCGTGCCCGCGGTGCTGCAGTTCCTGCAGGCTGTACCGGGCGCAGAGAGCACCGACTTCTCCTCGATGCGCCAGGTGGTCTACGGAGCCTCCCCCATCACCTCCGAGGTGCTCCTCGGAGCGATGAACCTGATGGGATGCGAGTTCGTGCAGGTGTACGGCCTGACCGAGACCACCGGTGCGGTCACGATTCTGCAGCACGCCGACCACGACCCCGGCGGCCCGCGAGCACACCTGTTGCGCTCAGCAGGTCGCCCATGGGGCGATGTGGAGATCCGCATCGTGGATGCCGAAACCGGTGCCGATCTGCCCGATGGCGAGGTGGGCGAGATCTGGATTCGCAGCCAGCAGAACATGAAGGGGTACTGGGCACACCCGGAGGCCACCGCCGCGGCGTTCCCCGAGGGAGTCGATGCGAACGGGCTCGGATGGTTCCGCAGCGGCGATGCCGGCTATCTCTCCGACGGGTACGTCTATATCCACGACCGCGTGAAAGACATGATCGTGTCGGGTGGCGAGAACATCTATCCGGCCGAGGTGGAGAACTGTTTGATGAGCCATCCCGATATCGCCGACGTCGCCGTGATCGGGGTTCCCGATGACCGCTGGGGTGAGTCGGTGCTGGCCATCGTGGTGCCCGCAGCGGGCACCGACCCGAGTGACGACGACATCATTGCCTTCGCCCGGGAGCGCATCGCCACCTACAAGTGTCCGCGCGCAGTGGCGCGCATCGATGCCCTGCCACGTAATCCGTCGGGGAAGATCTTGAAGACCGAGTTACGCGAGCCGTATTGGGCCGGGCGCGACCGCCGCGTCAACTGAGTTACGCCAGCTGCGTCGACACTGTCAGCTGAATTGTTCGGCCATCTCCGCGGCGGTGTCGAGCGACAGGCCGACCCTCTGGAACAACACATCGAGGTCGACGCCCTCGGCGCTCTTTTGGCCGGCCTGGTACCGCGCGTACACACCGTGCAAGATGCAGGCTGTCTTAAATGCGTTGAAGCATCGGTAATACGCGATCTGTGACAGGTCGGCTCCGGTGCGTTCGGCGTAACGCGCCATCAATTCATCACGGCTGGGGAACCCCGCGAGCACCGTCGGCGGGTCGCTGGCGGCGGGCACGGTGTCGGTTGGTTCCACCCATGCATTCACCGAGTAGGCCAGGTCGGCAAGTGGGTCACCGAGGGTGGCGATCTCCCAGTCGAGCACGGCGCACACGGTGCCGTCGGCATCGAACATGCAGTTGTGAGGCCCGAAGTCACCGTGCACCACGCGGGCTGGGCCCTGTTCGGGGCAACGTTCCACCAGCAGGTCATGGAGACGGTGGGTGCGTTCATCGTCGTAGTCCGCGGCCTCCACCGAGGCCGTCCACGACCCGTACCAGGTGCGGAGCTGTCGAGCCACGTAGGCATCGGGGCGGCCGAGTTCGCTAAGTCCCACCTCGGCTGGGTCGACGGAATGCAACGCGGCGAGCGTGTCGATGAAGGCGATCCCCGCACGCTGGCGGGCGGCCTCTGGCAGCCATGCGGCCACTTCGGCGCCGGTGTAGAGCGCGCGTCCGTCCACTTTGCCCATCACATAGAAATGCACATCGCACAGGTCACGGTCATCCATGTACGCAATGGGTTCGGCCACCGGCACCGCAGTGGGCCACAAGCCATCGATCACACGGTATTCACGCCACATGTCGTGGGCTTTGGGCAACAACTGGCCTTGTGGCGGCCGGCGAATCACCAGTTCTCGCCCGGCCTCGTCGGTGAGCAGATAGGTGAGGTTCGAATGGCCGCCCGGCAGACGTTCCCATCGCAGATCACCCACAATGTCGGTGATGCTGGCCAACCAGATGCCGATCACCGCGGTGTCGAACCCGACGACGGTGCCGTCGCCGGTGTCGGGTGTGGTGTCGCCTGCCATCGCGACAGCGTGCCACGCAGCACCAGTCGGTAGCGAGACGACGCGCCGCTGTGCCAGCGCTGGTGCGTCGCTCGCTGTGCCGATGCCAGCACCTAGGGTGCGGACATGCAACCGGTGCAGGTGCGGATGGGGCGCGGGTGCGCCGGCGCAGGTTGCCTGCTCGTCGCCGTGCCGCTGCTGGCCATCATCGGCGTGTTGGTCATCCTCGGGCAGGTGTCATCAGCCATTGCCGATGTGATCACCCCTGGCAGCGCACCAGGTGTGCTGCGTCTTGTCATCGTGGTGGTGGTGGCATGGGTGTTGTTGCGCCTGCTGACACGGCCGTTGCGTCGACGGATGCAACCGCCACCTGGCATGTCACCTGCCGACATCTTCGGCCGCGGACCGTTCGGCCCCGATGGGGTGCAACGTCCAGAATCCGGGCCGCAACGTCGCGGTCCTGGCGGCGTGATCGATGTCGACGCATCGGACATTGATCCGAACGACGAGTGATTCTCCGCCGTCGGCGGCGATGACCGCGGCACCTACTGTCAGGGGATGGACGTGACGCCACTGGATGATCTCACCTTCTATGACGACATTGAGGGCTACTGCGGGAAGTTGAGTTACCGCGGCGGCGAGACCGTGGAGGTCCATGTGTCGACTCGGGCCGAGGCCTATGAGGTGACGGTGGAACGGTGGGGCGCCGAACGCGCGGTCGTGTGGCGATCGCCAGTGCCGATTCCCGGCGTGTTGCACGAGGTGCCCGATGATGCCGACGCGAACGGCTGCGGGTGGCCGGTCGCGGTACACATCCCAACCGATGCCACATGGCGCAGCGGCTTCCACCTGGTGACGTTGCGCGCGGTCGGCGCAGCACCGGGACGCGATGTGGCTCACGCGGGGTTCGTGTTGCGCTCGGCGTCGCCGCAGGCATCGATGTTGTTCGTTCTCGGTACGAACACGTGGAATGCCTACAACACCTGGGGTGGATGTTCGCTGTACACCGGCGGCCATCAGGTGTCGTTCCGACGGCCATTTACCCGAGGGATGTTGTGCCGTGAGGTCACCGAACGCGACGACCGCAAAGCACGTCCGGTGCGCTGGGATGAAGAACCCGACCCCGATGGGATGATCTATCAGCGGTATCGGGCCGAACGGGCTCTGCCGGCAGCGATCGGCTCATCGGGGTGGTTCATCCATGAACGCCGTTTCGTTGAATGGGCCGAAGGCGCGGGATACACATTTGATTACGCCGTGTCGTCTGACCTTGATGACGACCCTGATGCCCTTGATGGGTACGCGGCGATGGTGTCGGTGGGCCACGACGAGTACTGGTCGGCACCCCAGCGCGACACCCTGGAGCGGCATCTGGCCCGCGGTAGGCATCTGGCGAGTTTCTCGGGCAACACCATGTTCTGGCAGGTACGCCTCACCGACGACGGCGCGATGATTTGCCATAAGTACAGCGCGCACCGTGTGGACCCGGTGCTGGGCACCGAGGCCGAATCCACCATGGCCGGTATGTGGGCCGATCCGGTGGTGGGCAAACCCGAGGCGATGGTGCTGGGTGCCGGCAGTGCATGGGGCCTCTATCACCGTTTCGGACGGGCGACGGCGCGCGGTGTCGGCGGGTTCATCGTGTATCGCGACGATCACTGGTTGCTCGATGGCACCGGCCTTGGTTACGGCGATGTACTCGGTGCTCGTGATGGTGTGGTGGGGTACGAAACGCTCGGGTGTCATCTCCAATTTGATGAGGAACACCTGCCGGTGAGTTCGAGGGCTGATCACAGCCCTGCCGATCACACGATCGTGGCGATGTGCCCATCGTCGAATCTGGGGGTGGGTGACTATCCGAAATCAATTTCGGCGCTGTCGGATCAAGGCGATGCCGAGTTCATTGCCGAACGCATTCATGGTGCGGTCACACCGGCGAATATCCGCCGGGTGAAACACGGCAACGCAGTGATCGTCGAGACACGTCCCTTCGGTGAGTCTGGTGGCACGGTGATCACGGTGGGCACCACCGACTGGTCGTTCGGCCTTGGCACCGACGCTGCGGTAGAGCAGGTCACGCGCAACGCGCTCAACCACATCACCCCCGACTGACCGTGTCGGTCACTCAGCCCCGCGGAGCCTCAACCGTCGCCGGTCAGCACTCGAACTGCGTCGGCGATGTCGATCACGTCGGCGTACTTGGCGTCGATATCGGCCAGGCTCGCTGCATGCACCGCGGGATCACGGTCGCCCACCGCGGCCCCAACCACCAGCGTCACCAGGTCACGTTGCATCAAGTCGACGACGGTGGCGCGCACACACCCTGATGTTGTTGCACCACACACGATGACCGTGTCGGCCTCGATAGAGGTCAGCCAGTAGTCCAGATCGGTGCCCCACAGTGCCGACGCGCCCTGTTTGGTGAAGAGCGGTTCGTCGTCACGACGTGCGAGCCGCGGGTCGATCTCCACATTCAGGCTTCCCTCTGCAAGGTCGGCCAGGGCCGGAGCCTTCGTCAACCACAGCGGTGGCTGCTCGGGTTCGACGGCAATCGTTGTGAACGCAATGGGGACCCGTGCCGCCCTCGCTGTGTCGAGGAGGCCAGCGGTGACGGCAACGACGGCATCCAGATTGCTGCCGATCGTCACCGTCGGTGTGCAGAAACCCACCGACAGATCGATGACCAGAAGAACAGGTCGGGCACCAGGGGTCAATCGTCGCCCGAACCCGGCTGCTGCGTACATCGGTGCGACATCGCGTGCCGCATTCCCGCCGGGGTCGCCGTGAGGGTACTCAGACATCCCACGCGGCCGGCAGTGTGCGGCGACCCCACAGCAAGAACGGGGTGATGCGTTCACTCGGACCGTCTGCACGCAGGTTGGTGAGGGTGCCCAGTATCGCGCGGAGCGCGTGGCGAGCTTCGAGTCGCGCCAGCGATGCCCCCAAACAGAAATGAGGACCGGCACCGAACGCAAGATGGCGTCGCGCCTCTGATTGATGACGATCGAGTCGGAACTCGTCCGGGTTGTTGAACACCGCAGGGTCGTGGTTGGCCGCGCCGAAGAGCATCTGCACTTTGGCGCCTTCGGGAATATCCACGCCATGCATGCTCACCGGACAGACCGTGGTGCGAAACAGACCAAGTACCGGCGCGTCGTAGCGCAGGCTCTCCTCGATCAACGGATCCACTAAGTCGAGGTTGTTTTGCACCTCAGCCATTAACTCAGGACGCTCCATCAGGCGCCACAACGCGTTTGTGATGAGTGAGGTGGTGGTCTCGTTCCCACCAACCAGCAGTTGGACGCACGACCCGAGGATCTCTTGTGGTGTCAAGGTGGCACCGTTCTCCTCGGCCCGCACCAGGCCGGTCACCAAATCGTTGGGTGGGTCACCACCGGCAGCGATCGTCGATCGCCGATCGTCAATATGCGCCGCCAGATATCGGTAGAGGGCAGCCACATCATCGTCATGAGCGCTTGGATCTTGGCTGCCCAAGCGTGCCACCGACGCGTCTGACCAGCGTTTGAAGTCATCGCGGTCCTCTGGTGGAACACCCATCATGGTGGCAATGGTGATTGTGGGTAGCGGGAAAGCAACCGCAGTGTGTAAATCGCCGCGGCCATCTGCGGCGACAGCGTCAACTAATTCTCTGGCGAGATTGGCAATGAAGGGTTCTAGTTCGGCAACCGCACGCGGGGTGAATGCGGTCTGCAGCAGACGCCGAAACGCGGTGTGCTCTGGCGGATCGGTGAATAATCCGCCTTGGGATGTGTGGCGTGGTCCTTGACCATGGAGACTCGACCAGGTGGTTGTGTCACGAACGGCCGCGGCGATGTCGTCATGACGAGTGAGTGACCAGAACGGCGGGTCGAAACTGTCGTAATGGGGCACGGGACACTGCGCCAGCAATTCACGGTAGGCCGTGATCGGGTCGGCCATGACCGCGTCACTGAATGGGTCGTACTGCACATCCCCGTCATGTGAGTCGCCACTCATCACATGGTTGTACCACGCATTCGATACAGAGAACCGAACTCGCGCAGGGAACCAAAGATGTATTGTCCGTCTATGTCGGATTTCGCGGGCCGTACAGCGGTCATTACCGGCGGATCATCAGGTATCGGTGCGGCGGTGGCGCGCGACTTGGCACAGGCCGGCGCTCACGTGGTCATCGTTGGTCGACGTGCTGCGGCCGCCGACGCCATCGTTGCTGGCATTGCAGCCGATGGTGGTTCAGCCGAGTTCGTGATCGCCGATATTCGACGAGGCGACGACATCGACAACGTCATAACGCGTGCGACTAGCCACTCGGGACGAATTGATATTGCCGTCAACTCGGCGGGGGTGTTCGACCGGATGCGCGATTTCAACACCTACACCGACGACGAATGGGACGAACTCATCGCGACGAATCTCACCGGGGTGTTCCGCTGCATGCGTGCCGAGATTGCCGCGATGCGCGGCGGTGGCGGCTCGATTGTGAACATCGGCTCAACGGTTGCCCACCGGGGGTCGCATCGGGCAAGCCCGGGATATGTGGCTGCAAAACATGGCGTGCTCGGCCTGACTCGCCAAGCCGCTCTCGACACGCCAACCACACAGGTTCGCGTGAATTCGGTATCGCCGGGGCCAACCCTGACCGACATGGCTGCCCCCCTGGTGGCTGAGGGCCCCGAGGCAGTACGTGCCGCCCTCACGCCGCTCAACCCGATGGGTGATTTCATCGACCCGGCCCGAATCGCCGCAGCGGTGCACTACCTCTGCTCCGATGATGCCGCCGACATCACTGGTGTCGACCTCATCATTGACGGGGGCCAACTCGCCCGACTCTGATCACTAGCCCACAGAGGGAGTAACACATAGCTATGGCAGTTGTGCAACCGCGACCCACCATCGTGCATGGACCAGCTCCGGTGCCCGCCGGAGAGATCACCGCTGAACGCTATGTGTCATCGGACTGGCTAGCCGACGAAGCCGACCGTCTGTGGCCCGAGGTGTGGTTCTTCGCGTGCCTCGTCGGCGATGTCGCAACACCCGGTGATTTCGTGGCCGTCGAGATTGGGCGCGAGTCAATCATTGTGACCGGTACCGACGACGGTGTGGCGGCGATGTTCAACGTGTGTCAGCACCGAGGTGCTCGCATCGCCAAGGGCCACGGACACACCGAGATGTTGACGTGCCCCTATCACGGCTGGCGCTACCGACCTGATGGCCGGTTGGTCGTGGTGCCTGAGAACCAGTTGTTCCCGGGTGGGGTTGATCGCGCCCGCTGCTCGCTGCCGCGTTTACGGGCCGAAGTAGTCGGCGCGATGGTGTTTGTCACGATGTCGGACGAGCTGCCACCGGTGCGTGAATGGCTGGGTGGTGTAGCCGAACGGATCGAGCCGTATCACGTGGAGCGCATGCGACTGATCGGCGACCAGACGGTGCATCTTGATTGCAACTGGAAAGCGGTCTTCGACAATTTCGGCGAGCTCTATCACGTGGAGCACATTCACCCACAGCATCAAGAGTTGTTTGACTGCCCGACCGCCCAGGTGGAGTTGTTCGCGAATGGTCACACCGGGGTGGTTATTGAGGGCCACACCGTGAACTCACGGATGGACATTCCCACGATGCCGACTGTGTACCAGAAGATGTCACTCGAACGTTTCGGGGGTGATCCCGCAGAGTACGAGGGGCGCATTCTCGATGTGCGCGGCGACATCCAGAAGTTGAAACGCGATCGCGGCGCGGCGTACGGCTACGACTACTCCGAGATGAGTGATGAACGCCTGAGCGATATCGAGCAATACAACCTGTTCCCGAACACGATGAT
Source organism: Ilumatobacteraceae bacterium (assembly GCA_017859395.1). Lineage (GTDB taxonomy): Bacteria > Actinomycetota > Acidimicrobiia > Acidimicrobiales > Ilumatobacteraceae > Casp-actino5. The sequence goes on along the minus strand of JAFMNE010000002.1, from coordinate 4,091 downwards.
CACGGTGTTGCCCGACGATGTGCTGATCGCTCGTGCGCGTCCTCATCCGAGCGATCCGAACCGTTGCCTGTGGGACAAGTTCACGTTGGTCCGCGACCCTGACCCCGCGGTGGCTGCTGCTGCAGGTGTGCCCTATGAAGGACGTACAGATGTCGACCGGGACCGTCCGCGACCAGAACATGATGAATTCACTCACGAGGACGTCATCGCTGGCCGTAAGACGATGGCGATGACCATCGACCAAGACATCCACTACATCCGCGACATTCAAGCGGGGATGCATTCGCGCGGTTTTAATCACGCGGTGCTGAATGTGGAAGAGGCCCGCATTCAGCACTATCACGACTGGTTAGACCACACGATGGGCGTGCGGTGATGGTGAGCGGATTCGGACCAATACGCCAACTGGCATTTGTCGTCGATGATGTGGTGGCCGCCGCGGCACAGTGGGCGGAGCTCTACGGCGCGGGCCCGTTCACGGTGTACGAGGTGGACATCGCCGATACCAAATATCGGGGCACACCGATGAGGATGTGGGCCCGCATGGCGCTCGGCCAACTCGGCGGTCAACAGATCGAGCTGATCGAGCCACTCGATGACTCCCCGAGTGTGTATCGCGAGTTTCTCGATGCGGGTGGCACCGGCGTGCACCACGTGTGCTTCTGGCACGACATCGATGACGCGGTGGACCGTCTTGGTGCCGATGGTTCAGAGTTGGTGCAGCGCGGCGTCACCAGTACCGGCGCAGGGTTTGCCTATGTGAGTGGCGCCGGCCGGCTTCCCTACGTGGAAATCGTTGACCCGACCGCCGGTGATGGGGCGATGGCCATGTTCTTCGCGGCCGTCGCGGCAGCGGCTGACGGGTGGGACGGCAGCGACCCGGTCCGTATTCGATCTCGCTGATACGCAACCGGAGCGATCTACGGCTCGTCGCCGGGCACCACGTCGTCAGAAGGGTCGTCAGCAGGGTCGGCCTCGCTGTCGGCCGATGTGTCGTCGCCGGCGTTGTCGCTGCTTTGCTCCGCGTCGGCGCCATCGGCCGAGGTCTCGTCGTTACCAACATCTGTTGGCAATGTGGTTGTCGATGACATGACCGTTGTTGTCGATGTCGTTGTGGTCGCTGCGGTGTCGGTGGGCGCAGTCGTGACAGCGGGAGTGGTGGTGACTGGTTGGTCGGGCACATGGTCGACGCTGAGCCCAGCGGCGACTAACGCCACCAGGTGGGCAGCGCGTGTCTTCGGGCCGTAGATGCCGTCGGCCGACGCCCCAATCAACACTTGTAAGTCACGGACGGCATCTGATTGTTCGCCCCATGTGTACGTGCCCATCAGCACCGCGGAGTTCACATCCAATGTGGTGGTTGTGGCCGGCACGGTGGTGGTGGGCGCCGCGAGCGTGGTGGGGGTGGTGTCCACCGTGGTCAGTGTGAGTTCACGCACCTGCTGTTTCAACAATGCGATCTCCGACGTCAGCGCGGAGATCTGGTCGTCGTAGTTCGGGCCTGAACAGCCAACCGCCAGTACCGCCGCAGCCAACACTCCAATACGACTTATTGCCCCCCATGCCATATCTCAACGCTACGCCACGGGCTTGTGGCTCATCGACGATTCATGGGTGTACGGGTTCCATGTGGTCAACTTGGGTAATCCGCCAACGACGATCTGGACCACGGTGATGAGTGACCACACATCTGAGAACCTGACCGACTATTGGTTAGACCCTTCCGATCTTGCTCAATTGCTGGAGAAACAGAACGAATGCACGTTCATGTGGACCAACCGTGCCGGGCAGCCATTTGGAGTGGTGATGAGCTACTTCTCTGGGACCGCGCCGGACACCCTCGGTGTGCCCACCGATGAGAGTTTGTGGTTGACCTGCGCCGCTGCTCGGGCCCGCGTGCCAGCGGTGCGCCGCACGGGCTACGCCGCGATCACCGTGACTGGGCGTGGGTCAGAGGTGGGTAGCGGCCGCACGGCGTCATTTCGAGGGCCATGTCACGTGCACGATGACCGAGCGGTACGTGACTGGATGTTGCCGCGGCTTGCCCATCATCTTCGACCCGACTCGGTTGACGGCGCCCAGGCCATGCTTGCCCACCTCGACACTCCGAACCGGGTGGTATTGCAACTGATCCCCGAGTTCCGGCTCGATTTCGACAGCACGAAAATGTGGGTGACAGCTCGAGATGCGGCCCCTCCGGGCCGTCTCGATTAGCGCACGACGAGTGCCATCACCACTACGACGTTGCGCTGGGCAGATCCCACGTCCATGCCGTGCGACCGTCACGGCGCATGAACGACGCGGACCTGGTGAATATGTCGGCGGGGAAAGGCCGAATTCCCTCAGTGATCGTGCACGGCACACGTTGACCGTCACCGTCGTCATCGACAATAAATCCAGACCTCCGGATCTCCCAGAGTGTGCACACGTCTAGCCCATCCGGATCCGGCGTGTAGATCTTGGCCCATGGCGTGATCGCAGCGGGGTCATCGGTCCAGCGAGCGTCGTACGGCTTTCCGAATGTGATGGCTGGCATGCCATCACGTGACCAAGCGAATATCTGACCGTAGAAGTACCGATCTTCTCCGGAAGTGTCCATCACGTTGATAAACGACGACCCGGGCACTGCTTCTCGTTCGATCCAATCGGGACCCATGGCCTCGTTATCGACAAAGGCGCTGACATAGTCGTCATACAACTGGGTGAGGAGGTTGACCAGTTCAGGGCCTTGGCCAAGGGTGTTGACACTGCGCGGGTATTCACCTTGGGCCTCTCCGATCACGTACCCGTAAACCAACACGGTGAATGTGTCATCGAAGATGACCTCAATATCAACACAGAGGTTGCGCTCAGGGCCACAGGTCGGCTCGGCACGGTGCACTTCCCCAGGAACCAGATCCGGGCCACACATCTGATCGCCCCACAGGTCAAACTCATAAAAGACGCCGTCGAGTGTGCAGTCCATCACTGGCGCAACACGGAATGTGGCCCGATCGGGCTGCTCGCGATCCCAGGCAACGAGTTGTGCCGTGTAGGCGCCGTCGGCAAGTTGATCAATCGATCCTGGCGTCGGCATCTGCTCTGAAATATGCCGTCCGTAGTAATCCACCTCGTAGGTGGTGTTGAAATCGAATGCCAACAATCGGTCATCGATGTCAGTTCCTACGTAATCGAGACGTACGGTGTTGAACCGGTAGCCGAGTGGATCGATGTCGCTCGGATCGTGTTCAACCCACCCTGCAGGCGCCACCCAATCACCAGGGAGCGACACCAGCACTTCGTCCATCTTCGGCCAATAGTCACCGAAGTCATCGGGCCAGTCGCTGTCGGACAGTGGAATAGGGACACCTGGCTGTATCGCTGCCGATGTCACTGGCACGGTGTCGGCAATGGTCGTTACCGGCATGGTCGTCGCCACGGTTGTCGTCGGAGCGACCACTGAGGTTGGCGGCATCGTTGACATCGCGACTGTGACCGGCGTTGTGGCGGTAGTCGCCGTTTCAGCCAACGTTGTCGCTGCAGTTTCAGATGCCGGTGACGATCCATCGGCTTCATTCGGTGCGCCTGGTCCGGTGCATGCACCTGCAGCAGCAAGCGAAAAAAGACAGATACTGATTACTTTCAGCACCGACTCAAGGTACCCGACGCCTGTTCGACCTGCCGGAAACCCGGGGGAACTGGCACGATTGTCACACGTCATATGTGCACCAGACAATGGGCGGAGACAATCGGGGGCTGCGATATCAGCCGAGCGCGGCCCGAAGATGACCGCTTCACCAGTCATGTATCCCGTCCACTCGTTCACTTTCCAGCCGGGCCACTCACCGCTATGCATGCCGGTTGGGGATTCGTCCTGGACGCTCAGGAATGACCGGTATCTATCGGGTGCAACGAGGTCGCCGCACAATGTTGCTACGGGGACACAGTCCTCGTCCTCGTGGCCACAGTCGTCCTGGCCGTTATCTGCGCCGTTGCTCTCGATGTTTGAGGCATCACTGAACGGCGTCGTCGCCAACGTTGATGGGTCAGCTAGGACAGCGCCGCGGCGAAAGCGTCATCGATGAGTGGACGTAATTTCTCGGCAAATGAAG
>JAFMNE010000095.1 GCA_017859395.1 Ilumatobacteraceae bacterium | reverse complement strand
ATGCGAGTGGTTCGACCGCATCATCGGACTTGCAGTCGATATTGAAACGCTGATCGCTAAAGGTGGAGAGAAGATCATCAAGGCGCGGCACCTGGGCCACACCGCCGACGCGCGCGTCGGCGATCTCGGACCACGTCATGTCCGCAATACGGCCCGCACGGTCGCATGTGCGGGACAGGTCGTCGTCGTGGAAGGCCACGAGAACACCGTCGGCACTGAGATGCACATCCGTCTCGAGATATCGATACCCGAGTGATACCGCATGCGAGAAGGCCTCAAGGGTGTTCTCCGGGTGGTGCGACGTACCTCCGCGATGAGCGAAGGCAAGAACTCCGTCGTGATCGAGATATGGATGGGCGGGGGAGGGTCGGCCCACCTCTAGATGCTCCGCCCAGCGGCGTCCCAGTATTCATCCTTCAGTAGGCGCTTGTAGAGCTTGCCGGTGGGATGCCGGGGGAGTTCGGCACGGAAATCCACCGACCGCGGGCACTTGACATCAGCGAGATGCTCGCGGCAGAAGCGGATGAGTTCACGCTCGAGTTCGGCGGCCGCGTCATCGTCAGCAGGCATCTCCATCGGTTGCACCACCGCTTTGACTTCCTCACCGAAATCGTCGTTCGGCACGCCGAAGACAGCGACATCGGCAACTGCGGGGTGGGTCACCAAGAGGTTCTCGGACTCCTGCGGGTAGACGTTCACCCCGCCGGTGATGATCATGTATGCCTTGCGGTCCGTCAGATACAAAAAGCCGTCCTCGTCCAGACGGCCAACGTCACCGAGTGTGGACCAGCCCTTCGGATGCCGAGACCCAGCGGTTTTCTCCGGATCGTTGTGGTATTCAAAACTCGCAGCTCCCTCGAAGTACACCGTGCCGGCCTCGCCGACAGGCACCTCGTCGCCGTCATCATCGACGATGTGCACGGTGCAGTTGATCGGCATCCCCACAGTGCCCGGATGCCCCAGCCACATCTCGCTATTGCAGTACACGAAGCCGTTGCCCTCGGTGCCGGCGTAGTACTCGTGAATAACAGGGCCCCACCAGTCGATCATCTGCTGCTTGACCGCCACCGGGCATGGGGCTGCTGCGTGAATAGCAACTTCGAGGCTGGACACGTCGTAGGCGGTGCGTACCTCGTCAGGAAGTTTCAACATGCGAACGAACATCGTCGGCACCAACTGTGAGTGCGTCACACCATGCTCGGCCACTAGTTGGAGGTAGCGCTCAGGATCAAATTTCTCCATGACGACGACTGTTGAACCGCAGGCCAACACGGCCATGCAAAAGCGCAGAGGTGCGGCGTGGTACAGGGGCGCAGGAGACAGGTACACCTTCTGGTTGTTCATCCCAAAGAGAAGGTTCAGCAAACTTTCGACTCCGCTGCCGTACTCATCAAGCGACGTCGGTACGAACTCGGGAAGGACGCCCTTCGGCCTACCTGTAGTGCCCGACGAGTAGAGCATGTCCGTTCCTGCTACCCGATTCTCAAGAGGTGTTGCGTCGTGTGCTGCAACCGCATCCTCGTAGACCTCGTAGCCATCGATCACCCCATCCAACATCAGGAACAATTCGATGTCAGGCACCGATGACCTGATCTCTGCAGCTTGATCCGCCTTTACCAACGAGGTGATGAAAGCGCGCGCGCCACAGTCATTGATGATGTACGACAACTCATCAGCTGTGAGTCGCGATGAGGCAGCGGTATAGATCAAACCCGCATAGTTGCAGCCCCAGAGAATCTCGAGATACCGCGGGTGGTTCTCCATGCAGATAGCGATGTGATCACCCGGGTTGAGCCCGGCGTCGCGCAGCAGCCGGGAGAGTCGATTCGCCGCAGCGTCAAGCTCAGCAAAGGTCTGCACCTGGCCCGTATCCGCCATGATCACAGCTGGCTTGTCGGCGAGGGCGGGGAGATGTGCACCGGGATACATGGCCGAAAAGGTAGCCGTTGCACCCCACCTGGTGGTCAACTGGTCACATGATCGATCGCGACATCAAACAGTGTCTCGGGCAGATGATGAAGGGCGTGGAGGTCGTCGCTGCCCGTCATGACGGCATCACTCGGGCGTACACAAGCCACTGGGTCAGTCAGGTCTCGTTTGCCGAACCGATCGTGATGGCATCGGTCTCGCCGCGACACGACACCTACCCCTTGATGATCGCCACGGGGGAATTCTCCGTCAGTATTCTCGCTGGCGACCAGGTTGCCGAAGGTCAGTACTTCTCGTATCCGGGTCGCAAATTCCATCGGATCGCCGCCGAATACCTCACCGACTGGCCCGATGACCCGGCGGCGCCGCCGGTCGTTGTGAACTCGATCGCATGGCTGCGCTGTCGTATCCGCGAGGAGATGCCGATGCAGGATCATCAGCTCGTCTTTGCCGATGTCATCGCGGTGGAAGCGGTTCGGCTGAAGGAACCACCGCTGCTGTATTCGAGTCGGCTCGGATGGCGGATTGCCGGGGATCGAGCTCGCGAGCCGGGTACCAGCATCCGCGACGCCCTACTCGAACGGGTGCGTGATGCCGGATACGACACCGAT
>JAFMNE010000047.1 GCA_017859395.1 Ilumatobacteraceae bacterium | reverse complement strand
CGGGTAAAGCCCGCCTGTTCGGCTGCGACCGCCACAGCGATCGTTGCCGCGGGGTCGCCGTGTGGGATGAGGTTCACACCGAGTTGCATCGGCGCTCGACACTACGAGGTCACTGCAGGTGTGGGTCCAGTCCGGCCATCTCTACGGGCTCATGCCATTCGACCAATGTCGCCTCGAGTCGGCCCGTCAGGCGGTCAGCCAACTCATCCACTAACTCTCGTTGGGCGCTGTCGACATCTGGTTCGGGCACCTTCGTAATGACGACATGCCGGCGCGCGCCGTGCGGAACGTTGCGCCCTCCGGCGCGTTCAGCACACAGCACATCGGTGGCGATCGCGGGGCTGAGCCGTTGCCACGGCGACACACCGGCGACCGCTGCAACTCTCAACGGTCGAAAACAATTGTCAGCGATCACACGACCAAGTGCGTCAGCACCGATTACCGAAATCACGAGGTCGCTGGACGACGGAATCACCGGTTCGTGATCGGCAGGCGCCTTGAACGGCCGATGGCGAGCTCCGTCGGCCTCAACGATCATGGTGTCGCACAGCGTGGCGGCCATCTGCTCGTCACACCACCGTGGCGTGACGCCGCGGGCCTTTCCATCCCTCAGGCCAGCGTGGATCATGGTGGGGCTGTTCACTCGGTTCGGCAGTGCGTCCGTGCTGAGATCGATGACGTCGAGGCCGCCGGTCTGGCGGGCGCCCATTCGGGTGGTTGTTGTTAGCACGCTGCACGGCCCAAGCGAACGCACCAGTTGATGCCCGAGCGTTGTCTTGCCACCGCCTCCGACCAGCGCAACGAGCATGCCCGGACCGATATCGAGCATGTCAGCCAGTTTGTTCGCGGTGATTGTGTTGGTCACGGCGCGCGGCGGGCCATCACGGCCTCGACGACGCCTCCACCGATGGCGAGCGCCTTGTCGGAAATCTCCCAACAGGCCGAGGGTTCGCATCGTGGGTCGATGTCGGCGATCTTGAGGCCCGTCCACACATGAAAGCCGTCGGCGATGGCCCCGCGGACAACTCCGGTGAACGGAGCGGTGATCGGGTTGATCTGATCAGGGGTCGAGATGACTCCTAGTTCTGTGCCAGAGCTCACGACGTCGCCGATGGAGCACGACCACGACACGGTGCCCTCGACAGCGGCTCGAAGAACACGGTCCTCTCCGTGCCCGTCAATTGGAGCTGGCCGACCCGTGTTTGCAATAGCGCTCCCCTCCCAGATGACCCGCCCGAGCCGATGGCCTCTCTGGGTTTCGATGACCGCATGGCAGTCACGCCCCGCAGTGAAGCCAGGGCCGAGCGCGACCACGAGGTCGGCCATATCGATGCTTGTATCGCCCACATGTTTCGCCAGCCGAGCATCGACCACCGTGCTGATCGGTGATGCCGCGCGAACCTGTGTCAGGTCGGGATCGACAACCACCGGGATACGCCCCGTCGCCGCAATGCCCGCGATGTCATCAGTGGTGACCGCGTGCACGGCCTCCAACCCCTCCACGACGACCGATCCGTTGTCGACAGCGGTCGACAACGCAACCGTGCGCCGAATGGCACGCGGATGTGCCAACTCGGTCACAACCACTGGCACGCCAATCCGTCGAAGGCGCCACACCACACCGGTGGCGAGATCCCCGCCGCCTCGGACAACGCAGAGACCGCTCATGAATGCCCTCTGGTCGAAATGACCTCGGCGATGATGCTGATCGCAATTTCCGTAGGTGTTTCGGCGCCGATCTCCATTCCGATCGGGTTGTGCACGCGACTGAGCTGGTCATCGTCGTGGCCCAATGCAGCAAGGGCGTCACGGGTGGTCGCCCATCGGCGACGACTCCCCATCACTCCAATATATGCGCACGGCGTCGCCAGCAGCGTCGGCATGATCTCAATATCCAGTGCCGTGTTGCGCGTCACGACGACAATGATTGATCGTTCATCGAAAGACAGCCCGTGCAATGCCGCAGCAATGTCACCGGTGACGCAGCGGGCATCGATGTCGGCAAGTAGTTCGGCGCGATCGTCCCACACGATGGCATTGAAACCCGACCAGGTGGCGAGCTCGGCGACGGCACGTCCGACATGTCCCCCGCCAACGATCAACATCGACGCTGGTTGTAGATAGGGCTCCACATACACCTCCACATCACCGCCACACACGCCCGGGTCACCTTGACCCGGGTCGACAAGGCTGTACGACACGGTCCTGGGTCGCCCATCAGCCATTGCTGTTTGAGCCTCTGACACCACCCGTGCTTCCATTTCGCCGCCACCGATCGTTCCGCTGATCGACCCATCGGCTCGTACCAGCATCTGAGCTCCCACATGGCGGGGCACCGATCTCGACGTTGCGATCACCGTGGCCATGGCCACGGGCCGACCGGCGTCAATCTCGCGAGCGGCCAGATGAATCAGCGCGATATCGCCCACAGGCGCTGGGCCTCCTCTTGGGTTGCCGCCGCCGCGGCCTCACGGTCGACATTGACGGGTTGGCCGTCGCAGACGACCCAGCGGCCCGCGACCATGGTGTCGGTCACGTCGCGAGCAGATCGCCACAGCACGATCTGGTCGAAGATATTCTCGGCCGTCACTGGCGTTGGTGTCGCCATGGAGACCACCTGCAGGTCCGCGGCCCACTCCAGGTGAAGGCTGCCGACGCGGTCAAGGCCAAGGCTTGCTGCTCCGATCGACGTCGCATGAGCGACGACTTGTCGGGCAGGTGCAACGGACGGATCTAAGAGTCGAGCTTTGTGGATGTGGAACGCCATCCGCATGACCTCGAACATGTCGTTCACATAACCGTCGCTGCCGAGTCCAATTCGCACCCCAGCAGCATGGAGTTCGGGGACCGGCGCAATACCTCCGCCGACCTCACAATTTGACATCGGCATGTGGCTGATCGCGACACCGCGTGCGGCCATCAGTTCAAGATCGATCGGTTCGAGTTGGACGCATTGGCTGAGGTGGAGCTGGTCGTCAAGGACACCGATGCGGTCATAGAACTCGAGGGTGCTGCAGTCGTGACGGGAGCGCATCGTGGCCCCCTCATGTCGTCCTTCATTGCAGTGGGCATGGCTCCACGCGTGTGCGTCACGAGCCAGACCATGGGCGGTTGCGATGTAGTCGGCATCGCAGGTGAACGTTGTATGCCACGACATCACACCGCCGACGATGTCCTCGGCGTCGCAGGAATCGATGAACGCCCGGTTTGCTCGTAGCGCCCGTTCGGCGATGTCAGCGCCAGCGCGTTGCGTTGCCTCGAATGACAGCCGTGCACGCAGGCCGACGTCGCGAACCTGCTCGGCAATTGCCCAGAGTGCATCGTCCACGGCATTGGGCGCCTCGCAGATATCGAAAATCGTGGTGGTTCCGCCGAGGGCCGCTTCAATTGACACCTGGCGTGCTGCGGTTGCCAACATCGACGAGTCGAGTCGATCTTCCACCTGTGGCCACCAGTAGTCCGACAAGAAATCGTCGAAGCCGCTCGGAGGGCTGTGCGGAGTAATGCCATGTGCCAGCACCCCATACAGATGGATATGCGCGTTGACGAAGCCAGGCATCACCACGCATCCGGGTCGGCGCATCACACTGGCTGTTGGGTGACGCTCGATCAGGTCGCGATGGTGGCCGATATCGCACACCGTGGTCCCGGCGACGGCCACACCCCAGTCGGCTCGTGCCGGCTCATCGGCCGACGCGATCAGCCAGTCCCCGAGGACGAGCTGGGTGGACATCGTCACCGTCCCTGCATGGCTGCCCACACCCGTTCTGGGGTGAATGGCAGCTGGTCGATGCGGACGCCAACAGCGTTCACAATCGCATTCCGAATTGCTGGTGCCACACCGTCTTTAGGGATCTCCGCAACCGCCTTGGCGCCGAAAGGTCCGGAATCTTCCATCGTCTGGACGAGGTACACGGTGGTGTCGGGTACCTCGTCGGCGCGGTAGATCGGGTACGGCCCAAACGAGTCGTTGATCATGCGTCCGTCAGCGTCGAATGCATATTCCTCACAGTGGGCGTACCCGAGTGCCTGCAGCATCCCTCCTTCGACCTGGCCAGACGCCGTGATCGGGTTGATGGCGACTCCGCAATCGACGGCCATGACCAGTCGGAGAACGGTGACCTGACCGGTGTCGACGTCCACCTCGATTTCTGCAAGCTGTGCTCCAAACGGGGGCGGGCACTCGGGCGACACATGCGATGCCGTGCCCATGATCTGTTCTTGATCTTGGGTGTGTAGTGAATCGAGCGCGATCTCCTCCATCGATACCGAGGATCCATCTGGTGCCCAGGCGCGGCGGTCACGCAACTCGATGGAGCACGGCTGAGCGACTCCGAGCAGCATGGCGGCACGCTCCTTGATGCGTTCGCGAGCGACCTCTGCTGCCCGAAGTGCGGCAGTGCCCGAAATGTAGGTGGTCGACGACGCGTAGGCCCCGGTGTCAAACGGCGTCATATCGGTATCGCTCGAGTACACCTTGATGTCATCGAGTGCTACCCCGAGCACCTCAGCAGCAATCTGGCCGAGCACAGTGTCTGCTCCTGTGCCGAGATCGGTGGCGCCGACCAGCATGTTGAAGGAACCGTCGTCGTTCAGTTTGATCGAGCAGCCGCCCATGTCGAGGAAGGGAATGGCCGTGCCGTGCATGCAGTAGGCGAAGCCGATTCCACGGCGGATATTCGGGCGATCGGCAGGAGCACGCCATGACGGGTCGTCACGGCGATGCCAGCCGATCTCCCGGAGCGCCTGTGCCACGCATTCGTGAAGCCCAGAGGACATCACCTTGGGATACTCATCGAGTTCGCCGTCGGCTGCTGCTCGCTCGCCGAGATGTGGCGCAATGTTCAACTCGTCACCGACGCGCACCCAATTGCGGGCCCGGAACTCGATGGGATCGAGTCCGAGTTCGGCCGCAATGTCCTCCATATGCGCTTCGAGGGCGAATTCGGCCTGCGGCGCTCCGTACCCGCGATAGGCACCGGGTACGGGAATGTTGGTATAGACGACATCGCAGTCGAATCGTTTGTGTGGGGCGTTGTACTGGGTGAGTCCGCGAAGACCCGACACCGTTTGCACCGTGTACCCATGAGTGCCGTATGGGCCGGTGTTGCCGATAATCCGGAGGTCTTGGGCGACCAAGCGCCCGTCGGCGTCGACGACCGTTCGGTAGGTGATCGTCTGGGGATGCCTGGTGCGCGCAGCAATGAACTCCTCGCTGCGGTCAAGTTCGAGTCGCACCGGACGCCGTGTGACCTGCGCGAGGTGGCCCACGATGTCCTCGATCAGCATTTCTTGTTTGGCGCCGAAGCCCCCGCCGATACGAGGTTTGATCACTCTGATGTCTTTGATCTCGCGCTCGAGGAGTGGGGCCACCATGCGGCGCGCATGGAACGGCACCTGGGTGGCGGTGCGGATGACGAGTCGCTCGTCTTCGTCGAGCCATGCGATGGAGATGTGTGGTTCGATCGGACACTGCTGCACCTGGTGGACGCGGAATGTCTGTTCGAAGACGCGGTGACCGTTGGCTTCGGCCTCGGAGATCGCCATGTCGACATCGCCACGATTCGCCTCGATGTGGTGGACGATGTTGCGGTCGCGATCGTGGATGTGTTCGGTGTCGGGCTCGGGGTGGATCACCGGTGCCCCGGTGGCGAGGGCGTCGAGTTCGTCGAGCACCCATGGGAGGGGCTCATAAGTGACCTCGATCAACGCGCAGGCTTCCTCGGCAATCTCGATCGATTCGGCTGCGACAACAGCGACGCGGTCGCCAACGTGGCGGACGCGATCATCGAAACTCACCTGGTCGTGAGGATGGGGATTTGGCCAACTCTGCCCGCCAGAGGCGTACTTGATGCGGGGGGTGTTGCCGTAGTGCAGTACCGCGTGCACGCCGGGCAGGGCGCGGGCCGCAGCGTCGCCGATCGCGGTGATGCGCGCATTCGCATGTGGGCTGCGGAGCACCTTCGCATAGAGCATCCCGCGAAGTTCGACGTCGTCGGTGAATGCCGGGTTGCCCTTGGCGAGGCGAACGGCGTCGACTTTGATCTCCGGTCGCCCAACGACATCGGTGATTGGAACATCGCGCGATGGAACAAGTCGTGGCACCGCTGATGGGCCGACCGGGGGTTGGGCGCTCGTGTCGTATGCCGGCAGATCATCTCCATCGGCCATCGGTGCTACTACGAGGGGTTCGAAGGCGTCGGGTGACTCGCCACGAAGCACGGCGGCCGCTCGCTTGATGGCCTCAACGGGTTTTACGTAGGCGGTTTCCCGATCGAGGACGCCCGAGAGCATGTCGCGGATAGCCGCCTCGCTGGGATAGGGGTCGCGTTCGAGGAGGGCGAGCGTGCCAAGGATCATCGCTCCTGCCGAGTAGCCCGACTGAAACGCTCCCACGGCGACGAAGGCGGCTTGAATCGGGTGAAGTTCCGCAGAGGTGTTCAACGCTTCGAGGGTCATGACCGAACGTCCATCGATCTGCGCGGCGAGCACCACATCTGCGGAGGCCAGCCGACCGTCGATCAGTACGGCAGCCGCACCGGTTTCGCCGCTGTCGCTGCCGTAACGCACGCTGAACATGCCCGCTCGCCGGAGGACGATGCGCAGTGAATCGCGCGGGGTGCACGTTGTGGTGTGTGGTGCCCCGTTCAGGTCAAACGTCAGCGGAATCATGACAGTTCCTCCATCACCCGTCGCACGTGAATGTCGACGAGTTCCAGTCGATACGCGGCCGAGCCCCGGAAATCATCTGGAGGGGCAAGGTTGGCGGTTGGGTTGGATGGATCGATCCGGTGTGGACGCGATGCCACCCCGGTCACTGCAACGACGACGGAATCGCCGATTCGGCGCCCCACTGCGGCGACGATGGGGGCATCCATTGGTGTGCGCCCGGTGGCCGACAGCGACGTCGTCCCGCCCACGGTCATCGTCACGGAACACACGAGCCCCGTGGGCGTCTCCGATACTGGCTGAGATACCCCGTCGGCCGTGGTGGCCTGAGCATCCGAGACGATCATCGCGGCCAACAGCACGCTGTCGCCGCCACCGGCCATGACCGTGCCGCCGACGGTGCCGAGGGTGCGAAGGGTGGAGGGAAGTTCGCGGCGGCATGCCTCCGCGATCAGTTCGTCGCCGCAGTCGGTGCGGAGGTGATCAAGGTCAACCATTGCTCCCGTCGACAGTGTGTCGGCAGTGGCGGTGAGTTCGTCAAGACCCAAGCGGCGCAGGTCGACGAATTCGATGTCGGCATGCGTACGGTCGGCATTGAGCACAGTGCCACCGGCGAGAGCGACTCGTCGGGGCCCGGCAAGCAGATCCAGAGCCTCAGCGAGGTCTGTGGGACAGTAATAGGCGCGAGCGAGGGGCACGCCTCGACGCTACACCAGGCGGCTTGGTAGGCCCGCGGCCTGCATCAGCGAGCGTGCGGCAGTGTCTGCTTCGCGAAGCGCGTGGCTTTCGTCGATGCCGGTCACGACGCCGTTGCGGAGGCGCCACTCGCCGGCCACCATCACGTGCCGAACACGATCGGGTGTGCAATTGAACACGATGGCGCTCTCGAGGCGGTGCACTGGCGAGCAGAACACCGACGCCAGGTCGATCACCACAAGGTCCGCGGGAGCACCGACGGTCAGCGTGCCGGCCGGAAAGGAATGTCCTGCAGCCCGCGCGCCACCGCGACAAGCCATGTGGATCGCCTCGCCTGGTTGTAGCGCCATCGCGTCGAGGTGATGAACCTTTTGGAGAAGGACGGTGGATTTCATCACCTCGAACATGTCCTGGCGGTTATTTGACCCGGGCCCGTCGCTTGCGAGCGCGACGGTGATGCCTCGCCGCCGCATATCGAGCACACGTGCCACCCCGGACGCGAGGTACATATTCGACACCGGGCAGTGCACGACGACGGCATCAGCATCGGCGATGAGATCTAGTTCGTGGTCATCGAGCCAAATCGCATGTGCGAGTTGGACGTCGGGGCCAAGAACGCCGAGGCGGTGCAGCCATGGAACATGGCGATCCCCTCGTTCTGAGATGTTCATGTCGACTTCGATGCGTGTTTCGGCGCAATGGATATGGGTGCCGAGTCCCAACCGGCGCGCCGTGTCGACGCTGGACTGGATGGCCTCATCGGAGCAGCCCCATGGGATGAGCGGGCCATTTTCCACCTGGATCAGGTCGTGTTCGTCCCAGACGTGAGCGAGGGTGTCGAGGCGACGACTCACCGTGGCGCCGTCGGAGGTCAATGGCGGGTGATAGTTGCGGTCGGCCCATCCATGGGCGAGCAACATCCGCACCCCGAGGGCGTTGGCAGCTTGGGCGACGGCGCCATCGATCTGGTCGGCATCGGCACCGGGGTGGATGTACTGGTGGTCGATCACGGTTGTCACACCGCTGCGCAGGTTCTCGACCAGACCCACCATGGCTGCCGCACTTGCCGTTGCGGCGTCCATATGGCCAGCACCGGGCCAGATGCATTGCTCGAGCCAGTCGAGAAGCGCCAGGTCGTCGGCAAGCCCGCGGAACAGGGTCTGGAACAGATGGGTGTGGGCATTCACCATTCCCGGCATCACGACGTGTCCTGGAAGCGGCAGGTGCTCGTCGACATTGGAGATGATGTCCTGTGGGGGCTCGCCCTCGCCGATGTGTGTGATGTATCCGGCGTCCACCACCAGCCAACCGCGGTCGACGACGGTGTGGTCGTCGTCGACGGTGACAATGCCGAGTTCGCTGAGCGCGGTGGAAGTCACGGCTCCCATCCGGCGAACGCGTCGATGACCGGTTTGACGTCGTCCATCATCGGATACAGGATCGGGCAGGTCACCCCTGCAGCGATGTATTCGGCCACCTTGTCGCGGCACTCATCAGATGTGCCGACGGCCATCACCGAGCGCACCAGATCGTCACCGATGAGATGGGCTGCACGCCGGTAGTCCGCTTCTGTGGCCGGCCATCCCACGACCTGTTGTACACGTTCAACCAACTCTGGATCGGCGCCGCTTGCCTCCATGATGTGCGGCTCCGTGCCGAGGTAATAGGCCAGCAACGATTTCGCGGTCATCATCGCCTCGGCGGGGTCGTCATCGGAGAGTGAGCACACGATGAGTTCGGGGCGGTCGACCTCATCAATCGTTCGGCCCGCCGCAGCAGCACCGGCCGCGAGTTGGTCGACCGCGCTGGCGATGTACTCGGTGGGGACGACGTAGTTGAGCACGGCGCCGTCGCATATTTCGCCGGTGAGGTACATCATCTTCGGTCCGGTCGCGCCGATGTAGATCGGGATGTCGCGTGGTCCGGTATCGCCGTAAGCGACATCAAGGCGCACGCGGTCGAGTTGGACGAATTCACCGTCGTATGTCACCTCGTCCATCGTGAAAAGGGCACGAAGTGCCTCGACATGCTCACGCATCGCAGCGAGTGGGCGCCGTCGTTCGGCCCCTACTCGTGATGCAATCGGTTCCCACCATGCGCCGATACCGCACATGACGCGGCTCTGGCCGTCGACGGTGCCACCCAACTCCCACATGGTGGACCATGTTGCGGCGATCACTGCTGGGTTGCGTGTCCAGATCGGCAGCACCCCCGACCCGATGCGCAGACGTGACGTCCGGGTCAACAGTGCCGACATTAGAACCACGCAGTCGCGGGCCAGCCGGGTATCGGCCTGCCAGATTTCGGTGAAGCCACGCTCTTCGGCATACATCGCCATCTCGATCTCGTAATCGATGGGATGTTTGTCCTGCAGGTAGAGGGCCATCCGTTGCGCCATGACCATAAGACTACGACAGGGGTGGTGGTGAGCTGCTGAGTTGGGGCACGGGCAGTCCGCTCAGATCACCGCGGTGCGTGTGATCCGCGTATCGGCAACCAACCGGCCTCGGCGGAACACCATTCGGTCAACGGGTGCATCTGCAACGGCTGCACGCACGGTTGCCGATGGAAGTGCCACGAGGTCGGCAACGGCTCCCCGAGCGGGCCCCGCAGCGGGCAGTCCCATGGTGCGGCGCGCGGCCGCCGATACACACGCGAAAGCGTCAGCGGGCAGAAGATGCCCGGCCATCACCATCAATGCCGCGGTCTCGAGTGGGTCATTGCGGCCGACCAGGTTGAAGGGGTCCTGCACATTGTCGGCCCCCGCGGCGACGGTGACCCCTGCGGCCCGCAGAGCATGCACCGCCGTCAGCCCCCGAGGAGTCGCCGTGGGCGTATCGCGCCCCTGGAGGTACAGGTTTGTCTGTGGCAGCGCCACGACAGCCACCCCGGCAGCCGCCGTTGCGTCGGCAACACGCTGCTGAGTTGCGGTATCACACATGCCGAGACTGACACAGTGGCTGGCGGCGACACGCCCACCAAGCCCCCGACGTGCGGTCTCGGCGGCGAGCAGTTCGAGGGTCAGCACGCGGGCATCGAGGGTTTCGTCGGTATGAAGATCGACCGGTCGGCCAGTTGCCTCGGCGCGGTCGAGTGCAGCGGCCACGGCGGCGGCAGGATCGGGCTCGAGATGTGGGCAGCCACCGATGACCTCGACTCCCGCTGCGATGGCGCCGTTGATCGCCTCGACGTTGTGCTCTGATCCCGGCCCGATACTGGGGTTGTGGCTCATCGCGACGAATTGGATGTCCATGAGTTCACGGAAATCGGAGGCGGCGGCAAGGGCTGCCTCGATGTGGGTGATCCCGACGCGACCTCCGATGTTCAGATGGCTACGCACCGAGAGGCATCCGGCCATGAGCGACTGGCGTAGTGACCGGCGGATTCTGTCGACCATGTCGTCGTGGGTGAACAGACCCGCGGTCTCCGCCGCAATCCAGGCGTCGATCGCTCCGCGCAGATCGCCGGTGGCATTGGGTGCAACGTCGGCGGTCAGGGCTTTGTCGACATGGGCATGAGGGTCTGCCATGGCCGGGATCACCAGTCGGCCCTCCACGTCGTGAACGGTGCCGGCGGTGACGTTCGACTCTGGGGTGACGATGTCGATGACCTGCCCCTCGGCGTTCACCAAGATTCGTGCCGCGCGTCCATCAGGGCAGAGTGCGTTGTCGATCAGTGTGTCGACGCGTGGTTGGGAGGTGACGCTCATGGTGTCATCGTAGGTGGATCTTGCGACGCGGTACGGTGGACGTCGTGAGTCGACGCTACGAAGATCTGTCCGGGCCTGAGATCGCCGAGCGCGTGCGGCCGTCATCGATTGTGCTGCTCCCTATTGGTGCGGTTGAGCAGCATGGCCCGCATCTACCTCTGTCCGTCGATCATGTAATCGCCCATGAGGCCGCATCGGCGGTGGTCGAGCGTGTGGGCGATGAGTTCGACATCTGGCTATTGCCAACACTGTCGGTATCGAAGTCGAATGAGCACGCCTGGTCGCCCGGCACGCTGTGGTTGTCGGCCGAGACGATGATGTCGGTTCTGCGCGATATTGGGCGCTCGTTGGCGACGACGGGTGTTGAACGTGTCGTTCTACTCAACGCCCATGGCGGTAACACGACCTTGCTCACCACCGCGCTCCGCGAGTTACGACTGCAGTTCGGGTTCAAGACGTTCTGTGTCCACCCCTCGCTGCCACCTGCATACGGCGGGACGTCGACCGAGGACGAGTTGGGGATGGGCATTCACGGCGGTCTGAACGAGACGTCGGTGTTCATGCATCTCCGGCCGGGCGAGGCGCGTATGGAACACGCTCGCCGGTGGGTGCCCGAGGCGCTTGCGGACAACCGGCATGTTCGGTTCGGCGGCAGCGTGTCGTTCGGGTGGCTGTCCAACGACTTCTTTGATGATGGTGTCATCGGCGATCCCACCGGTGCATCCGCCGAATTAGGTGCTGAATTGTTCGAACGGGCCGTCACCTCCCTGTGTGAGCAGATGGCCGAGATCGCCTCATTCGATTTCGGGCGCTGACCACCGATCGGCCGCGCGCACAACCACTACGGTTCCGCTGTGATCATCGCCCAACTCAGCGATCCTCATATCTTCGAACCGGGTCGGTCCATGGAGGGTCGTGTCGATACTGCGGCCTGCTTGAGCGCAGCGCTGAGTGGCCTCGCGGCTTACGGAGACCGCCTCGGCGCGGTGGTGCTCAGTGGAGACCTTGTCAATGACGGTCGAGACGAACAGTACGCCCACCTCGCTGAACTGCTCGCTCCCGCGCTCGAAGATCTGGCCTGCCCCATCGTGCCGGTGATGGGCAACCATGACGATCGTCAAGGTTTCCGATCTGTCTTTGGGTCGAT
>JAFMNE010000046.1:11573-12655 GCA_017859395.1 Ilumatobacteraceae bacterium | reverse complement strand
GAGTACGACACCAGTCCTCGCCCATATGACTGACGAAGTGCCGATGCGGTGTCGAAGGGGTCGAGCCCGGCGTCGACACGCACCGAGGCGGTGGTGGCCCCAATGATGTCGCCGGCGGAGAACGGATCGTCGGTGAGGCGGGTGATCACCCCGTCGGCTGCGGCCCGCAAGAACACCTGCTGCCGTGCGATACGACCGAGGTCGGCGGTGCCGTCGGTGCGCCAGGACCCATCGACATATTCCTGGTAGCTGCGACTACGTGCATAGGCCAAGGCCTGCACCCCGTCGAGCGTGTTGCATCCGGCGGGCTGGTCGAGCCCGGTCTTGGGGTCGCGAGCCGGGTTGTCGAAGCACACCACCACTCCGCCGAGCGAGTCGACAATGTCGCGGAAACCGACGAAGCTGACCTCGACGTAGTGGTGCACCGGGATGCCGAGTGACTCGGTGACGGTGGCGATCAGGCGCTCGGGCCCACCGTTGTAGGCGGCATTGATGCGGTTGGACTTGCCGGTGCCCGCAATCGGTACCCACAGGTCACGCGGCAGGCTCACGATTGCCGCTGGCCCGTCGGCTTCGCGTCGCAGCACCATGATCGTGTCGGCGCGTCGACCCGACACGATGCTGGTATCGCCGATCACACCGGCGTCGGGATCATCGGCGGAAATGCCCTCACGCGAATCCGAACCGACCAGGAGATAGTTCTGGGTCGGCAGTTCGACATCGTCGTCGAGGGTGCGCCCGACCAGATCGTCAGCGGTGGCCGCGGCACCGCCGGCGAGCACACCTTCAAGTCCCTCAATCCGTTCGACGTCGGCGACACGTTCCGCTGCAGCCCGGTCGATGCCGATGATCGCCATCGCCGCAACCAGAACGGCCACGGGTGCAGCAAGCACCAACGAGGCCCCCCGACGTCGGCGCCCATGCGCGGGTACCTCGGGTTGCGCCACAGACACGGCGTCGTTGGTGGCTGATTCGTTCACGCAGGCGTCACGCTACTCACGTCGTCGGACGCAGATGGATCACATCACCCACATCAATCCGGTGGCTGATCGCGCAGTCGTCGAGCACCACGAGCCGGCCGT
>JAFMNE010000046.1:1678-11250 GCA_017859395.1 Ilumatobacteraceae bacterium | reverse complement strand
GCGTCGGCGTCGCGATGCCCACGAGCAACCACCACATCGTTTGGCCACTTCAGAGTGCACGGTGGGGCACCTGGGATCTGGGCGGCGGCGGACACGATGGCAAGACCGGCGCGCCACACCGCCGCATGAGGGGGTTCAGGTGCCGGATCGATCAGCACCGACATCAACAAATTCATGCCGGCCGGTGCCTCCCAGACGCGCATCCGGCGACCACGACCCGCGCTTTGATGGTCGGCCACAACCGCTATTCGGCCGCCCTCCCCGGCGCGGAACATCGCCGCCAGATCGTCGTTGGTGCTCCCGGTGCTGGCACGGTGCACCACACGCCATGACGCGCTCACGTGGGCATGGTGGCACACCTATGACGGTGGAATGACGCCACCGGGCCTTACCTCCCCTACATTGTGCTCCGTGTTCTCCAAGATTCTGATCGCCAACCGCGGTGAGATCGCCGTCCGGGTCATTCGCGCTGCCCGGGAGATGGGTATCTCCACCGTCGCCGTCTACTCCGAACTCGACCGGAACGCACTCCATGTGCGACTGGCCGACGAGGCCTATGCCTTGGGTGGCCAAACAGCCGCCGAGAGTTACCTGAACACCGAGGCCATCCTCGATGCGATCCGCACCTCGGGTGCAGATGCCGTGCATCCCGGCTACGGCTTCTTCTCTGAGAACGCCGACTTCGCTCGTGCGATCACCGAGTTGGGCGTGGCCTGGATCGGCCCGCCGCCAGCAGCCATCGACGAGATGGGCGACAAGGTGTCATCGCGTATCGCGGCTCAGCGTGGTGGCGCCCCGATCGTGCCGGGAACCACCGAGTTCGCCCAAGGACCCGATGAGATCCGCGCCTTCGGCGACGAATTCGGCTGGCCGGTATGCATCAAGGCCGCCTACGGCGGTGGCGGCCGCGGCATGAAGGTCGTGGAGAACGCTGCCGATGTGGACGACGCCATGGCGAGTGCCCAGCGCGAGGCCAAGGCCTTCTTCGGCCGCGACGAGGTGTACGTGGAGCGGTACCTGACGTGGCCCCGTCACGTCGAGGTGCAGATCGTCGGCGATACCCACGGCAATGTCGTGTGGGTGTCGACCCGTGACTGCTCGGCTCAACGCCGCCATCAGAAACTGATCGAGGAAGCCCCTGCCGCCGGTCTGCCCGACGGGGTGGAAGAGGCCATGGGTGAAGCGGCGGTGAAGGCCGCCAAGGCGGTCGGCTACTACAACGCCGGCACCGTCGAGTTCATCTACCAAGACGGCGAGTTCTTCTTCTTGGAGATGAACACACGGCTGCAGGTGGAACACCCCGTCACCGAAGTGATCTGCGGTATCGACCTCGTCGAATGGCAGATCCGCGTGGCGGCCGGTGAGGCCTTGCCGATGACCCAGGAACAGGTCGCTGCTCGGCGTGACGGTGCGGCCATCGAGGTGCGCATCAACGCTGAAGACCCCGCTGGCGGGAAGTTCTTGCCGTCGCCGGGGCCGATCACGGCGTTGCGCACTCCGAGTGGGTTCGGTGTGCGCTTCGACACCGGGTACGAGGCCGGCGACGAGATCTCGCAGTACTACGACAACCTGGTCGGCAAGTTGATCGTGTGGGGCCGCGACCGTGATGTCGCGATCGCGCGCACCATCACCGCCCTCGAGGAGATGGTGGTGGAAGGTGTGGCCACCACGATCCCCGCCGATCTCGCCATTTTGCGGCACCCGGACTTTGCCGCCATGGAGCATTCCACGAAGTGGGTGGAACAAACCCTTGATCTCTCAGATGCCACTACACCGGCGGCACCGGCCAGCGAGGACGAGGCCGAACCGCTCGTGGAGCGGCGCACCACCGTGGAAGTAAACGGCAAGCGTTTCGACGTGAAGATGTGGGTTCCCGAGGCCCCTGCCATGGCCGTTGCCGCGGGCGGCGGAGCCAAGAAGCCCAAGCGCACCAGTGGCGGTGGCGGTGGTGGCGGCGCCGGGTCGGGCAATGTCACCGTGCCGATGCAGGGCACCGTGGTGAAGGTGCTGGTCGAGGTGGGCCAAGAGGTCAACGCTGGTGATGGCGTGCTCGTCCTCGAAGCCATGAAAATGGAGAACCAGATCAATGCCGATGTGACCGGCACCGTGGCCGAGATCAAGGTGTCGGCCGGTGAGACCGTCGGCGGTGGCGACACCGTCGTTGTGATCACTCCTGCCGGCTGATCACTCCGTCGGCGGCGAGACCGCTGACGGATTCACTCTGCTGCCTGAGCGAGCGCCTCGGCCAGTGCGGGGTGCACGAGCAGGCTTTCCACGATGTCGGTCACGGTGAGGTTGGCCGTGACCGCGAGCGCGATCACCGAGATGAGCTCGGCGGCGTGTTGACCGACGATCGACCCTCCGAGCACTACACCGGTTGCCGGGTCGGACACAATCTTCACGAATCCGCGCGGGTCGTTGTTGATCAGGGCTTTCGGCGTCGTCGCAAAAGGCACCTTGGTGACCCGGATCTTGCGACCCATCGCGAACGCCTCTGCCTCAGCCAGACCCACGTCGGCGATTTCGGGTTCGGTGAAAATTGCCGACGCGGCCTTGTCGTAGTCGAGATGGCGGTGCTCGACGGTGTGCAGACCCATCACGTGCTCAGCCACTTTGCGACCCTGCACTGACGCCACAGACGAGAGCGGCAACTTCCCGCTGATGTCACCCGCCGCATAGATGTGCGGCTGGTTGGTGACGCAGTGATGGTTGATCGGTATGTAGCCACCGTCATCGCATTCCACGCCAGCAGCAGCCAAATCCAACGTGTCGGTGTTCGGCACCGATCCGATGGCCAGCACAGCATGGGTCGTTTCGACCACGCGACCGTCATCGCAGCTGACCCGCACGATGTCGCGGCCGTCATCGCTCGTGACCCGTTCGATTGCGGTGGCACGCGCACCTTTCAGAAGGCGGACACCGCGACCCAAGAAGTCGTTTTCCAAAATGGCGGCTGCGTCGGGATCTTTACCCGGTAGCACTTGCTGGCGGCTGACGACCAAGGTCACGTCGGCACCGAAGGACGCGAACATGTGCACGAATTCCACGCCGGTGACACCAGAGCCGACCACAGTGATGCTCTCGGGGAACTGGCGCGGCGGGTAGCAGTCGCGAGTGGTCAAGATGCGGTCGCCATCGGGATGACACCAGTCGGGAATACGGGGGCGCGACCCGGTCGCGATCAGTGCCGCATCGAAGGCGATCTCGCGGGTGCCGGTCGCGGTGTCGACAGCCACCGAATGCGGGCCGACGAAACGAGCGGAGCCGCGCACGATCTCCACCCCTTGACTGGCGAGCAACTGGGTGGTGTCGGCGCTCATGCGGTCCTTGATGGCTTCCACACGATTGGTGAGCCCATCGTTGTCGACGGCGGTGGTCACATCGGCCAGGCCCATCCCCTCGATGCGTTCGGAGTAGCTGATCGCACCACCGGTCGCGATCATTGTCTTCGATGGGATGCAGTCCCACAGGTGTGCCGCACCACCGACCACATCGCGTTCGATCATCGTGACTTTCGCGCCGAGTCGTGCGGCATATGTCGCTGCCTGGTTGCCCGCAGGGCCACCGCCGATGATCACGAAGTGCACGCTCACGTGCCTCACGCTACCGGTGCGGATCCGTGCGCAAGGGTCAAGCCCAATGCCATCGCATCGGCATCTCCACGAGTGGCCGACGACCCACCGCTACCATGACCGCCGCGTGACGAACCAACATCCCACCGATTCCGAGCCGACCACCGACGACGACGCGGCAACCGCTGGCAGCGGTCTTGCAGCAGAACGTGCGCGCCGCAGCGCCCGGGTGGGCGACCTACGCGCTGCCGGAGTCGAGCCCTATCCGTACAGGTTCGATCGCAGCCACACCCTCGCCGAGGCGCGCAGCACATGGGGCGCTCTCGACGCCGGCACCGAGACCGACGATCGCGTCAGTGTCGCGGGTCGGGTGATGCTGATGCGCGACACCGGCAAGCTGGTCTTCGCCACCGTGCGGGATCGCGACGATGAGATCCAGTTGTTCATCTCGAAAGCGGTCATCGGCGACGACGGATTTGCCGAGGTGAAAGAACTGGACCTCGGCGACTGGGTCGGAGTCGAGGGGCACATCATGACCACCCGCAAGGGCGAGTTGTCGGTGAAAGCCGACCGGGTCGTGTTGTTGTCGAAAGCCATCCGGCCGCTGCCCGACAAGTGGCACGGCCTGTCAGATACCGACACCCGCTTCCGCCAGCGGTACGCCGACCTCATCGTCAACGCCGAGGCACGGCGCCATTTCGAGGTTCGCCACGCCGTGTTGTCGAGTTTCCGCCGCACCTTGGCCGACGAGGGGTTCATCGAGGTGGAAACACCGGTGCTGCACACCGAGGCAGGCGGCGCCCACGCTCGGCCCTTCACCACCCACCACAACGCCCTCGATATGGATCTGTATCTGCGGATCGCGCTCGAGTTGCACCTCAAGCGTCTGATCGTGGGCGGTATGGAGCGGGTGTTCGAGATCGGGCGCATCTTCCGCAACGAAGGCATCTCCACTCGCCACAACCCCGAGTTCACGATGATGGAGCTATACCAGGCGTTCGCCGACTGGACCGATGTGATGACCATCACCGAAAAGCTCATCACGACCGCCGCTCGCGATGCGCTGGGCACGACCATCGTGTCGATCCGCGGCACCGATATCGATCTCGCCGAACCGTGGCCACGCATCTCGATGGTCGGTGCCGCAGCCGAGGCCACAGGGTCGGACCTGCACCCGTCGATGCCAGTGGCCGATGCAGCGCGCGTGGCCAGCGATGTCGGTGTGTCGGTGCACCCCTCGTGGGGTGCCGGCAAGATCATCGAGGAAATCTTCGAAGCCACCGTGGAGAGCACCATCGTGCGTCCCACGTTCGTGTGCGGGCATCCCGTTGAGATCTCTCCGCTTGCTCGGGTGGACCGAAACGACGAGCACATCACCGAACGCTTCGAGCTGTTCGTCGATGGCCGCGAACTGGCCAATGGCTACTCAGAGTTAAACGACCCTGTTGAGCAGCGTGCTCGTTTCGAAGATGAACAGGCCGCCAAGGAAGCAGGCGATGCCGAGCGCGGCACCGTGGACGAGGACTACCTGCGGGCTCTGGAATACGGCATGCCTCCAACAGGCGGGCTGGGCATCGGGATGGACCGCGTGACGATGATGCTCGCCGGGGTGGACTCCATCCGTGAGGTGATTCTGTTTCCCACTCTGCGTCCCGAGGCCTGACCGACCACCACGGCCGGCGCGGTTGGCGTCGGAGGGATCAACGCGTGATGATGTGCCCATGAACCAGATGAACGGATCTGACCAGAACGCGACCGGGTATGGCGCGAGCGACACCCGCATGGCGTGGGGAGCGGGTTTGGCGACCGAGTCCGCTGATGGTGTGGTGCTCGACACGTGGTTCGGATGGCTCGGTTGGGGCGAAGGTGGCGACGACGGCTTAGCCGGTGTGCGCGATCGCCGCGACGAGATCCGCAATGTTGTGGTTCGGCCGGTGCGGATCACCGTTGATGTCGACTCCCCTGCCGCGTCGGTCGCCGATGCGTACCTGCGATTGCATCTGCTCAGCCACCGCCTCGCAGCACCGCGCACCTTGAACCTCGATGGTCTCTTCGGCACGCTCACCAATGTGGCGTGGACCAGCCTCGGCCCGGTTGCGATCGACGAACTCGATGCGGTGCGTCTGCGCGCCCGCCAAGCTGGTCTGCACGTCACCGTGCACGGTGTGGATCGTTTCCCCCGCATGACCGACTATGTGGTGCCATCGGGGGTGCGCATTGCCGACGCGACACGGGTACGCCTCGGCGCCCATCTCGCAGAGGGCACCGTGGTGATGCACGAAGGGTTCTGCAATTTCAACGCCGGCACCCTTGGCGCATCGATGGTGGAAGGACGCATCTCGGCTGGGGTTGTGGTGGGTGACGGCTCAGATGTGGGCGGCGGAGCGTCGATCATGGGCACCTTGTCTGGTGGCGGCACCGAGCAGATCACCGTGGGCGAACGCTGTCTGCTCGGCGCGAACTCGGGTATTGGCATCAGCCTCGGTGATGACTGCGTGGTGGAGGCCGGGCTGTATGTCACAGCGAGCACACCAGTGACCACGCCAGATGATGAGGTGGTGAAGGCCAGCGAGTTGTCGGGAAGGTCGGGGCTGATGTTCCTGCGCGATGGCCGCACCGGCCGCGTGGTGGTGCGCCAGCGCAGCGGCACGTGGGGGTCGCTGAACGCCGACCTCCACGCCAACGACTGATACGTGCCATCGGCGGTCCGGGCGAACACCCGGGCCGCATGGCATCATCGGGCCATGGCCGCTGACGAGGATTTTCCCCGTCGACGACGCGGATGGGCTCTCGCGGCCGCTGGCATGTTGTTCGTGTCGACCGATGCGTTCTTTGTGCGTCTCAGCGAGGTTGATGGTTGGACGCTGGCTTTTTTGATGGCGTGCGGATCGATGGTGACCCTCGGTGCCGCCGCATTGCGGTCGAGCTCCTCACCATCGACGTCTCGTTCTCGCATCCCCCCGGCGATGCTGCTGATCGGCGTGCTGAATGCAGCCACCCAGGTGCTGTTCATCACCGCGGTCACCCGATCGGAGGTGTCGAACGTGGTGGTCATCGTGGCTGCCGCCCCGTTGTTTGCCTCGTTCGCCGCATGGCTGCTGTTGCGCGAGCGCACCGACACGCGGGTGCTGATCGCCATCGTGGTGACCGTGGGCGGGATCGCCACGGTGATGTCGGGGTCGCTCGGCTCCCCCACCCTCGACGGTGATCTGCTCGCCATCGGCGCCATCGGTGCGTTTGCCACCACGATCGTGGTGTGGCGCCGGTTCCCCGATCTGGATCGTGCGCGCACCTTGGTGATGGGGTCGGCATTGATGGCGCTGGGGTCGGCATCGTTCGTGGACTGGGACGCAATCGACTCGCGTGCCGTGCTCGCTGGTGCGCTGATGGGCCTGGTGTTCAACCCGACGGGTCGCATGCTCTATTCGAGCGCACCGCGTTGGGCACCCGCAGCCGAGGTGGCGATGTTCGCCCCCGTGGAAACTGTTGCTGCCACCGTGTGGGTGTGGGTCGCCTTCGGTGAGCAGCCTCCGGGTGCCACGGTGGCGGGTGGAGTCATCGTGTTGGGCGCATTGGTGTTCGCCACCACTGGTCGAGCCGCGCAGCACTGACGCCGCAGAAACCTGTGCCCACTGCAATTGAAACAGGTGCGTCGGCCGTAGCGTGCCGCCGTGCCCGCTCTCGGTGATCTCTTGGCATTTGCTGCCGCGTCGGTGGTGTTGCTCATCATCCCCGGCCCCGCGGTTCTCTACATCGTGAACCGGTCGCTGAGTGATGGCCGTGCGGCAGCGCTCGCGTCGGTGGGAGGACTTGAGACCGGCAATCTGGTGCATGCAATTGCAGCGACCGTGGGTCTGTCGGCGGTAGTGGCGACATCGGCTACGGCGTTCAACATCGTGAAGTGGGCCGGCGCGGTATATCTCATCGGCGTCGGGCTCACGGCTCTGCTGCGCCGACCCGGGGTGATCGATGTCGCCGATGACACCGGCGTGTCGATGAGGCGCGCCTATGCCCAAGGGGTGTTCGTCAATGTGTTGAACCCGAAGGTGGCGTTGTTCTTCTTGTCGTATTTGCCTCAGTTCATCGACACGTCACGTCCATCACCATGGACGCAGGTGCTGACATTGGGTGTGGTGTTCGTGCTGATCGGCTCGGTGACTGACAGCACGTGGGCGATCGCGGCATCGAGTCTGCGCCGGGTACTGCTACGGGGTCGGGCACTTGGCATCATGCGCCGCTGGGTCTCCGGGTCGGTGTTCGTCACCCTCGGCGTTCTCGCCGCTCGCGCACATCGCACCACCTAACTGCTGCCCGTGGAGTCCGTCGCCATGTTCCATCGGGCCGCAGGGTCCCAGAGCGGTAGTTTGAGATGTACACGAGGTGCGACCCGGAGTCCTGATGCCTACTGAGAACGTCTCATCATCCAATGCCGCCGACGTGCTGGCCGACGTGGTGCGGTCCCGTCGCACCACGATGGTGGTCGACCCGGATCGCGACGTCGATGACGCCACGGTGGATGCACTATGTGAATTGGCGATGTGGGCACCGAACCATAAACGCACCTGGCCGTGGCGGTTCACCCACCTGCGCGGCGAGGCTCGACGCCGCTTCGGGGAGGCGGCCGCTGCCGACCTTGCTGCCGCCGGCACGGCCGATGATACAAAGATCGCGAAGACCCGCACGAAATATCTCCGCACCCCATCGGTGCTCGTCGTGGGCTGCGCTGCTCATGAACACCCGACGTTCCATGAGGAGAACCGTGACGCGGTGTCGGCCGGGGTGCAGAACCTGTTGCTGGGCGCGACCGCGCGCGGCCTGGCCTCGTTTTGGTCGACCGCACCGATGATGTCGGGGGCGCACTCACTGGAGATGTGCGGCTTCGCTCCTGACGACCGCATCATCGCAGTGATCTACCTGGGCTATACCACCGCGGAGACCTCCCGCGACGCTGAGCGGCCGCCAGCTGCGGTGCGCCACCTCACGACCTGAGGGTGGGCTCAGTCGTTGATGATGACGACGGGTTCCTCGCGCACCAGTTGGTCGGCGATGCGGTAGCTGCGCACCTCCGGTGCTTCTCGTTTGAACGAGACGATGACGTAATGCCAGTTCTCCGACACTGCGGTGTCGACATCGGTGGGACTCGGGAACGGTTCAGAATGGGTATGGGAATGCACGACACCCACAATCTCGTGCCCAGTATCATCGAGGGTGTCCTCGAGTGCCATCTGCGCGAGTGGATCGATGGTGTAGTACACCGCTGATTCGGCGGTGTTGTCCATCGGGTGGAAGGCGATGACGTCGACGGAATCCGGGGTGCGCCATGCCCCCTCGGGACCCGACAGAAACCCACAGGCCTCCAACGGATAGCCGGCATGCAGGTGTCGCACGATGTCGTCGAGAACACGGGTGGACATGCGCAGCACGTTCACACGCTAGGCGATGGCCGTCACCTCTCGGCCACCGGTTCGGGCAAGCGGTTGATGAGTACCCGGGCCAGCACGTGGCGACACCCACGTGATGCAACCGTGGCGAGCGATCGCTGCCGACCGGTTGGGTCGAGTCCAAGTTCGTGGACCTCGTCGGTCTTCAAGATCCCGAATGTGAAGTGTTCGCCGCTCCACAGCAGCCGGCCATCGGGCAGGTGCCCGCGCACGACCACAGCGAGGTCGCGCACCTCTGCATGATCGGCACGCTGTAGGTCGCGGCGACGGTGCTCGTGACAGAGGTTGTCGAGCACCGCCAGTTCACCACGCACCACGGCCGGGTCGATTCCGGCGGGAAATGGTGCAGACGTTGCTCGGCTTCGCGCCGTCTCATCGGGCAGCGGTTGGTGGCGGCTGAACTGTGCGTCGTCGTTCGTCATGGGAGCACCGTGGCACGACATGCAGCGCTCATGCGCCCGATTAATGCCGATCGACGGAGGTGACCTCGGGTGGGTTCGCCTCGGTAGCGTTGGCGCCCCATGTCCCCACCCGGCACGAAGCTCATCGCCAGCAACCG
>JAFMNE010000046.1:0-1347 GCA_017859395.1 Ilumatobacteraceae bacterium | reverse complement strand
ATCGGCAAGGGTCGTACCCGCGCCGATAAGCGCCAGTCGATCGCTGAACGCGATGCCAAACGCGAAGTGGAACGCGAGATCGGTCGACGCAACAAGTACGGCTGATACCCCTGCACCGCGTTGGTGATCAGCGCGGTGGCCGCCACATACCCCACTGATGGGGACCGGTGTCGTTGCGCCCGTCGTCGGCATGCAGGTCCCATTCGCTGCGGACGTCGAATCCGTACCGCTGGTAGTAGGCGACATTCTCGGCGGTCTCCGTCTCGAGGTAGCAGCCGAGGCCCTCAGCATCAGCGATGGCGAATACACAGCCCATCAGCGCCGCGCCGTAGCCACGGCGCTGCCAGTCGGGGTGAGTCGCCAACATGTTGAGATACCAGTGGTTCTCGGTGGGTGCGTGCTGGTCGGTGATCTCTTTGTAGGCGATGTAGCGCGCCAGTCGCCATTCGGGTTCGTCCGCGGCCGGCCCATCATCCACGTCGGGTTCGGGCCGCCCCGGTGGGGTCCATCGCGCGAAGGCAGTGCTGCCGGGAGTGGCCCACACGCTGTCGAGAGCCAGTCCGCGTCGCAGTACCCAGGCGAACATGTCGCGGCCGTTGGCCTCGTAGTCGTCATCCTCGGGGAAGAACCAACGCACCACGGGATCAGGGGTGAACGCCCGCCATCCAGTGACCGTCAATTGACCGAGGTCGTCGATCGTCGCTCGTGCAGGACTACTCACATCGCCACGTTAGGTCAGCCCCGACCCCAACCGGCACACCCGTGCGGTAGCGTCTATGGGTACATACGGGTGGTCATCCCCGGACATACCAGCAACACGTTCTCGGGGCTGACCGGTTTCGACGTCAGAACTGTTGGGCGTATCTGCGACCCGAGTTGCTCAGACTCGTGAAACGGGGCAAACCAAAGAATTGCCGATGAGCAGTTCGCTCTCGCCGCCTGATCTCAGGTGAGTGGAGAGTCATCGTGAGCAGCAATGCCGCACGGGGCCGATCCTGCGCAGCCCGGCAACAGAAGCGGAGGATGACGGCGAGAAAGAACGCTGACGGTGGGAAAGACCACTGGCTCTCGGGAAAGTCCGAGCGCTGATCTTCGGATCGGTCGACCCGCCGATGAGCCGGCGTCAGGCTCGCAGTCGGGAATGGTCGTAGCGGGTCCGTTCACGGACTGATGGACGGGGGTTCGATTCCCCCCAGCTCCACCACAGTTGTCGGTTCTCGAACCTGCGTCTGCAGGTTCGGGTTAGACACCGACGTTCATCAACGGGTTCACGGCCCGCAGCCGATCCCCGACGTCGTGCGACCACCGATGCGTCGAGATTGGCGTCCGATTACTCGGAGTCGTCGG
>JAFMNE010000045.1 GCA_017859395.1 Ilumatobacteraceae bacterium | reverse complement strand
CGGGCGCAACACCTCGATGCCATCAACGATTGTGACGCCCGCATCGACGGCGGCGTCGGCGAGACGTGCATCCAGAATTGACCGGTCGATGACCTGTCCGCCGTCTGGGAACGCTCGACGGATGCGGTGCTCACCATCGACGAGTCGAATACCTCCGAGGCGATGCGCATCAGCGGTGGACACACCGAGGGTGGACAGTTCGGCAGCACCTGTGACATTGATCAGGCCCGCGCACGGTCGCCGGTGGGGTAGACGATCGCGTTCGATGACCGTGACGCGTGCACCGGCAGTCGCCGCACCGATCGCGCAGGCCAAACCGGCTGGCCCCGCTCCGACGACGACGACGTCGATCACATCACACCGATCGCGATATGACCGACGAGCGGTTTGTTGACAGGTCAGCCCTCCATCGCCGGCGAACCCTCAGCGGGTCCGTCGCCGATCGGCAACACCGAGTCATGCATCTCGTGGAGGGTGGCCAGGGATGCGCCTTCTTCGAGTTCCAAGAAGTACTCCGACTCCTCCGAACACCAGTGCTCATACTCATCGGCCCACATGTCCGACGTGGGATCAGCGCCACCAAGGGTGAAGCGCTCGTGGCAGACCACGGCGAGAATCTCGTAGTCGGTCAGCGCGCCTCCGAAACCGGGCATTGCACCGCGGGCACCGGTGACATGCGGCCCACCCGGACGGTCGGGATTGCCATAGATCTCAACGCCGGCCACGTTGTATGAACCGGTGCCGTACAGCACGTAGCGCAACTGGTCTTCGATGTGCGGGAAGGTTGCCAGAACCTCTCCCTCGGTGAAGGCGTAGCCGACGCCGCCGCCACCGCCACCGCCGTGGCAGCTGGCGCAGTTGGAGTACACCTCGGCGCCCATTCCGAGCGGGCCAGTGGCCTCTTCGGCCGACGCGGTCACCGACCGGACATACATAAATGTCCAGATCGGCAAGAGGGCGAGGGCAGCCATCGCCCAGAACGGCACCTTACGGCGCGCGCGGTAGGCGGCCACAACGGGGGTGTCGGGCTTGAGCGGCGGAGGCGCAGCCGCTTCAGGAGCAGCGGTGCGCGGAGCGGGGCCTGAGGGGGCGGCCGGTGCGGCCGGGGCCGATGACGCTGTGGTCGCCGGCATGTTGTCTGACGATTCGGCCGGAGCCGCGGCGGGGGTGCCCTCGAGCGCGGCCCGACGTTCGCGGCTGCGCTTCAGAAGGTGCTCTGGGATCTCGGTCACGCCACCCGAGGATAGAGGCTGTGAACACCTGAACCTGAAATCCAGTCCTCACTCAGCCACACCCGCGCCATGAACTTGTGCACAACCCGACAGCACCCACCCTTCTCGCTGCCAGACTGGAGCACGACAACGAGAATCAATGACGCCCAAGTCCATCCGCATCGCCTCACAGGTGGTCGGGAGGATTGGTCGGGTCGGAGGGTTAGGCGACTACAGTTGAGGCGCCCGGCACTTCACCGACACCGGGTGTACCGAGGCGCCTGCTAGGCGTCGGCAACTGAAAGGCTCAGACAGCGAGATGATCGCCTTCAACTGGAACGTGTTCGAATGGCCAGGAATGAACACGGCGTTCCTAACGTCGTTCATCGCCTCCATCGTGCTCACGCTCGCGGTGATCCCGTACGGCAAGCGCCGCCCGCTTGACAAGAAGGCGTCGTGGGGCGAAGCCATGCTGGGCTCCACCTACGCGTTCGGAGTGATGTTTCTCGCCTTCGGCATCGTGCCGCACCAGTGGATTGACCACGCCGACAAAGACCTCGGCTGGGATCGCACAAAGATCATCTATGGGCCTGGCGGCATCTTGAAGCCTCAGGCACTCGACGGGTGGTTCCCCTTCACGCTGCAGTACGAAGCCATCCGCGACATCATCGTCGTCGTTCTCCACGCCATCTACTTCGGCCTGTTCATCTTCATCTGGCTGTGGTGGCAGAAGCGTGGCGAGACCACCGCACCCGAACTCGAGACCAGCTCCTACGGTCGCCCACTCGTCAAGAAGGCCTGATCAGAAGCTCTCATCACCATGGCACGCACCGACGCAAACCCCCCGATGATGCCCTACACCGACGAGTACACACTCGTCGAGGTAGATGCGGATTATCTGACCAAGGCTGTGAAGCCAAAGCAGTTCATCCACATTGACCAGACCGAGTGCATCATGTGTGAAGGCTGTGTCGACATCTGCCCGTGGAAGTGCATCCACATGGTGCAGCCCGAGGCGATCATCGGTGCCGAGGGCACCGAGAAGCCCGGCGACGACCCGTCTGACAACGTCGTGTTCATCATCGACGACGACATCTGCACGCGGTGCGCCCTGTGCGTCGACCGCTGCCCCACCGGTGTGATCATCCTCGGCAAGGTTGGCACTGCGACCGCTGCCGGCGACTCGCACGCCCGCACGAATAACCACGGCTACTCATACGGAATGCGGCTCTGAGCCGCTGAAGGAACGAATCGAGCGAACAGGACAGTCATGGCAAAGATCATCGACGACACCCCCCGCCCGACCGCGAAGGAACGGGCGCAACAGACCGTCGACTCCGTGCAGGGGTCGCAGGTCTGGAACAGCATCTTCCGACCCGGATCAATCTTCCGCAAGGGCTACACCGATAGCCCGCGTAACCGGTCCTACGTGATCATGAACTCGGTGCTGTACCACCTGCACCCGGTGAAGGTGAAGCGCCACGCCGTGAAGGTCAGCTACACGCTGTGCCTCGGGGGACTCAGCTTCTTCTTGTTCATCTTGTTGACGGTGACCGGCATCTTCTTGATGTTCTTCTACCGGCCCGAGGCCACCGCAGCCTGGGACGACATCTCGAACCTGCAGACCTCGGTGACATTCGGTCTTCTGGTGAGAAATATGCATAGATGGGGCGCGCACCTGATGGTGCTCGCGGTGTTCTTGCACATGGCCCGCGTGTTCTACCACGGGGCCTACAAGCCGCCGCGTGAGTTCAACTGGGTTATCGGCGTCATCTTGTTGACCCTCACCCTGCTGCTGTCGTTCACCGGTTACCTGCTGCCCTGGGACCAGCTCGCGCTATGGGCTGTGGCCGTGGGCACCAACATGATGGGGTATACCCCCGTGTTCGGGCAGGAGGTGAGGTTCGTGTTGCTCGGCGGAGCCGAAATCGGCTCGGAAACGCTGCTGCGATGGTACGTCCTGCACGTGCTGTTCTTCCCGTTCATCATCGTCATCTTCATGGCCATCCACTTCTGGCGCGTCCGCAAGGACGGCGGCATCAGTGGTCCGCTCTGATCCGAGGAGTTCCTGAGGTACCGACATGACTGAGATCCCAGAACACCTGTTGAAGCGAGCACAAGCGGCTCGCGAGAAGGCAGCGACCGAACCCGCTGCTGAAGCGGCGGCGGAGGCCCCTGCAGCAGAGACTGATTCGCGCATTCCTGCGCACCTGCTGGAGCGGTCGAAGTCCGCGAAGGCAAAACAGGAAGGTGGCGAGGCTGCCGCCGGTGGCGGTGTTGCCGTCGCCGAGAAGGTTGGCGCGGTCACCACCGCAGCTCCCGTGGGTGGCGGCGTGCCGGTGGGCGCCGGTCCCGGCGGTCACACGCAGCGCCTGCTCACCGTGGTGAAGTCGGGCTCGATCCAAGAGGTGAAGGCACAACCGGTCGACAAGGTGCACACTTGGCCGCACCTGCTCGCCGCCGAATTCGTTGCCGCGCTGGCGTGCACCGCTTTCACGTTCTTGTTCTCGATCTGGGTGAACGCACCGCTGTTGCAGTTGTCGAACCCGAACCAGACGCCGAACCCGTCGAAGGCCCCGTGGTACTTCCTCGGGCTGCAGGAGCTGCTGACCATGTTCCACCCGATGGTCGCCGGTGTGACCATCCCCGGTGTGGGCTTGATCTTGATGATCTTCGCCCCGTTCGTCGACAAGAACCCGTCGAACAAGCCCGAAGACCGCAAGTTCGCGACGTCGCTGATGACCGTGCACCTCATGTTCTGGGCGGTCTTGGTAATGATCGGCTCCTTCTTCCGCGGCCCCGGCTTCAACTTCACCCTCCCCTGGCGGGACGGTCTGTTCTTCGAGTTGTGATCAGGAGGATCCCATGAGCGCAACCGCAGTCATCATCATCGCCATCGCCGTCGTTGTCGTCCTCGCAGGAGGGGCGTTCGCTTCCCTCGCGCGCCGGAGCGATGTGCGCGGCGCAGGAGCACTCAGCGACGAAACCGTCGCTCGTGACCGTGCGGCCCGCAAGGCCGCCGGTGTATCCGCGTCGGCCAGCGCCGACCGCGTAGCCGCCGAGGCAGCAGGGAAAGAAGCTCGCACGGGCACCGCCCTCGCCAAAGTGGCCGAGACGGCCCCCGAACCTTTCGTGCCGGCCGACCCCGACGCCATCGGTGTGAGCCGTCGCCAGTTCTTCAACCGGGCGACCATCTCGTTGATGGGTGCTGGAATCGGTGCGTTTGCCGCCGCCTCGTTCGTGGCGTTCCTCTGGCCGACCAAGACCGGTGGCTTCGGCGGCAAGGTATCCATCGGGCGGTACGACGACGTCATCTCCGGCATTCGTAACAGCGGTGGTTTCTTCTACGCACCCGAGGCGCGTGCCTGGATCACCGAATACCCAGTGGACGCCATCCCGAAGGCCGAGGGCATTTACGCATCATCATTGATGACCGGCATGCAGCAAGGCCTCATCGCCTCGTACCAGAAGTGCCCACACCTCGGATGCCGTGTGCCCGAGTGCTCATCGTCACAGTGGTTCGAATGCGGTTGCCACGGTTCGCAGTACAACCGCGTCGGCGAGAAGAAGGGTGGGCCCGCGCCGCGTGGGATGGACCACTTCCCGTTGGAGTTCACCGCCGCCGGCGAGGTCTTCGTCGACACCGGCACCATCGTCCAGGGCGTCCCGATCGGTGTGAACACCACCGGTCAGGAAGCCGAAGGACCGCACTGTGTGGGAGCAAGTGATCACTGATGCTGGCATTGACATCAACGTCCATTGCGTGGGTCATCCTCACGGTCATCCTCATCGGCTTTGTCGTCTACGCGGTCCTCAACCTGAGGTCGGCGCGCGAGGAGCTCGGTTCTGAGATCGAACTGGCGCCAAACCGCAAGGAGTACTACAGCGACGAGGTTCTCGAGGGTCGTCGGCTCGAGCGCGTGCAACTCCTCGGTGTGTTGCTGCTCGTGGTGGTGGTCATCGGTCTGCCGGTCTACTGGATCTTTGAGCCGTCTCGACAGGCAGGTGCGGTTGACGCACAAGAGGAGATCTTCGTTGAGTGGGGTCGACGGTTATTCGCCCCCACCGCGGAAGGTGGTTTCAACTGCGCTGGATGCCACGGCGGCTACGCCGGTGGCGGCGGCGAAGCCGCATGGAATGTCACCGACCCAGCCACCGGCGAAGTCACTGCCGTGAACTGGAAGGCCCCCGCCGTGGACACGATCTTCTCCCGATTCGACGAGGACGAGGTGCGGTTCATCTTGGTGTACGGCCGCCCGTTCAGCCCGATGAGCCCGTGGGGTGTCGAAGGCGGTGGGCCAATGAACTCCCAGCAGATCGACACGCTGATTTCCTACCTCTGGTCGATCCAAATACCCCGTGAGAACTGTGGTGTGGGCGAAGACGATCCGCGTTCATGCCCGTCGGGGAATCTGCCCGCCGATATCCAGAGCGATATCGATACGCGCGCATGGCAACTCGTCGATGACGGCACCTACGAGTCGTATGGCGAGGCGCTGTTCAACCTTGACCTGAACTCAGGCGCCTACAGCTGTGCACGTTGCCACACCCCTGGATGGAGCTGGGGTGAGCCCGGCGTCACCGGTCAGGGTGGTTTCGGGTGGAACCTCACCGGCGGCAAGGCCAACACGGTCTTTCCGAACGAGGATGAAATGATCTCGTTCATCAAGAACGGATCCCAGTACGGCAAGAAGTACGGCATCCAGGGCCAGGGCAGTGGTCGCATGCCAGGTTTCGGCACGATGCTCACCGATGAGCAAATCACTGCCATCGTCGAATACGTGCGGGGGTTGTGATGCTGGGAACGCTGTTGGCCATCGGGTGGGAACCCGAACTTCGCGGTCTGCTGACTGTCATTCTCGGCACCGTTGCGTTCATGGGATCGGTGTATTTGATCCTCGGCACCAACATGGGGGCGCGGCTCGGCTTTCTGGTCGCGCTGTGTGGCTTGGCCGGTTGGATGGCGCTGATGGGCGCAATCTGGTGGATCTACGGGATCGGCCTGAAGGGGGAAGACCCGTCATGGCAGCAGGTGCCCGGACGCACAGTGATTCAAGACGCCGACGCCCTGAATCAGGCGGGCGTGCTGGAAGCCCGGCTCGATATTGACCCATCGATGTCGAACATCACGATCGCCGATCATGTGACCGAGCGCTTCGTTGATGAGGGATGGCGCATCGTCGGTGAATCGGAGCCGGCCTTCGGCCAGGCAGAAGCATCGGCCACCGTGTACCTCGAAGAAGAAGGGGCGTTTGCCCCTGGTGAATTCGATGTGACCCACGTGTACGAAGTCGGTGGCGAGGCCTATCCGAAGATCTTCGGCCAGGACGCACTCGACCAGATCGCGTTCTTCCACACGCCGTACTACACGGTCGTGGAGGTGGCGCCGTATCTGCCGCTGCGAGAGGAGCCGGGTCGGGCGCCATCGGCACCCGAAATCGACGAGACGCGAGAGCGTCAGTACGTGTATATGATCCGCGACCTCGGCTCACGCCGTGAACCGGCGGCAATGATCACCATCGGTTCCACCATCGTGTTCCTCGCCCTGTGCTGGATGCTTCACCGCCGCGACCGTTTCGTAGCGGAGAACCTCGAGCGCAAGGCGCTGGCACAAAGCACCAGCTGAAACCCAGGACCTCCCACGAATGTCGCAGTACCTCCCCGTCGCCGTCCTATTGATCCTCGCGATCGGCTTCGGTGCGATCAGTTTCGTGGCATCCCGGTTGCTGGCGCCGCGCCGACCGTCGGTGGCAAAAGAGGCGCCGTACGAGTGCGGCATCATTCCCAGCCGTGAGCCTCCCGAACGCTTCCCGGTGTCGTTCTACGTGGTGGCGATGTTGTTCATCATGTTCGACATCGAGATCATCTTCTTGTACCCGTACGCGGTTGAACGGGGGACGCTCGGAGCCTTCGGCTTCTGGGCGATTCTCGGTTTCTCCGTGGTGTTCTTCCTCACTTTCGTATATGAGGTGGCGCGTGGCGGCCTCGACTGGGGTCCGCTGCAGACATACCGTGACTTGAGTGGTGACGCAGAAATGGTGTCACCGAACCGCAATTCCTCGTCGACGATCCGCCGAGTTGGCACCGAGGGTCGGGTCGGCGCCGGCGAGGCTGCCTGAGCGACAGGAGACGACGATGGGACTCGTGAATGATGTGCTCGACGACGGACTCGGCGGGCTCAGCCACAATGTGATCACCGGGCGCATCGAAGACCTGGTGAAATGGGCGAGGTCGCGGTCGTCATGGCCGGCGTCGTTCGGCTTGGCCTGCTGCGCGATCGAGATGATGGCCACCGGAGCCGCTCACTACGACATCTCCCGTTTCGGTATGGAGGTCTTTCGGGCGTCGCCGCGTCAGGCCGACATCATGATCGTTGCCGGTCGGGTGTCGCAGAAGATGGCCCCCGTTCTGCGTCAGGTCTACGACCAGATGATGGAGCCCAAGTGGGTGATCTCCATGGGTGTGTGCGCCTCCAGCGGCGGCATGTTCAACAACTACGCGATCGTCCAAGGTGTCGACCAGGTGGTGCCCGTCGACGTGTATGCGCCCGGGTGCCCCCCGACGCCTGAGACGCTCATCCACGCCATCGAAACCCTGCACACCCTGATCGAAGACGGCGAGATCATGCGCCGCCGGAGCGATGGCCAGGGTGCGGGAATCCATGTCGAAGAAATCGAACCGACATCGATACCGGTTCTGCTCGGGAGTCGCTGACATGTCCGACACCCCCCAGGACACAGCCACAGCGGACGGCGACGACGGCGCTGATTCCACCGCCGTGCAGGAACTGCACGGCTGCCCGCTGACCGACAGCCGCGGTCAGGACGTGTTGCATGTGGGCCGCGACCGTTGGGTCGAGGTGGTGAAGCTGCTGGCCGACGACGGCTACGCGATGTGCGTCGATCTCACCGGGGTTGACTATTCGCGATTTATGGATCGTGAACTTCCCAGCGGTGTCACCCCGGAACGGTTTGAAGTGGTGGCGAACCTGCTGGACATGTCCAACCGCCGTCGTATCCGGTTGCGGGTACAGGTCCCCGAGAATGATGCACGCCTCGATTCCTTGTTCGACGTGCATCCGGGAACCGAGGCGATGGAACGCGAAACCTACGACATGTTCGGTGTGAGCTTCGACGGCCACCCCGACCCGTCACGCATCTTGATGCCCGAAGACTGGGATGGGCACCCGTTGCGCAAGGACTACGGCGCAGGAGCGATCCCGGTGCAGTTCAAGGGAGCGCCCACATGAGCACCTTGGCCACCGAAGGACACCAGGAAATGCGGCCGCGCTCGGAGATCACCGCGCGCGAACTGATGCGCGAACTCGGTTCGGTGTTGCGCCTGAGCGAAGCCGAAGCCGCCAAACTTGGCGAACTACCCGACGACGGTGATGAAGACCAGACAATGGTCATCAACATGGGTCCTCAGCACCCCTCGACCCACGGGGTGCTGCGACTGATGTTGGAACTCAAGGGCGAGACGGTGCTGCGGTGCAAGCCGATCATCGGCTACCTGCACACCGGAATGGAGAAGACGGGCGAGCAACTCACATTCATGCAGGGCGGCACCAACGTCACCCGCATGGATTACCTGAGCCCGCTGAACAACGAACTCGTCTTCTCGATGGCCACCGAGAAGCTGTTGGGCATCGACGGCGACATTCCCGAGCGTGCCGTGTGGATGCGCATGCTGTTGTCGGAGTTGAACCGCATGAGCAGCCATCTGCTCTTCATGGCAACCAACGGCATGGATCTTGGTGCTGTGTCGATGATGATCTACGGCTGGCGAGAGCGCGAAGAGGTCCTGCGTTTCTTCCAGAAGGTCACCGGCTTGCGGATGAACCACAACTTCGTGCGCCCCGGCGGCCTTGCTGCGGACCTGCCGGCCGGGTGGCGTGACGACGTGCTGCGTCTGCTCGACATGCTCCCCGAACGCCTGGAGGAGTACGACATCTTGATGACCGGCCAGCCGATCTGGCGCGAGCGTCTCCAGGGCGTGGGTGTGATCACCCCGACGGAGGCTCTCGCCCTCGGCGCCACCGGCCCGATCCTGCGGTCGACCGGTGTGGAGTGGGACCTTCGTCGCGATCAGCCCTACCTGCGTTACGACGACGTCGACTTCGACGTCGTGGTCGGCACCTACGGCGATGCCTTCGACCGCTATGCGATTCGCCTCAACGAGATTCGCGAGTCGATGAAGATCGTCCGGCAGATTCTCGATCGCATGCCCGAGGGCGACTATCGCATCCAGGACAAGAAGGTCACCCCACCACCGCGTGCACGCATCGACGAGTCGATGGAGGCCTTGATCCACCATTTCAAGATCTTCACCGAGGGCTTCCGTGTGCCCGAGGGCGAGGTGTATGTGGCTATCGAGAGTCCGCGTGGCGAGATCGGCTGCTACATCGCAAGCGATGGTTCACCGACCCCGTACCGCATGCACATGCGGGCGCCATCGTTCGTGAACATCCAATGCCTGCCGCACATGATGCGCGGTGGACTTGTGGCTGACGCGGTCGCGGTGATCTCCAGTGTTGACCCCGTCCTCGGAGAGGTGGACCGCTGACATGGCCCGATTGAGTCCCGACAACACCATCCTCGCTCACGAGATCATCGCTCGGTATCCGAAGCCAAAATCAGCGCTGATCCCTTTGCTGCACCTGGCCCAAGAACAAGATGGCTATGTCACCGATGAGGCCATGCGCCATATCGCTGAACTCGTTGGAGTGACACCGGCCGAGGTTCGTGGCACCGGCACGTTCTACGAGATGTTCCAGTTCGAACCGGTGGGCCGCTACCTCATCAACATCTGCGGCACCATGTCGTGCGCCCTGATGGGTGCCGACGATCTGATGCATGCTGCCGAGGAAACCCTTGGAGTGCACGCAGGTGGCACCACCGATGACGGCATGTTCACCCTGCACCGTGCCGAATGCCAGGCGGCGTGCACCGAAGCACCATGCCTGCAGGTGAACTACCGCTACCGGTTCCGTGCCACACCCGACGACGTGCGGACCTTGATCGACGATCTGCGCGCCGGCCGGCTCGACGGGGAGATCCCGCCGCACGGCACCCTTGCGCGCACCCGCCAGCACATCCCCGCCGACCGTGGTGTCGGGGCGGTCGACCCCGACGATGTCACCGGTCCGCCCGCATGGGTCACGGTCGACGCCGACACCTCCCAAGGAGCGTCATGAGCGCTGAGACCTACGCCTGGGCTCCCGGCTTCGTTGCCGGAGATCGGCCCCGCATCGTCACGTCACGTTTTGAGTACGAGGACTCGTACACACTGGAGCGCTATCTCGCCACCGGCGGATACGAGGGCTTGCGTGCCGCACTTGGCCGCAACGCTGCCGATGTGCACGAACAGGTGCGCTCGTCCACCCTGCTCGGTCGCGGCGGTGCTGGCTTCCCGGCTGGTATCAAGTGGGGCCTCACGCCTGAGGGTGTGTTCCCGCGATATCTCGTTGTGAACGGCGATGAATCCGAGCCGGGCACCTACAAGGACCGCCTGTTGATGGAGCGTGACCCTCATCAGCTCATCGAAGGATGTCTGATCGCCTGTTACGCAGCAGGTCTGTCACAGTGCTTTTTGTATATCCGTGGCGAAATGGCGCTCGCACAAGAACGTGTGGGTGCCGCGCTCAACGAGGCATATGCCGCGGGGTATGTGGGCCGCAACATCTGCGGCACCGAGTTCAGCGTGGACATCGTGTTGCACTGGGGAGCCGGTGCATACGTGGTCGGTGAAGAGACCGCGCTCATCGAGTCACTCGAGGGCAACCGCGGGATGCCGCGGCTGAAGCCGCCGTATTTCCCGGCGGCCATCGGTCTCTATGGGCAGCCGACCATCGTGAACAACGTCGAGACTCTCGCAAACCTGCCGTTCATCGCGGCGAACGGGGCCGAGGCGTACACCTCGATCGGCACCGAGACCTCGCCGGGCACCCGCATGGTGGCGGTGTCGGGCCATGTCAAGCGGCCCGGTGTCTACGAGATCATCAACGGCACCACCACCTTCCGCGATCTGCTCTACGGCGAGGAGTTCTGCGGTGGTATCCGTGATGACAACGAGTTGAAGGCCTTCGTCCCCGGTGGCGGATCTGCGCCGTGGTTCTTGCCCGACCAACTCGATCTTCCGTTCGAGGGCCGTCAGGTGGGTGCTGCGGGGTCGATGCTCGGCTCAGGCGCGATCATGGTGATGGACTCCACCACCGACATTCCTGCCGCTGCTCTCACACTCACCCGCTTCTACGCTCACGAATCCTGTG
Organism: Ilumatobacteraceae bacterium; assembly: GCA_017859395.1. GTDB lineage: Bacteria > Actinomycetota > Acidimicrobiia > Acidimicrobiales > Ilumatobacteraceae > Casp-actino5. Next base: position 1,578 of record JAFMNE010000045.1, on the reverse strand, counting down.
GCAAGTGTGTGCCCTGTCGTGAGGGCGGCACATGGTTGATGCGCATCCTCGAGCGCATCGTCGCCGGCGACGGCACCACTGAAGACCTCGACCTTCTGCTGGAGGTGGGCGGGTCGATCTGCCCGGGCGACATGCCCCACGCGGCCAGTGCCGATCTTGGTCTTGAGGCCACGCCGTTCCCGTACAAGATGACGACGATCTGCTTCGTTGGGCCGTCGGCGTACGTGCCGGTGCACTCGGCGCTGACCTTGTTCCGGTCCGAGTTCGAGTCGCGCGTCGCACCGGTACGTCCTCGGGTTCGTATACCGGTCACCGCTGCGGGGGGTGGCGCATGAGCCCGAATGACGACGCCGTGAACGATGCCACCGACACCACCGATGACGCGGCGCCGTCGGGTGACGAGGCTGTCATGGTCGACGATGCGGCCACCGATGCCGACGCGGTCGACAGCGAACCGGTCGTCGCGCCCGATCCCGATGCGGTGACGATCACCATCAATGGCCGTGAGGTCAGCGCGCGACGTGGCGAGTTGGTGATCAGCGCAGCTGAACGCAACGACGCCTACATACCGCGCTTCTGTTACCACCCGCGCATGTCATCGGTGGGCATGTGTCGTCAATGTCTCGTCGAAATCGACACCGGCCGTGGCCCGATGCTGCAGCCCTCCTGCATGGTGCCGGTGAGCGACGGCATGGTGGTCGATACCGAATCCGACACGTCCAAGCGGGCCCAAGAAGGCATCTTGGAACTGTTGCTCGCCAACCACCCCCTCGACTGTCCGGTGTGTGACAAGGGTGGCGAATGCCCGCTGCAGGACCAGGCCTTCAGCCACGGGCCGGGCGAGAGCCGGTACGTGGAAGAAAAGCGCCACTACGAGAAGCCGATCCCGATCAGCGACCTGGTGTTCTTGGACCGCGAGCGATGCATCTTGTGCGACCGGTGCACCCGCTTCGCCGATGAAGTGGCCGGCGATGCGCTGATTCACTTCATGGATCGCGGTAACGCCACGCAGGTGAACACCTACCCCGACGAACCGTTCTCGTCGTATTTCTCGGGGAACACCGTGCAGATCTGCCCGGTGGGTGCATTGACCGCATCGCCGTATCGGTTCAAGGCTCGCCCGTGGGATCTCGAGCAGGTCGAGAGCACCTGCACCACCTGCTCGGTTGGTTGCCGCACATCGGTGCACTCCAGCCGTGACCGAGTGTTGCGGTTCCAAGGCCTCGACGTGTCCGACGATCATGGTGAGGCCGTGAACCACGGCTGGCTGTGCGACCGTGGGCGCTTCAATTTCGAATCCATCCACGCCGACACCCGGCTGGGTGAACCTCTGGTGCGTACCGATGCCGGTCTGACCCCGACTACGTGGTCGTCGGCGATGTCGATCACCGCCGAGTTGCTCGGCTCGGCGCTCGCCGCCGGGTCCGACAGCGTGGGCATCATCGGTGGAGCGCGCGGAACGAACGAAGACGCTCTTGCATGGGCCCGCTTGGCTGATGCCTGCGGGGTGGGTCGCCGTGACGCCCAAGTGGGCGACGGCATCCCCGCCGAGATCCTCGACCTGCCGCGCGCCAGCGT
>JAFMNE010000094.1 GCA_017859395.1 Ilumatobacteraceae bacterium | reverse complement strand
GACGTGAACCACGCCCGAACCGGCTCGCTGAACAACTGCACTGACCCGTCGATGGGCGCAGGGTAGACCGGTGAGCGCATCGTTGTCCCCACGTCCTCCACCACGCTGGGCGACGCGACGCCACCGGGATCGCCCTACGATGACGGCATGCCAGCGCCCGGTGAGCACCACCCCGCGTTCGAGGAGTACTGCGAGTGCATCTTCGAGCTCGCCGAGGACGAGGTCGATGTGATCCAAGCACGTATCGCAGAACGTCTCGATGTGAGCCGGCCGGCGGTCAGCGAAATGGTGCGGCGCATGGAGTCCGAGGGGTTGATCACCACCGACAACGGCATCGCGCTCACGGCGGAGGGCGCCGAACTAGCCCAGCGTGTTGTTCGCCGTCATCGCCTCGCTGAGCGTTTCCTCACCGACGTCCTCCAGCTGTCGTGGGCAGAAGCACATCATGAGGCCGGCAAGTGGGAACACATCATGAGCGATGCGGTCGAAGCTGCCTTCGACCGCCTTCTCGACTCGCCCACCACCTGCCCCCACGGCAATCCCATTCCGGGTTCGGACTATGTCGACTCGCCTGCTCACCCCCTCGCAGCCCATTCGGTTGGGAACGACTTCACCGTGCGCCGGATACCCGAGGAGCTCGAATTCGCACCAGGCCTCCTCGAATTCCTTGAGGATTCCGACATGGTGCCCGGGTCGGTGGGGCGGGTCACAGCCGCGTCGCCGGACGGCACGATCACGGTCGAAATCGGCGGTCGCCATGTTGGTGTGGGCGCCTTCGCCAGTGAGCGCATCCTGGTCGTGTGATGCGGCACCCCCACCGAAACACCGCACGTTCTCTGCATGTGGCCGCCACCGCCGTTGCGATGATGACGATCAGCGCCTGCGGCAGCACCTACGTCGACGATGAACTACTGGCAGAGTCCGCCGCTGCCACCAGCACCACGACGGCCCCACCTGCCGACACCGCCACATCAACACCCGCCAGCACCGTCGCCGGTGATGTCGCTGCTGCGGTGACCGAGTTGCGTTCGCTACTCGATGCGCTGAGCGATGCCGTTGTCGATGACGACGCTGATGCCGCCGCGCTGCTCACCAATGTTGACCAGCTATGGGCCGAGATTGAACCGACGTTGCGTGCGGATCACCCCGAAGCGTTGTTCCCGATGGAACAGGCCGTGCTGCTGGCGACCACATCGGTGGAACGTCGACGTCCTGCCGATGCGTCAAAGGGGGCGCTGATCCTGCGCGACCTCGCGGCAACCCTCATCAACTGAGCGCTGCTGTATCGGCCTGCATGGCCGGCGGCAGACCATGGGAATGCACCACGGTGAGCGCTCGGGTGGCACGGGTCAGTGCCACGTACAACGACCGCAGACCCTGCGCAGCGTCAGCGGCGATAGCCGCCGGTTCCACAACGACAATGCCATCGAGTTCAAGTCCCTTCACGACGCTGATCGGCACGATGGTGACGTCTGAGCCCAGACCTGCCGTGGTGGCAACGACAACCGAGTGACCGGCATCGGCGAGAGTTGCACCGAGATGGGGGCACAGATCATCTGGGGCCACAACACCGATAGCCGCACGACCGAGAACACTGCGCAGGTGCTCGACTTCGGCCACCACCACATCGCCGAGATTCTCACCGGTATCTACGGCGCACAGACGCGGGGCGTGTTCGCCATCTCGCACCGACGTCGGGGCACGAAGCCCCGGCGCGGCAGCAGCCATCACCTGATCGGCGATCGCCATGATCTGCGCAGGGATGCGGTACCCCACCGAGAGCCCGACGACGGTTGCACCTCGACGTGACGGCAGATGCGCCACGATCTCCTCCCACGATGCGGGAACCCAGGTGCCTGTGGCCTGCGCGAGGTCGCCAACGATCGTCATCGATCCGTTCAGCGATCGTCGTGAGATCATCGCCAGTTCCATCGGCGTGAGATCTTGAGCTTCATCGACGACGATGTGTCCGTAGGTGCGGATCTCGTCGACGAGGGCGCCACCGCGGCGACCAGTGGGGCCGAGCACTTCGCGCGCATCGTCGAGCAGGGCCACATCGGCCAATGTCCACACCACATCGCCAACCGTTGCCGAGCGCTCGCGGTAGAGCGTGAGCGCGGTCGACTCGTCGAGAACTCCATGCGCTGCCGACTTGAGCAGAGCACGTGAGCCGAACAGGTCGTGCAGCAGTTCAGCCGGGGTCAACACCGGCCACATCCACTCGAGAGCCGCGCGGATATCAGGGTGCCCTCGCAGGTCATCGCGCACGTCTGCCGGATCGGTCTCGGGTCCGAAATCCATGGCGAGAGAGGTCCAGAACTCGCTCTCGAAGAGTCGACGTGCCGGATTGTGCCGACGCTGCCGTCGACGCATCGCCCCGACGAGACGGCGTGACTCCTCGACACGCATCCGCACATACCCCGAGCGGTATGGGACGACGAGGTCGGCACGTAGCGGACGCTCGCGGTCTCGAATGGCCCGGTCGATGAGTGCCGACATCGCCAGTCGGCCCTTCACTTCAGCAACCTCGCGTCGATCACGCCCGGAGACCCGCACCTCGGGCACGAGGTCGGCCAGCACCACCTGATCGATACCTGACTCGCCAAGCGATGGCAGAACCTGCTCGATGTACCGCAAGAACACCCGGTTCGGCCCGACGACGAGCACTCCTTGATCCTCGAGGGGGAATCGGTGGGTGTACAGCAGATAGGCCGCACGATGCAGCGCAACGACGGTCTTGCCCGTGCCGGGACC
>JAFMNE010000093.1 GCA_017859395.1 Ilumatobacteraceae bacterium | reverse complement strand
CCGTTGCAGCCACTCTGTGGGGGCAGGTCGTCATCACTTCCCCTCGGCCGACGCCATGGCTTGTCGTGGGACTATTGGTGGGGGTTGCTCTGTGGGCTACCCCCGCAGCACTCGTCATCGTGGCCGCACTGCTGGCCTCCGCAGGTTCGACACGAACACGCCCGGACACCACCGGTGCAGTGCTGGTGACGGCGGGCCTTGCTATCGGGGCGCTACCGCGCATTCTGACGAGCGTGCGCGATGGTGCCGATGGCGTCGGCGATCTGATGCAATCGATCGGCTGGTCGGCCGCCCGCTGGGAGTCTGCGGCCGATGCGCTCTGGGCGGCGTGGATCACCTCAGATGACAGCGCCCGGCGGTGGCCCCTTGTCGCTGCTGTTGCTGCCGCTATTGCTGTTCCCGCACTCGTGATGTTGTGGCGCCGCCCATCGGCGCGCGACACCATGCTGGTACCACTACCAGTGGCGGTTGCGGTACTGGTGGTGTGTGGCCCAGGGGCCGACACAGTCACCTGCGTAGCAATGACCGCTCCGTCTATGGCGTGGTGGGTCACGGTGGCGCTGTCGGCCCTTCCCCAACGCTCCCGCCCAACCGTCAGCGCTGTCGTGCTGGCGGGGATAGCTGCGGTCATGGCGATTGGTGTGGTCACAACCGAACCGGTGATCAGCAACAAGGATCGCGACGACCTCGTGGCTCTCGAGTCGTCTCTCGTCGGCCTCGGCGCGGGCGCCATCAGGGTGGAGTCGCCATCGGCGTGGACGGTGATCGCAACGGTCGATCTACCGGCCATCTCAGCACGACTCGACCGACCATCGTTGAACGAGGTCCCCCGCCGAACTGCGGTGATTGTCGACATCGTCAACGGTGAGGCCGCCTGGGCAACCGTCGTTGATGCGCTCACCGTCACCGGCGGGGTCGATCTTGTAGACAGCGGTCGCTGGCGTGCGGCAGTGGCCGATTCCGCCAACGTTGCAGCGCTCGCATTCAGCACCAGTGACTAGCCACGAATTGACGCCGCCCGCCATGGCGTCAGCAGCCACTTCAACTGCTGTCAGCTCAACTGTTGTCAGCTCAGACGGGACACAACGGCGCGGAGCGCGGCATCGAATTCATCGATTGAGTACCGGCGAGCACGTTCTCGAGCTGCAATCGACATCTGCTCCAGACGATGTGGGTCTGCCAGCAGCGAACGGGTTGCCTCCGTCAATTCGTCGGTGGTACGCCAATGGATGCCGTCGACCCCGTCACGCACGATCTCGGCGGGTCCCGCCGCACCGAACACCATCGGCACACATCCAGCGGACATGGCTTCAACCACCGCGATACCGAAGTGTTCGAATCGATCAGGATGGCGAGCAGAGTCCTCCCCGATACCACCGGCATGCCAGAACAACGCGGCGGCCGACAAGCGGTCGATGACCTCATCACGGGTCACATTGACGCGCACATCGATGTTGTGGCCGACCGCAGCGCGGCGCAGTCCGAGGACATAGTCCCGACTCTGACCGTCCGCCCCACCGACGAGCGACAGAGCAATATCGTCTGCGCCATCGGCCTCGATGGAGCAGAAGGCATCGAGGAGCACATCTTGTTTCTTGCAGTGCCCAAACCGGCGGTCGAAGAACCGCCCCACCGACACGATGCCCGAACGTTCGCTGACGGCACGACCGACTATTGGCTCGACAGGCGGATAGAGCACCTCTGCTGCGCATGGCCACAGCCGTTCAACCCACTGTGCGGTGTACCCAGAGTTCGCGCACACCGTCGTATAGCTCTGCACCCAGCGCACATCACGCCGGCGACGAGCCAGGCCATCACGTACCCCACTCAATGCCGGCGGTAGTTGGGATCGTCCCGCGAGCATCCGGTAGCCGGCAGCCGCGACCATCTGCGTCGTGCGCTGTCGACGAGTGGCTGGAACCTCAGGGAAATGCACGTAGTACATGCCCCACCGGGCCCGGTTCACCGCGGTCGACAAATAGGTGCCATTGATGAACAGGTCGACATCAGCGCTGGCGGCCGATGCCTCGTCGTCGTCGCGCACTTGTCGGTAGTCGCACCCCGACAGGTCTCGACCCAAGCGACGACGCATCATCTCGACATCAACTGGGTGCGGACCGAGGAGGGTGACGCTGTGGCCGGCACGAGCAAGGCATTCGGCGATCGCGGCATCGACCTGCTCGCCGCCACCGTAGGTGCTCCAGTACAGGTCGTAGACAGCAACTTTCATGACCACTTCACCATCTGCCAGCGCCGGATGATGGCGCGACGACGAACGGTTGCTCCGCGGCTCCATCGCCGGCGCAGCATCGCCGGTGCACCGCGGAGAACGCCAACGAGCACCCGCCGGCGATGTCGTGGTTCGATGCGGGCCGGCATCTGCAACCGAAGGGGCCGCAGCACCAGATGAGAGATATGGACCCGCACCGCGTGGCGAACCTCAACAGCGCACGCTCCCAACACCGTGCGTGCCGGGGCGTGAGCCAGTGCAACGAGCAACCGATTGCGTTCGGTGTGGTACCGAAACACATCTGACCCGACACCCGACGAGCTGGCATGACGGTGGCGTACGACCGCGGCAGGTGCGACGACATGCCGCCATCCGAGTCGCCGAGCACGCCACGAGAGTTCTGTGTCCTCGTAATACAGAAACAAGGATTCGTCGAACAGTCCCACCTCGTCAAGATGCGCCGCCGAGAGCAGCACCGCGCCCCCGCACCACGAGAAGCACTCCGTGGGCGCATCCCAGGTGCCGTCATCGATGGCCATGAACCCGCGGTCACCCGCAAATCCCCATTCGTAGAGCTCTGACCCGACGTTGTTCACGAGATCCACCACGTCGG
>JAFMNE010000001.1 GCA_017859395.1 Ilumatobacteraceae bacterium | reverse complement strand
TCGAATTCGACGCAGACGGCGCCCTCCAAGTCATCGGCAGCGTCAACGGCAAGGTCTGATACAGACCCAACCACACACAGCAAAGGGCCCCGGGGCAACCCGGGGCCCTTTCGCTTTCCCGTCCACCTGCAGATCACTCAGGCACCACCTCGGTCTGGCACCGTGATCATCTGCTATAACCGCTGCCGATGGAGCGCTTCTCATGACTACCTCGACACCACCCGCTGTCGCGCTTGATGGCATCTGGAAGAGGTTCCCCGGCGTGATCGCCAACCACGATGTCACCTTGTCGGTCGATCGGGGCACCATCCACGCCATCGTCGGTGAGAACGGCGCCGGCAAATCAACACTCATGAAGACTCTGTACGGCATGCACCGACCAGATGCCGGAACGGTTGCCGTGAACGGCACTGACATGCACATGAAGTCCCCTGCCGATGCCATCGCCGCGGGCATTGGCATGGTGCACCAGCACTTCATGCTGGCCGACAACTTCTCCGTGCTCGAGAACATCATCTTGGGCAGCGAACCCGCCCATCGGGGCGTCATCGATGCCGCCAGTGCACGCACTGACCTCACCGAGTTGATGCGCACCGTCGGCGTCACCCTCGATCTCGATACCCCGGTGTCCGAACTCGGCGTCGGAGAACGCCAACGCGTCGAGATCCTGAAAGTTCTCTATCGCGGTGCGGACATCGTGATTCTGGACGAGCCGACGGCAGTTCTCGTGCCCGAGGAGGTCGACGAACTCTTCGCCACTCTGCGTCGACTCGTCAACGACGGAACCACTGTCATCTTCATCTCCCACAAACTTGACGAGGTGCTGCAGGTCTCTGATGCCATCACTGTGATGCGTCAGGGCACCACAGTGGCCAGCGTGGCGCCAGCCGACATCGATCGGGCCGGTCTGGCCGAACTCATGGTTGGATCCGAACTACCGACTCCCGGCGGTCGTACGACCGACATCGGCGAGACCGAGCGACTGACAGTTGCCAACTTGTCCGTCGTTGGCGCTGACGGCCGATTGGTAGTCGAGGACGCCACCTTCGCGGTGCGCGCTGGCGAGATCGTCGGCATCGCCGGGGTGGAGGGCAACGGCCAATACGAACTGTGCACCGCGATCATCGGATTGCGGCCCGCCACGGGCACGGTGATAGTGGATGGTGATGACATCTCCACTGCCAGTGTGCGCGACCGCCACGATGCCGGTGTGGCCTACATCCCCTTCGATCGCCACCGAGAGGCGCTCATGTTGAACTCGTCGCTGTGGGAGAACGGACTCCTCGGACGCGAGGCATCACCAGAGCTGTCGACCGGCCCCTTGGTGAACATCGGCGCCGCACGCTCCTCCACACGCGACATCATCGACCGCTTCGGCGTTCTGACCCCCAACGAGACCGTGCCCGCCTTCGCCCTGTCGGGTGGCAACCAACAAAAACTGGTGGTTGGACGCTCCATGATCACCGAACCCGCCGTGCTGATAGCTGCACACCCGACTCGTGGTATCGACGTTGGCGCGCAGGCCGCCGTGTGGGCTGAACTCCGCGATGCACGTGATGCCGGATGCGCCATCTTGCTGGTGTCGGCCGACCTCGATGAGCTCATCGGCTTGTCCGACACCTTGCTGGTCATGTTCGACGGCCGCATCGCTGCCGAGGTTGACCCCGACGACGTCAGCCCCGCCATTCTCGGCGGCTATATGACCGGTGCCACCACCGGAGCGGCCTCATGACCGACACCGCCACCACCGAACGCCCAACCGGCCTGAGCGGTCTCCTCTCGCGCATCACAACCGGCAGCAACGCCGGCAGCCTCCGCACCTCACTGACCACCGTCGCCAGTTCGCTCGCCGCAGTGGCGATTGCACTGTCGATCTGTGCGGTACTGCTGCTCGTGACCGGCAAAAGCCCGGTCGATGCGTATTCCACCATCTTGGAGACCGCTGGAGATAGCAACAAATTGCTGGAGATGCTGCGGCGGTCAACACCGCTGATTTTCTCAGCGACAGCAGTTGCTGTCGGGTTCAAAATGAATTTGTTCAACATCGGGGTCGAGGGCCAGTACCTCTTCGCAGCGCTGATCGCCGCCGAAGCCGGCAGCAGGGTGTCGCTGCCCGCCGTGGCACACATTGTGTTCATCCTTCTGGTCGCAATGGCGGCCGGTGCGCTGTGGGCATCGATCTCGGGCATTTTGAAGGTGTACCGCAACATCCACGAGGTGATCTCGACGATCATGCTCAACTACATCGCGTTGTCGGTGATCCAGTGGCTATTCGAGAACTTCTTCCGTGATGACACGGTTGAAGGCCTGAATGTCAAAACCACGATCATCGCGGAATCCGGCCAGATGCCCGACCTCGTCGACGGCCGACTGAACGCGATGTTCTTGGTTGCTCTGGCGACGGCCGGCGCATTCTGGGTGCTGGTGTACCGCAGTCGTTTCGGCTTCCGACTGCGCGCCAGCGGATACAACCCGAACGCTGCTGAGGTGGCCGGTATCGGTGCACGCCGCATGATCATCGCGGCGATGTTGATCTCGGGAGCGATCGCTGGACTCGTCGCGATGTACAGCGTGATCGGCGAGACCTACGCCTACGGTCCGAGTGCCACACCGACGCAGTTCGGATTCGCTGGCATCACCGTCGCGTTGCTGGGCCGCAACCATCCGATCGGCATTGTGATCGCGGCTCTGCTGTTCGGTTTCTTGGACTCGACATCGGCGGTGCTGCAGTTGGCTGACGTGCCGAACTCGATCGTGAAGGTCATGCAGTCGATCATCGTTCTGGCCGTCGTCGTCGTGAACGAAGCCACCATCCGCCGCCTGAACGCGCGCACCGCTGAACAGATGCGAGCACAGACCGATTCCGGGGAGGCATCGTGAACCTTCTGCAGCGCATGCCGCGCATCGTCACCATCATGGTCGTGTTCGTCGTCACGATGTCGGTCGTACGAACCTGGACCGGTTTTGACGATCTCACGTCGTCGGGCACCATCGGCGCCACCTTGCGTCTCACCGTGCCGATCTTGCTGGCCGGCCTCGCCGGCCTCTGGGCCGAGCGTGTGGGGATCTTGAACATCGGCATCGAGGGCATGATGATCCTTGGAACCTGGTTCGGTGCGTTCGGCGCATGGAAGTTCGGCCCGTGGGTCGGCCTGTTGTTCGCAATTGGCGGCGGGATGATCGGCGGCGGTATTCACGCCATCTCAACGATTCGCTTCGGCATCGACCAAGTAATTTCAGGTGTGGTCATCAACCTGCTCGCCTTCTTCGGCGTGCGGTATCTCAGCGAACTGGCCTTCGTTGGCCAACCCCAGGGCGGCATCAGCCAATCTCCCCCGCAATCATCAGCCATCGGCCGCTTCGATGTGCCGTTCCTGTCGGGAGGTCGTATCGGCGGCTGGACCAGTCCGGACATCCTCGGCAACCTTGAGGAACGCGGATGGTTCATCATCGGCGACGTCGCCGGCATTGCGCGCGGCCTGACCAATGGGGTGTCGTGGGCGTCGCTGATCGCCATCGTCTTGGTCCCACTGTCGGCATGGATTCTGTGGCGCACCACCTTCGGCCTTCGGCTTCGGTCATCGGGCGAATCACCGGAGTCGGCCGAGAGCCTTGGTGTCAACGTGATCCGCGTTCGTTATCAGGGACTGTTGATCTCCGGGGCGTTCGCAGGTCTCGGTGGCGGATTCTTGGCGATTGTGTCGTCGTCGTACTACCGCCAAGGCCAGACCGCGGGCCGTGGCTTCATCGGACTGGCCACGATGATCTTTGGCAACTGGCGCCCCACCGGCGTGCTCGGCGGGGCCGCGGTGTTCGGATACTCCGAGGGCCTCAAACTGGTGGCAGGAAACTCGATCACCGGCCTGTTCTTGTTCATCGCGATCGTCGCCGCACTCGCAGCTGTGACGGGGCTTGTGCGGGCGTCGATGCGCCGCACCCTCGCGGCTGCAGCTGTGGTAGCGGTGGCGATGCTGGCCTATCTCACCGTTGACGAGGTGCCAGAGTCGCTCACGCAATCACTGCCCTACGTGATCACCCTGGTGGTGCTCGGAACTGCGAGCCAACGATTACGACCGCCGGCACGCGCGGGGGTTCCGTACCGACCGGGTAGCGCTCACTGACATGGCGTTGACGGTCGACGCCACGTCATTGCGGGCCGCTCCCAAGGCACTCCTACATGATCACCTCGATGGCGGGCTACGGGTGGCAACCGTGCTCGAATTGGCCGACCGCATCGGCTGGACACCACAGCTACCCACCACCGATCCAGATGCGCTGCAGGCCTGGTTCACTGCCGGGGCGGCCTCGGGCGATCTCCTCGCCTATCTCGCCACCTTCGAGCACACCTTGGCGGTGATGCAGACCGAGGACAACATCGAACGCATCGCCTATGAGGCCGTGAACGACCTCGCTGCCGACGGCGTGGTCTACGCCGAGATCCGCTTTGCTCCCGAGTTGCATGACATGCCACTCGCGTCGTCCACCGCTGCCGTCACCGCGGGCATCCGGCGCGCCGAAGCTGAACTGGCAGGAACCGGCCACACCATCGTCACCTCGGTGATCGTGTGCGCTATGCGCACCGAACACCGTTCCGCAGAGATCGCCCGATTCGTCGATCGTATGCGTGAGATCGATGACCGGGTGGTTGCGTTCGACTTGGCGGGCGCCGAGACCGGCTTTCCCCCATCGATGCATGCCGAGGCCCTCGAGATTGCCCGCACCGCGCATCTGAACATCACACTCCACGCCAGCGAACCACCCGACCTTGAACTCATCTCGGATGCGCTGCGTCACGGCGCGCACCGCATCGGTCACGGGGTGCGACTTGACCGTGGTGTCTCACGCGTGGATGGTGAGTTGCGCCTCGGCCCGCTCGCACGCCACATCTACGACCGGGGCATTCATCTTGAGATGGCTCCCACCTGCAATACCCAGATCGGTGCCGTGGCCTCTGTGGCTGACCACCCGGTGATCCCATTCCTCCGGCACGGATTCAATGTTGGGGTCAACACCGACAACCGGTTGATGAGCGATGTCTCCCCCACAGGAGAACTCATCGCCCTCCATGCCGCGCACACGTTGACTTGGGATGACGTCCATCAACTCGTGTCGAACGCCATCGGGTCTGGCTTCGCGCCGCGAGAGGTCCGCATGGGCGTGCTGCGCGACATCGTCGACCCCTGGTTCAACGCTGCGCGCTAGCCATCACCACACGGTCGCTCCGACCGCGGCAGGCCTCGTAGACGGTCGGATACGCTGCCCACGTGGGACACCTTCTCGATGATGCCCAGATCGCCGCTTTTGGCCGCGATGGTGTACTCGCCATCGAAGGGTTTGTTGGCCCGGATGCACTGGCCGAGTTGCGCCAGCGCGCCGACGACATCGTCGATGCCTGGGAACCAACGGCTGCTGCAACTGTCTTCACCACCGAGGACCAACAGCGTCGCTCCAATGACGAGTTCTTGTCATCGGGCGGACGCATCTGGTGCTTTCTCGAAGAGGGAGCCGTGGATGCTGAGGGGCATCTCACCCGCGACAAGTCACTTGCGGTCAACAAGATCGGTCATGCCCAGCACGACCTCGATGACGTGTTCGAACGGTTCAGCTACACCGATGACCTCGCCGGTGTGGCCAGCGATATCGGTCTCAGCGATGCCGTTGCGTTGCAGAGCATGTACATCTTCAAACAACCGGGCATCGGTGGTGAAGTGTCATGCCACCAAGACGCCACCTTCCTCTATACCGATCCGCTCTCGGTCACCGGATTCTGGTTCGCGGTTGAAGACGCAACACTGGACAACGGATGTTTGTGGACCGCACCCGGCCGGCATCGTGACCCACTGCGCCGCCAATTCCGTCGTCGCGGCGACAACGACGCTGGCACCGAATTCGTCGATCTTGACCCCACACCGCTGCCGGCTGCGCCAGATGACCTGGTGCCCCTCGAAGTGCCCGCAGGAACGCTCGTCGTTCTCGATGGCCGGCTGCCCCACTGGAGCGACGTGAACCGCTCGCCGAAGAGCCGGCATGCCTACACCCTCCACTGCATCTCTGCAGCCGCCGACTATCCCGACTGGAACTGGCTGCAGCGCGGCGAGGACATGCCGCTACGTCGCCTGGATCGCAGCGACCGGTGAACGCGCTGCTGACACCAGAGCTTGCCCGACGCGCACCAAAGGCGCTGCTGCACGACCATCTCGATGGTGGGCTGCGCCCGGCCAGCGTTGTCGAACTCGCCAGCGAATTCGGCTACGACGGGCTGCCCACCCATGACGTCGACGAACTCGCGCGCTGGTTCAATCGCGGCGCAAAACGCAACGACTTGGTGCTCTACCTCGAGACCTTTGCTCACACCGTGGCGGTGATGCAGCATCGCGATGCGCTCGAGCGGGTGGCGTACGAATGTGGACGTGATCTCGCCGATGACGGCGTGGTCTACGCCGAGGTGCGTTTCGCCCCGGAGTTGCACGTCGAGGCCGGACTCACCCTTGACGAGGTGATGGACGCAGTCATCGCCGGCTTCACTCGCGCTCAAACGCCCGGCGACATCACCATCGCCGTGATCTGCTCGGCGATGCGCACGGCTGCGCACAGCATGGATATCGCTCGGTTGGCCACCCGGTGGCGTGATGCCGGTGTGGTCGGATTCGACATCGCCGGAGCCGAGGCCGGCCATCCACCGTCGCGCCACCTCGACGCCTTTCAGTTCGTGCAGCGGGAGAACTTTCACTCCACCATTCATGCTGGCGAGGCATTTGGCCTTCCGAGCATCTGGGAGGCCCTCCAGTACTGCGGTGCGGCACGGCTTGGTCATGGGGTGCGCATAGTCGATGACATCGAGCCGGCACCAGACGGTGAACGCCTCGGCCGTCTCGCTGCATTCGTACGTGACCGCCGCGTGCCACTCGAGTTGTGCCCCACGTCGAATGTGAACACCGGTGTGGTGCCCGCAATCGCCGACCATCCAATTGGCCTCCTGCGACGATTGCGCTTTCGGGTGACGGTGAATACCGACAACCGCTTGATGTCGGATACATCGATGTCGAACGAGATGGTGCAGTTGTCACAGGCCTTCGGCTGGGGGCTCGCCGATGCCGAATGGCTGACCATCAATGCGATGAAGAGTGCGTTCATTCCATTTCCTGAGCGGCTGCGGATTATCGATGGCATTGTGAAGCCGCGTTACGCGCTGCTGCGCTCAGAGGCCGACATGGGGGCGCGGTGAGCGTTCGGGTCACTGTGATCGATCACCCGGTGGTGGCCGACACCTTGGCGATCATCCGCGATGCATCCACGTCGACCACCGATTTCTCGGCCGGTATGGGCCGTATTGCCCAGGTTCTCGCTCTGCACGCCACCGCCGACCTTCCCCTTGCACCAGTGTCGGTCCAGACCCCATTGGCGATGACGTCTGCTCACCGTCTGGCTGCAGATGTGGCGATCATCCCTGTGCTCCGGGCCGGCCTCACCATGGTGGAAGGCCTTCGCGACCTCATCCCCACCGCCGCGGTGGGCATGATCGGCATGGCGCGCGATGAGCACACCCATGTGGCCAGCACTTACCTGGAACGCCTGCCCGCCGATCTGGCAACGCGCCGGGTGATCATCACTGAACCGATGATCGCCACGGGAGGCTCGCTCATTGATGTGGTCCACCGATTGCGCCAGGCGGGTGCCACCGGTGAGATCACGGTGATGTCACTACTCGCTGCACCAGAGGGCCTCGCCCGGGTGCAGTCAGCCCTGGTGGATGTCCACATCGTTGTGGCTGCGATTGATGAACGCCTTGACGACAATGCTTTCATCGTGCCCGGACTCGGCGACGCGGGCGACCGTGCCTTCGGCACCATCTGACGCTGACGCATCCCCATTACTGATAGTTCTGGGCCCTGACGCTGGCTTCAACTGTGGGCGCGCAAGAGCAGTGCCATCTCGTCGGCTGCTGCGCCCGGGTCGACGCCCACGCCCTCGGCGTAGATCTTCACCTTGGGTTCAGTGCCACTCGGACGCACCTGCACGCGACACCCGCCCGCCAAACTCAGGCGCAGCAACATGGCATCGGCAAGGTACGCGACGTCAGTGACCGGTTGGCCACCAAGCGTGGACGGTGGGTGGGCGACAAGAGCGGCGACCGCCTCATGTCCCACCGGCGTCCCCACCGAGCGTTCGGCCAGAAGGTGTTCGCCGAATCGATCAGCGATTACCGCGAGACGATCCGCAATGGTGACCCCCTCGCTGGCTGCGACAGCGGCGATCTCGGCCATCATCACCGCCGCAGAGATGCCGTCTTTGTCGGGTGGTGCCGGGCAGACGAGATACCCCAGGGCCTGCTCGTAGGCGAAGACCGCACGCAGATGGGGGCGTTCGGTAATTGCTCTGGCGATCCACTTGAAACCGGTCAGAGTTTCGGCGTGATGCACTCCATAAGCGCTGGCCATCCGTGCGAGTAACCCCGATGACACCACCGTGGTCACCACGAGCCGATCGTCGCCCGTGGTATGCGCCAGCACATGATCGGCGAGCAGCCACCCGATTTCATCGCCGGCCAGTCGACGCCACTCGCCCTCGCCCGTCGGAATCGCAACGCCGAGACGGTCGGCGTCGGGGTCGTTGGCGATCGCGATTGTGCACCCGGTGGTGCGCGCCAGATCGATCACCGCATCCATGGCGCCCGGTTCTTCGGGGTTCGGGAATGCCACCGTGGGAAAAGTGCTGTCGGGGCTGAATTGCGAAGTCACCACATGAGGTCGACCGAGGCTGGCACGCTCAAAGACGGCACAGACCGTGTCACCACCGACACCGTGCAGAGCGGTGTAGGCCACAGGAACCGCACCGACATCCAGGCGATGCCGCACGCCCGCGACACGCTCGATGTATGCCGAGAGAACGTCAGCAGGAACATCGGTGATCAACGGGTCGTTCAGAGAGGCCATGGGCACGCACGTGGGGTCGATCGCAGCGATGGCTTCAGCGATCGCAGCATCGACCGGAGCGACGATCTGGGCGCCTCCTGCGAGATACACCTTGTAGCCGTTGTCCTCAGGCGGGTTGTGCGACGCGGTCACCATCACCCCAGCGGCGGCACCTGTCGCTGCCACCGTATGAGCCAACACTGGGGTGGGCACAGCACCATCGATCCACCACACGCGTAGCCCGCGCGCCGCACATACCGCCGCGGTGTCGGCAGCGAACAGATCGGATTTGCGACGAGCATCGCGGGCAACGACGATCCCGGACTCGGCAGCACCCACAACAGTTGCGAGCACATAGTCGGCTACACCGGCGGCCGCTGCCCGCACGACGAGCCGGTTCATTCGATTACGTCCGGCACCCACCGCGGCGCGCAGTCCTGCGGTGCCGAACTGCAACGGTTCAGCGAAACGGCGAGCCACCTCTGCGGGGTCGGTTGCCATCAAGTCGGCCAATTCGCTGCGTATGTCGTCATCGGGCTCGGCAGCAAGCCACTCGGCGGGATCGATGTTGTGGGCAGCGCCCATCAGATCAACGTCCGCAGCTCCACGAGTGGGCGCGGGCCGACGTGGGAGATGATCTCACCTGCGGCGATTGCCCCGAGGCGAGCGCAGCCAACGGGATCATGCCCATGGGTCAGCCCGAAGAGAAAACCGGCAGCGAACAGGTCGCCCGCGCCGGTGGTATCGACGACCTTGGGCACCGGGGTTGCTGGCACCTCAACGAGGCCGTCAGCGGTGGCCACGAGTGCTCCACGTGCACCGACGGTGATGGCCGCCATCGCACAGTCGGCTCGCACCGCGGCGACCGCCGTGTCGAGATCGTCGACCTCGTAGAGCGAGCAGATCTCGTCGGCATTGCCGAACAACACGTCCACCTCGTCGGCGACGAGACCGACGAAGTCCTCGCGATGCCGATCGACACAGAACGAGTCGCTGAGCGTGAGCGACACGAGGCGATCGGCGTCATGAGCAATCGACGCCGCCCGTCGAAACGCCGCCTTGGCATCGTCACGATCGAATAGGTATCCCTCCATGTACAACACCGCACCGGCCGCAACGACTTCGGCGTCGATGTCATTGGGAGCTAACAGACTCGATGCGCCCAGATAGGTATTCATCGTGCGTTCGGCATCGTCGGTAACGGCAATGATGCAGCGACCCGTCGGCACGTCGGCGTGCTGTGCAGCACGCGCGAACCGCACACCCACCGCACGCAGATCGTGGTCGAAGACACCACCGAGGTCGTCGGCAGACACCTTGCCCACATAGGCCGCAGAGCCACCCATGCTCGCCACGCCGCAGACCGTATTCGCCGCCGATCCCCCGCTCATCTCGATCGCAGTCGGCAACGCGCGGTGGAGTTCGAGTGCGCGATCGGTTTCGACAAGGGTCATGGCCCCTTTCACGAGCTCGTGACGCGTCAGAAAGTCGTCGTCGACGTGGGCGATTACATCCACGAGTGCGTTTCCGATACCGACGACGTCGTATCGGGGCGCTGATGCCGTCACCCGCGCCACGCTAGTCGCCGGTCCATCCGGCTCCTACGCTCGTCAACGTGAGCACCACAGCAGACCCCCACCGCCTCCCACGTCATGCACGACCGGTGCACTACAAGGTGGAGTTGTCACCCGATCTGACCACCTGCACGTTCAGTGGGCACGTCGCCATCACGGTCGAGGTCACCGAGGAGACCGAGGCACTGGTGCTGAATGCCATCGATCTGGAGCTGGAGGCCGCCACGATTGACGGAACCGCGGTCGCCACCGGACTCGACCCCGAGACCGAGCGGCTCACGCTCGCCGCTAACACACCATTGAGCATCGGAGAGCATGTGATCAACGTCTCGTTCTCAGGCGTGATCAACGACCTTCTGCGCGGCCTCTACCGATCGACGTTCACCGATGACGATGGTAACGATCGGGTCATTGCCACAACCCAGATGCAGGCAACCGACTGTCGGCGAGTGTTTCCGTGCTGGGACGAACCAGAAGCGAAGGCCACTTTCGGTATCACTCTGGTCGTCGACGACACCCTCGTCGCTGTGTCGAACGGTGCCGAAGTTGCCCGCAGCCCTCGCGAGGGCGGGCGTGTTGCAGTGACATTCGCCGACACGATGCCGATGAGCACCTATCTCGTGGCCATGGTGGTGGGCCCGCTCGAGATCACCTCGGTGGTGGATGTGGACCGCATCGACCTCCGCGTGGTCCACGTGCCCGGTAAGGGAGACCTGACCGGCTTCGCGATCGACGTTGCGTCGTTCTGTCTGCGGTGGTTCCAGAACTACTACGGCATCGCGTACCCGGGCGACAAAGTGGACCTGGTGGCATTGCCGGACTTCGCCGCCGGCGCGATGGAGAACCTCGGGTGCATCACGTTTCGAGAGAACCTGTTGCTCGTCGACCCTGCATCCGCGACGCAACCCGAACGCCAGGTCGTTGCCGATGTGGTCGCCCATGAGCTCGCCCATATGTGGTTCGGCGACCTCGTCACCATGCGCTGGTGGAACGGCATCTGGTTGAACGAGGCCTTTGCAACCTTCATGGAACTCGCGGCCTGCGATGCCTACCGGCCGGACTGGGAACGATGGTTGTCGTTCGGCTTGGAACGCAGCGCGGCGTTTGAAACCGACGCACTCACGAGCACGCGCCCCATCGAATTCGACGTGCGGTCCCCCGCTGATGCCGAGGGCATGTTCGACATCTTGACCTACATCAAAGGCGGTGCTGTGCTGCGCATGCTGGAGCAGTATTTGGGCTCCGAGAGATTCCGCGATGGGGTGCGCCACTATCTCGAGACACACAGCTATTCGAGTACCGAAACCTCTGACCTGTGGGATGCATTGGAGACCACCAGCGGTGAGCCAGTGCGGCGCCTCATGGACTCGTGGATCTGGCAACCGGGTCACCCCATCGTGTCGGCGAGCGCTGCCGATGACGGCACCGTCACCCTGCGTCAGCAGCGTTTCTCGTGGTCGGACGATGTTAGTGACACGACCTACGTCGTGCCGGTAGTGGTGCGGACCGATGCCGGAATTCAACGGTTGTTGCTCGAGTCGGAACCGGTGAGCATCACTGTTGGTACGACCGGCGCGGTCGTGGTCAACCATGAGGGGCACGGTTTCTACCGCGTGGGCTACGACCACCAGTTGCGTAAACGACTCGTCCACAACCTCGACTCGCTCGAGGTCCTCGAGCGATACCACCTCGTCGATGACCTATGGAATGAGGTACTCGCCGGCCGTGCCACCGCAGAGGACATGTTGAACCTCATCACCGCAATGAGCGCCGAGAGCACTCTGGCGGTGTGGCAGGCCATGATCAATGCCTTGCGCCAGCTCGCTCGCGTGATACCCGCGGAGCGTCGCGCAGGTTTTGCCACCACCTGCGCCGATATCTGCCGCCCTGCGCTCCACCGCCTTGGTGACCCACAGCCTGAGGACACTGAACTCGATGCCAGCCTGCGTGGCCTGCTGATACGCACCCTGGGAACCCTGGGGGCTGATTCCGACACCATCGCGTACTGCCGGTCGGCGGTGGATCAGGCCCGTGCCGGCGCATCGGTCGATGCCGAGGTGCTGGCTGCGGCCACCGTCGTGGTCGCCCAGTACGGCGATGCAGCCGAGCATGCAGCACTGACAGCGGCGTTCGAATCCGCGGACACTCCACAAGAACAACTTCGCAACTTGTATGCCCTTGCCGAGTTCGATGATGCCAATCTCGTCGAGGCCACTGCGCGGTTCGCCCTGACGTCGTCGGTGCGGACACAAAACGCCCCGTTCGTATTGCGAGCCTGCATGGCCAACCCCGCCGGTGGACGGCGGGTGTGGGACATCATCAGCGACGCCTGGGACGACATCAACGAACGTTTCCCCACCAACACCATCGTGCGGATGGTGGACCCGGTGAAGTGGCTCGTCGACGATGACGATCTCGAGCACATTCCGGCGTTCTTTGCCGCGCGTCCCATCGCGCAGGCCACGATCACGCTGCGTCAGATCCTTGAGCGCCAGCAGGTCAATGCAGCACTGGCACGCCGGATCGCCACCGAGTTCATTAGCCCGTGAGGGAATGGCATCGCGTACCGCGGTGTTACACGAAGAACATCAACAGCTCACTGTTGATGTTCCCCCCATTGAAAGGACCCCTCCTATGCGACCAGTACTCGCTGTGGCCGCCGCGGCGGTCGCAATCCTCGCTCCCTCGGTGGCATCGGCCGATGGCCATGCCGACGAGACCTCTGTCATCTTGCTGCACGGCATCCCCGACGTCGTCGTTGACGTCGCCGCCGCTGGCGCCACCGTGGTGCCCGGCTTTGAGTTCGGCGACACCTTTGACCTGACGCCGTTCGCGGGCACCTCCATCCCCGGCGTGACCGCGCTGCTGGCTGGTACCGACACGGCTGCCATCGGCCCCATCGACTTCGATGTGCCGGCCGAGGGTAACTGGACTGTTCTCGCTCATCTCGACGCTGACGGTGCACCCGCCATCGCTGTGTTCGAAAACGACACCTCGATGACAGCTGCAGGAGAGGGTCGGCTGACGATCCGTCACGCTGCTGCCGCTCCTGAGGTTGACGTCGTGCTCGGCGATGTACGCCCAGTGGTGAACGCTGCCAACGGCGACGAGGCCGTTCTTGCCCTGCCCGCTGGCGAAGTTGCTGGTGCGCAGATCGCTCCGACCGGTGGTGACCCGATTGTGGACGTGCCAACCGTTGAAGTCGTTGCCGGCGAGGACCTCATTGTCTACGCCGTTGGATCTCTCGCCGATGACACGTTCACCTTCCTCACCGAGGTGATCGAAGTGGGCGCCGAGGCCCCGACCGCGGTCAACACGGGTGCTCCCGTCGACAGCGGTGTGAACACGACACTGCTCGCCCTCGCCGCTGCTGCCCTCATGGCTGGCGGCGGTGTGGTCGTGCTGCGTCGTCGCGACACCGTCTGAGACAACACTGATGGACCCACGGGCCGACTCTGCGACTACCGCGGGGTCGGCCCGTGGCCGTTCTCTGCTCGTTCTCGCCGGGTTGTTGGCGGTGGCTGGCATCGGGCTCGCGATCGCCGGTTTGCAGGGCTCACGCATCGACGACTTTGGAACCATCACGGCGATCACCACATCGGTACCACCCTCAACTGGTACCGCTGCGCCAACGACCACGCCGCCGAGCACCGGCGTCCCCGAGTCCACAACTGCGAACGACACCACCGACGTCGCGGCGATCATTGCGTCTCTCAACCCCGACGACCGAGGATCTGCACTGCCCGTCCCACCCCGTGAGCGTGCCGAACCAGTCAGAGTTCTGATCGATCGTTTGAAAATCGATGTGCGCATCATCGATGTGGGCACGACTCCCGAGGGCGAACTCGACGTCCCCGATGTGGACGTTGTTGGTTGGTACCGGCCAGGATCCGCTCCGGGAGAGGACGGCGCCACCGTGCTGGCCGCGCACGTGACCTGGGGCGACCAATTCGGCCCATTCCTCGAACTCGGCACCCTGGAAGCCGGTGACCGGGTTCAGGTCACCGTCGATGGTGGCGAGGTGCTGGAGTACCAAGTCACCGAACGTCATCAATACCCGAAAGACGCTCTGCCACCCGATCGCATATGGACAACCAATGGTCCTGAAACACTGGTACTCATCACCTGCGGCGGAGAGTTCGACGATGACATCCGCCGTTTCGACGACAATGTCGTGGTCTACGCCGAACCGATAACTGCCTGAATTCGCTCGTTCGAATCAGCTCGCGCCAGGTGAGCCATCGCCGATCACGCCGGATGCCACTAGGGCATCCAGTGCTGCATCGTCGTAGCCGAGGGCGGCCAGTACATCACGGGAGTGCTCTCCGATGTCGGGGGCAACTCGGCGGGGACGTGGCGAGGCGCCAGCGAAATCGATGGGGGTCGCCACCATCTGCCGCGACCCGTCGTCGCGTTCGGGCACATCGACGATCGCCCCGGAGGGACCGATTTGCGGATCGGCAAGAACATCCTCGATCGAGTTAACCGGCGCCCAGAACACATCGGGTTCACCGGCAAACGCTGTTGCCCAATCGTTCAAATCTCTGGTCGCGAACTCGGCGTCGAGTAGCGCAATCAATTCCTCACGGTTTTTGAAACGCCCCCGTTCAGTGGCGAAACGTTCATCGTCGAGCCATTCCGGATGCCCCATGGCCCGCGCCAGCGGTGGCCAGTGACGGTCGCTGGCCACACCCACCAACCACAGGGTGCGCCCATCAGCACAGGTGTAGTTATTGGCCATCGGGTTTGGGGCGCGCAGCCGATCGACCAACGGCGCGGTCCGCCCCCAATCGAGCGCCACGTTGAGATCAAATCCCAGCATGTAGACGCCTTGGCGCAGAAGCGATGTGGTGACGAGTTCACCGCGACCGGTGCGTTCGCGTTGAAACAATGCGGCCGCGATGCCACCGGCCAGGGTCATGCCGGTGGCGTGGTCACCCATCCCTCCGCGTTGGACAGGTACCTGGCCGTCCGGTGTCCGCAAGGTGTCGGCGATGCCCGTGCGCGACCAGAACGCGGCCAGGTCATAGGCGGCGCGGTCAGCATCAGGCCCATCGGTGCCATATCCAGTGATGTGGCCATAGACCAGGCGCGGATGACGCGCCATCACGGTGGGAGCATCCAGACCAGCGCGCTGCAGCGCCCCGGGACGCAGATTGGTGACGAATACATCGGCGTCAACGAGTAGGCGTTCCATAATGCCCGCACCCTCTGATGAACGGATATCGACCGCGATGCCGCGTTTACCTCGGTTGTCGAGTTCGAACACCGGGTTGGTGTCGGGGTCGCCCCCGAAGAGGTACTTGAATGACCGGTTCGGATCGCCGTCGAGTGGTTCGACCTTGATGACATCAGCCCCCCAGTCGGCGAGGACCAGTGCGGCCGCGGGGCCAGCGATCCACACGGCAAGTTCGACAACTCGAATCCCCTCGAGGGGTCCACCGGTGTGCAATGCGCGGCTCATAGGCCGAAATTAGCCACGGGATCGTTACCGAGATCGACCGGAGGTAGGCGCCAGCCCACCCCATCGGCCAACATGTCGGCGTGACGACGTTTCAGGTCGCCGACTCAGCTCTACACGGCCGCGGGTTGGTTGCCGCAACCGATATCGCTGCCGGCACGACGATCGCGGTGTGGCCGCTGCTCGTCTTCGACGCTGCCGACCCGGTGTGGGGAACCGGTTCGCTCATCGAGCATTACGTCTTTGAACTCGATGACGGTTTCGCGTTGATCTTGGGAGAGGGGTCACTGTTGAACCACCGGCGTGGCGACCCAAATTGCGCCATTGAACTGGGCGACGAGACGGCGACCGTGACATCACTACGCGATATTCGCGTCGGTGATGAACTCACGATCGATTACGCAGCCGGCGACCCCGACCGGGATTTCGGTTTCTGAACGGCGCATCACCCACACCCAGTGCCCGACTACGGTCACGGTAGTGAATCCTCTTCCGCAGGCATCCACTCGTGCCACTCAGCATCTGGTCGCTGCGGCGGATCATCTGGCGGCACGCGCGGGTGACGCGATCTTCTCAGCGGGTGGCAATGCAGTGGACGCAGCGATTGCGACCAATGCCGCGATCGCCGTGACCGGGCCTCACCTCTGCGGTATGGGCGGTGACCTGTTCGCACTGGTGCACACCCCCGACGGTGTGGTGGCGCTCAACTCCAGCGGGCGCGCTGGATCGGGAGCGGATGCCGCAGCACTGCGCGACGCCGGCCATGCCGCAATGCCTCTGCGCCATGAGATTGCGGCGGTGACCGTGCCCGGGTGTGTCGACGGGTGGGTGGCTCTGCATGACCGGTTCGGGTCGCTGCCGCTATCGACGTTGCTCGCCCCTGCCATTGACCTTGCCGACCGCGGTTTCCCGGCAAGCCCACTTCTGGTGGGGGCCGCATCGCGCGTCGATGCGCGCGGGCGTGAACAACTACATGAACTGGTGTCACAGGCCACCCGAGTGGGTGCACGGGTGCGACGGCCCGGGGTGGCTGATGCGCTACGCGCGATTGCCGATGGGGGGCGCGACGCCTTCTATCTCGGTGCGTTCGGTGATGGTCTGCGCGCTCTGGGACGTGGCCTATTCGATGTTGACGATCTGCGCCGCGTCGTTGCAGATTGGGTCCGACCGCTCTGCGCCGATGCCTTCGGCGTGCAGATGCATACCATCGGCCCGAATTCGCAGGGCTATCTCACACTTGGTGGGACCATCGTGGCCGACCAGGTAGACCTCGACGACCCCGATACCGACCGATGGGCCCATGTTCTGATCGAAGCGGCCAAAGTCGCTGGTCATGATCGGCCAGCCGTGCTCCATGAACACGCCGATGGTGACGCACTACTGGAGATGATCCGCTCACGCGCACACCTGTTGAACCTCGATCGCTGCTCCACCTGGTCGGCACCGGGTCTGGCCGGTGACACCACCTATCTCTGCACCGCCGAGGTTGACGGTATGGCGGTGTCGTTGATCCAGTCCAATGCCTCCGGGTTCGGTTCGTGGATCGTGGAACCCTCCACCGGTATCAACCTCCACGATCGCGGCCTGGGGTTCTCACTTGAGCCCGGGCATCCCGCTGAATTCGGACCAGGTCGACGCCCGCCGCACACTTTGTCGCCAGCAGTCGCCACCCGTGACGGTGATCTCGTCTCGGTCTTCGGGACTATGGGAGGGGACGCCCAGCCACAGATTCTGTTACAGGTCGCCGCGCGCCTGTTTGCCGATGGCGCATCTCCCGCGGCGGCAATCAACGCACCGCGGTGGGCCCTTGCCGGACCGACAACCGGGTTTGACACGTGGGATGACCCAACGGTGCAACACCTCGAGATCGAAGGGCATGCACCCAACGCCTGGGACGCAGGGTTGGCGGCGCGCGGCCACCGTGTGAGTCGGCTACCGGCCTTCGATTCCACATTTGGTCACGCGCACGCCATCGTCGCTGACGGCGATGGCCTCGCCGGTGCGGCCGATCCTCGTGCCCGTGTCGGAGCGGTCATCGGCCGATGAGTCACACGGCCCTACCAGAGGACCTCATGCGGCTGACGGCGCGTGCGGGTCACGCGGGTCACGATCTTGTCGGCTGGTTGATGTGGGACCAGGCAGCGATCAACCGCTTTGCGGATCTCGGTGTGCCGAATGGGGCCGGCTGGGTAGTGGCATGGCGGTTGGCGCCACTTGGGGCGATCACACCCGCTGCGGCTGCTGCGGCAACATATTCGATTGCACCGCTGGTGATTGAGGCGGTGATGGGCATCTACCGCGGTGCGACTGACGAGACTGCGATCACTGCGGTGCGCGATGCATCCGTCATCCCGGGTCTGGAGAAGGCGGCCCCAGGTCTTGGGGAACAGATCGCGGGACTCGCTGATGATCTGTGGCGCGGTGCCGACGCGGTACATGACGGCGCTCGACCTATGTTCGCGGCCACCCGATCAGCGGTACGGCCCGATGATCCTGTGTTGTCGGCATGGCTTGCTGCGAACTGTTTGCGCGAATTTCGCGGCGACAATCACTGGGCGTTGTGCGCCGCTGAAGACCTCGACGGCGTCGAAGTGGGGCTCTTGCATGCGGTCATGGTGAACGAGGATGAGTACGGCGGACAGGAATGGATCGCGCGCAGCCGGGGCCACGACGACGATGCGATCGCTACGGGATGGGCGCGTCTCGCGGCGAAGGGCCTTGCCAACGGGCACCGCCTCAACGACGCCGGTCGCGACTTCCGACTCGAGTTAGAACGCCGCACCGACGCAGCTACCGCCCCAGCCTGGGCTGCCGTCGGGGTTGACGCCACCACAGTGTTCTGCGATGCGGTCGAGCCGTATCACGACATTTTGCTCGCCAGAATCGACGCGACCGCTGGCCCACGTTGGATGCCCGCAATGCGACATCGCTAGTTCGACGTTCCGCCATCGCTGAGCGTCTCCGCCCTTGCGCCGCCGGCTTTATTACTTTACGGTAACTTTGCGGTCAGCCTAGGAGATAATGGGCTTCACGCAAGGAGGACGACATGCCCTTCACCGCCAACACCGCCGCATTTGATTTCGGTGGTCACTACGCGTCGGCGTTCGCCGGCAAACGAGTGCTCATCACCGGGTCAGGAAAAGATGGAGGACTCGGCCAAGGTCTCGCACTTGCGGCGGCCATGAACGGCGCCGAAGTGGTCGGGGTCCACTTCAACAGCAGTTACCGCGACGGCTTCGATCTCGTCGACGCCATCAGAGCACAGGGTGTGAACGCTTTTGCCCTGCAGGCGGATGTGACGAGCCATGCGGACCTGTGGGCATCGCGCACCTACACCATTGATCAGATGGGCGGAAAGATTCCAGACGTCATCATCTGCAACTCTGGCCTCACAGAAGCCGGCTATCGATTCGGCCGTTCGCTGCCAGAAGTGGACGGTGAACATATGGCTGAACGACGCGCGCGAGTGCGCTCGGCCTTCATGGCCAACCTGACGGAATCGCGACTGGTCATGAACACCAAAATCGACGGCTTCTTGTCATGGACTCATCTGTGGGCGAGCGAGGCCGTGTACCACGGCACCCCGTTACAACTGGTCTACGTATCGTCCTCACAAGCCATTGATCCGGGCGTGGCCGTGCCGGGATACGTGATCGCTAACTGGGCGGTTCTGCGATTGCCCGACGTGCTGCGGATCAATCTGGGCAGATCGGCTGACATGGTCAGCGCCTGTTCGGTGATGTTCCCGTTCATCCGCACCTCGATGACCGAAGAGTACGCGGACAACGACAAGGTCTATGGCCGATGGCAGTCACGCATGCTCGAAACCCATGAAGCGGCGCTCAGCGTGGCACAACTGCTGTCGCGACCGGCTGACGAGTTAGACCTCGGTTGTTTCCGTCTCAACGTCACCGGTGAGGCTGATGACCTGCACACCTCATGGTCCCGGGTACGGATCAGCCTTGACGAAGAGGCCCTTGACTGGCTCTGATCGGTCCCAGTTCAGTAGCGAGGCGGGTTCTTTCGGCGGTCTTTCATCAGACCCCAGCGTGAACGCCCCACCAGAATCAACCCAATGGTCGCGGCGAGCACAATGACCTGCACCATGGTGGAACTCTACGCAGGCCGGTTGGCGCCACGACACAACCAGCGTCGCCATCAGCACGGCCACACAACGCCATCCGCACGACATTGCTGCCATTACGGGCCCAACAACATCGGACCACGTCGCCTCATGCCCGGTACCCGATGTGGCACGCTGATGAGGTGTCAGCCGTTGGGTGTGCATCATGCTGAAGTCGTTGGGGATGTTGGTCACCCAAGTCACCCAGCAAATCCGCTCGGCTGATCAACAATCGCACAGCCGGGCCGATCGCGCTCAGCAGATCGCACAGCAAACCGAACGCCGGCGCCGACGCAAGACCGTGGCCCTTCTTGCCGTCATGTTCATCGTCTTGGTGCTGGTATTCAGCTTCATCTTCCACGAACTGATGGCTCGCGAGGGTCGGTCGTACTCGTGGCCCACCAGCATCTATTGGACGATGACGACGATGACCACCCTCGGATTCGGTGACATCACATTCACATCCGACCTTGGGCGCTCGTTCTCAGTGGTGGTGCTGGTCTCTGGCTCCGCGTTCTTGCTTGTTGTACTCCCATTTGCGTTCATCCAGTTTGTGTTCATCCCCTGGATCAACGAGCGTGAGCGCCGACGTGCCCCGCGTACCCTCGCCGAGTCGACGTCAGGGCATCTGATTCTCACCGCTCTCGGCCCCATCGAACAGGACCTGATCGATCGCGCTGACAAGACGGAACTCCCGTATGTGCTCGTGGTCGAAGACGTCGACGAAGCGGGCCGCCTCCATGACGAGGGTCGGCGCGTCATCGTGGGAGCCCTTGACGACCCCGCCACATATCACAACGCCCGCGTCCAACAAGCCGCCTTGGTTGTCGCCACCCAAAACGATCAAATCAACACCAACATCGCGTTCACCGTGCGCGAAATTGCCCCCGACACCACGATCATTTCAAGCGCGAACTCACCTGCTGCGGTCGACATTCTCGAGATCGCCGGCTCCGACCATGTGGTGCAACTGGGCAATGTGCTCGGCACAGCCATGGCTGCACGGGCGCTTGGGCTTGGCGGCACCAGCCACCAGATCGGACATTTCGCCGGCCTCCGGATCGCTGAGGCCGGCGTAGTAGGCACCGACTTCGCCAACCGCACGTTGCAAGAAACCCAACTGCGACAGCGCTTCGGGGTGGGCATCATCGGTGTATGGGATCGCGGTGATTTCTCCGTCGCCACCGGCGACACCGTGCTGTGTGATTCCTCGATTCTTCTTCTTGCCGGCACTGCCGAACAGCTCACGGCGTTCGACCAAGAGTTCGCCGTCGACTCCCCCGCGGCCACCAAAGCGATCATCATTGGCGGAGGCCGT
Source organism: Ilumatobacteraceae bacterium (assembly GCA_017859395.1). Classification (GTDB taxonomy): domain Bacteria; phylum Actinomycetota; class Acidimicrobiia; order Acidimicrobiales; family Ilumatobacteraceae; genus Casp-actino5. The sequence goes on along the minus strand of JAFMNE010000001.1, from coordinate 104,954 downwards.
GTGGGCCGTGCCGCCGCTCGTGCATTTTCCGACGACGACATCGACGTCACCATCATCGATCGCCTACCCGAGCGACAACGTTCCCACCCCACCTACGTCATCGGGGATGCCGCCGATCGCGCCGTTCTCGACCAAGCTGGAATTGCTGATGCCGGGGCGATTCTCATCACCACCCACGATGACAACGTGAATGTGTATCTCACGAGGTACTGCCGTGGCCTGCGACCAGATGCCCGCATCGTGTCCCGATCCAACCTCAGCCGGAACGTCACCACGCTGTACCGCGCCGGAGCCGATGCCGTGCTGTCGTACGCCGGCACCGGCTCAGCAACGATCTGGAACCATTTCCGCGGTGACGAAACACTGCTCGTGGCGCAGGGCCTAAACATGTTCCGCACGCCAGTACCCCGCGAGTTGGTCGGTGTCACATTGGCAGAAGCACACATCTACCGACGCACACAGTGCAACGTGGTGGCCATCGAACAACACGGCATCCTTCACGGCAACCCTGACGCCCAACAGCCGCTCCCAGCAGATGGCGAGCTGCTTCTCGTCGGGACCGACACCGCAGAGGAACAGTTCTCACGGGTATTTCCCCACGCCCGACGGCGTCCGCTGCGCACCCGTTCGCGCCGCTGACCTCGCTCAGAACTCTACGAGCGACACCGGCCGACAACAGTTCCACGGCACCGCAGGACAACGACAAGGACATGTCGACCGCAACGATGGCTGCCGGGCCGACTGGATTGGCACACGAGCCTCGGAGTGGAGCTGAGGGGAATCGAACCCCTGACCTCAACAGTGCGATTGTTGCGCTCTACCAACTGAGCTACAGCCCCGTGGTGGCGAAGTGTACCGGCGACGTCGGTTAGCGACGCAGGACATCAGAGCGAACGGGATCAAGTTCGCGCTGACGCACCGAGATCAACAAGTACACGTAGCCACACAGCACCAGGAATGCCAGTGCGAACATGTACAGCAGCACCACCTCTTGGGTCGTGGCCGCCAAGAACAACATCGACAGGGTCAACAGCAGCAGACCGGCGAGCGTGTTTGCCCGACGACGGCGAACAAGCTCCGACGACGCACGCCCGGGTCGCTGAATCTGGCCACTGGGGTCACCATGACGCAGCGGACGTCGGTCGACCGTCTCGGCGGGTCGAATCGTGCCATGGCGCATGTCGCCTGGGCGGCCGACCGGACGTGCATTAGGTGCGAGGGGCCGTGCTGATGCACGCATACCTGCTTGCGCTCGGCCCGGCACCGTGCCCTGCAGACGACCCAACTGCCGGTTGAAATCCGAAATCGACGAATTTGGTCGATTCTGCACCCGCGAACGCAACAGCGGCGGAAGCAAAACGGCTGCCCATGCGGCAGCGACGACGACGAGGACGATTTCACCCATACAAGTTCTTTACGATTCTACGACGATTGTCATGACATCGACAACTACTGCGACGATGTCACTCACCCGTTGACTCATCGGCGACGCGTTGAAAAACACCAGATCGACCGCCCGATTTCTCCCACAACGTCAAGTCGTCGATGACCATCGCCCGATCGGCCGACTTGCACATGTCGTAGATGGTGAGCGCCGCCACCGAGCAGGCATGCAGTGCCTCCATCTCCACACCTGTGCGATCGGCCACCTCCACCTCAGCGGTGATGGCGATGTGGTCAACCCCTGGTTCGAAACCAACCGACACCGCCCCCACCATCAAGGGGTGACATAACGGAATCATGTCCGAGGTGCGCTTGGCTGCTTGGATGCCCGCGACCCGGGCCACCGCCAACACGTCGCCCTTTCGCACTTCACCTGCGGTAATTGCGGCCACCGTCTCGGGTTTCATCCGCACCACACAGCGTGCGACCGCGCGGCGATGGGTCACATCTTTGGCCGTGACATCAACCATGTGGGCGCGGCCCGCATCGTCAAGATGGGTGAACTGAGGTTCGGACATCGCTGAGAACCTAGTCGCGACCCGTCACTGCGGACTCAGCCACCGATCTGGCTCATCGACTTCGACGGTCGGATGAAATCCACCTGGTTGATCCGATGCCCTGCCCACTTGGTGCCCACAGCCGCCACGATGCGCGCGGCCAGATCATCATCGCTGGCTCCCGACCGCATCGCTGCGCGCAGATCGAATTCCTCAGTGGCGAACAAACAGGTACGAAATGCCCCTTCGGCCGTGAGACGCACACGGTCGCAGTCACCACAGAACGGCTTGGTCACCGACGGAATGACGCCCACGGTGCCACCACCGTCGAGATAGCGCCACCGATCCGCCGGAGCTGCACCACGGGCCGGCACCTGTTCAACAGGAAACACCGCGTCGATCGCTGCCACGATCTCGTCTTGCCCGACCACCTTGTCGTTCATCCAGTGCCCGGTGGCGTCGAGCGGCATGAACTCGATGAAGCGCACCTCCACCCCACGATCCCGACCGAACGCAGCCAGGTCGACGATTTCGTGGTCGTTCACTCCGCGCTCAATCACCGCATTGACCTTTACCGGATCGAATCCTGCGGCCACCGCCGCATCGATACCCGCCAGCACATTGTCGAGTTCGTCGCGGCGCGTCATCTCAGCGAAACGCGCACGATCCAACGTGTCGAGGCTGATGTTGATGCGCCGCAACCCAGCAGCGCGGTACTCATCGGCCGTGTTCCGCAATGTGGCGCCGTTCGTTGTCATCGCCACATCCACACCAAGATCAGCCAGACGCGAGATCAAGGCCGGCAAGTGCGCACGAACCGTGGGCTCTCCGCCGGTGAGACGAATACCCTCCACACCGAAACGTTCCACAAAGATCCGAGCCAGACGCTCGATCTCTTCGAAGGTCAGTACCTCCGAGCGTGGCAGCCATTGCATTCCTTCTGAGGGCATGCAATAGGTGCAGCGAAAATTGCAGCGATCGGTGATCGAGATCCGCAGATCTCGAATAATGCGCCCGAAGGGGTCGACGAGATCGACGGCCTCTTCTCCCATATGGCCAGCCTACGCCCCCGTATCGATGGGCTGCGAGTGGTGAACCCGAACCCGATGCATTCAACTGAGTAGCAGGACCGCCACCTCGGTACCAACAGGCAGACCGTCGCCGTCGGGCACCACCGCAATTCCGTTTGCGGTCGCGGTCGCCGCCAACTGGTGGCTGCCCTGAGCACGCACTGGCACCACATGGCACCGCCCATCGTCGGCGAAGTCGGCACGCACCCGCATGAGGTGCGTCTTGCCGTCGGGGCCGCGGCGCAGATCCTCATCCACTACGGCCACGACGCTGGGACGCGATAGTCGCTGGTGACCACCCATCTGGCGCAACGCCGGACGGGCGAACATCTCAAAGCTCACCAGTGACGACACCGGGTTCCCCGGCAGGCCAAACACCGGTGTGCCGCCGAGCAGTCCGAAGGCGAAGGGCTTTGCTGGCTTGATCGCCACCTGCATCCAGGTCATATCGGCAATACGTCCAAGCACCGCCTTGACGACGTCGTAGTCGCCCATCGACACACCCCCGGACGTCACGACCGCATCATGGGTGGCCGCCGCGCTCGTCAGCACCTCCGCCAGTTGATCTTCGTCGTCGGGAATCACACCAAGATCGGTGACCTCACAACCGGCGTCGCGCAATGCGGCCGCCAGCATCGGACGATTCGACTCACGAATCTGGCCCGGACGCAGCGGGCCATCGCCAACGACAAGTTCGTCGCCGGTCGAGGCCACCGCCACCCGCGGCGCCGGACGCACCGACACCTCATGGACATTCACTGTGGCCAGCACGCCGAGCACCGCCGGCGTGATCTCGGTGCCGGCGCTGAGCACCGTCTCACCGGCCGCCACGTCTTCGGCAGCACGACGCACCGCTGCCCCAGCCGACACGGCCGCCGACAGCCGCACAACATCGGCGGCCAGCATCTCGGAATCCTCCACCATGACCACCGCATCGGCCCCGGCGGGGATCGGAGCACCGGTCATGATGCGAATCGCCTCACCTCGTTCGAGCACCCGATCGGTGTGGTCGCCTGCCGCCAGAGTCGCGACCACTCGCAGATCGGCCTCGCCGGAGGCGACATCGGCCGCGTGCACCGCGAACCCATCGACGGCCGTGTTGTCGAACGGTGGCACGTCGTCGGCCGACACCACGTCGACAGCAAGCACTCGTCCCACAGCCTCGGCACGTGGCAGCGTCACCGGGTCGAGCTGCGCGACCGAGGAAAGCACGAACTGCTGAGCCTGTTCAAGAGGGATCACGCACTGCACGGTACCCAGACCACACGACCCACCGCCACCGTGGCCCGATGACATCTCATCTGCCGGTGGCCCGGCTGTGGTGGTGCTGTCTCAGATCATCGGGCACACTGGCGCCGTGCGCGACGACCCCCTCGAACCGCTGCCCGCCGATGGCCTCACCCTGCGGTGGGATCCATGGAATGGTGGCGAAGGAGAAGAGGTCGTCGTCCGCTGGGACAATGAAGCCTGGACCGTCAGCGGTCACTCCATGGCCGAGCGTGTGCAGTGGGTGCTGCGCCTCTCCCCGTTGTGGCAGATCCGCCAGTTCTTACTCTTCCGCGACCTCGAGATGCCCGACCTATGGCTCGGCACCGATGGCGGCGGCCGCTGGGGCGAGGTCAATGGCGCCCATCGGCCCGACCTCGACGGCGCCACCGACGTGGTCGTTGGCTGCAGCGGATTTGACCACACACCCCTTCTGCGTCGCGCTCCGCTCTCCGTTGGCGAGGGCATCAGCACTCGCGTGGTCCGGGTGGACACCGAGACCTTGGGCCTTGTTGTCGTCGAGCACACCGCCTGCCGTATCGCGCCGACAACCTGGGAAATTACGGACACGGCCACCGGCGATAGCCAGCGGCTCGAGGTCGACCACCACGGCATCCCCACCGATGTTGATGGCGTCTACCGCCGACGCTGACCCACGACCTACACCGGGAGCACCCGCCCGACACGGAGGCTCCGCACCGACTCAGTCGCGGTCCAGATGGGCTCGCACAGCGGCGGCCACCTCGGGATCGCGACCGGCGATATCGATCGCCGCGAGCAAAAAGCCCAACGGCGTGCCGGTGTCCCACCGAAGACCGGTGTTCAACACACCATGGAACGGTGCCCGAGCAGCCTGCGCACGTAACGCATCGGTCAATTGAATCTCGCCACCCGCACCTGGCGCTGTGGCCGCGATCTCGTCGAACACATCGACGGTCAGGACGTAACGCCCAATCAGGATGTGGCCACTGGGTGCGGTGCCCGGCGCCGGTTTCTCCACCAGGTCCGCCACGGGAACAACGCCATCAGCCAATGGCCCAGCAGGATCGATCACCCCATAGGCCGAGGTCTGCTCCATCGGCACGGTCATAAAACCAACGACCGAGCCACCGGTGTCATCACATACCTGCACCATGCGACTGAGCAGCGTGGCGTCGCCCATCACCTCGTCCGGAAGGGCCACGGCCACGGCATCGCCCTCCACCACCTCGGCCGCACACCCCACCGCATGCCCCAGCCCACGCGGTGCATCTTGAAACACGACGGTGGCACGCCAATCGCGGCCGATACCGGCAAGACGTTCAGCCAGTGCTTCATCACCTTTGCGACGGATGGTGTCGACCAACGCCGGGTCGGGTCGGGCGTACTCAGCGATAGCAGGCTTGTGTGCACTCGACACCAACACGATGTGGTCGATTCCGGCACCTAATGCTTCATCGATCACGTACTGCAACGCCGGGGTGTCGCCGAGGGGCAACAACTCCTTGGGCACCGCCTTGGTCGCCGGAAGAAACCGCGTTCCCATACCGGCGGCCGGAATCACCATGGAACGTATGCGCACAACATGACCGTATCGGACACTTCGGCGGTAATTTTTGAACCGTCATGCCGACCTACGTGTACAAATTCATCGACACCGACGAAACCATCGAGGTGCAGCAGTCGTTCACCGATGACGCCCTCACCGAGGCCGTTCATCCGACCACCGGCGAGACGATGCCGGTGAAGAAGGTGTTCCAGCCCATCGGGGTGACCTTCAAGGGCGGTGGCTTCTACAAAAACGATGCCCGGTCGTCGTCGGCGTCATCATCGAGCACCACAACCTCGTCGACCACTTCAGAGACCACGTCGACCAGTTCGACGTCGAGCGACTCGTCCTCCACGTCGTCGTCATCGACGACATCGTCGACAAACACCTCGACGAGCACAACAACCTCGTCGGACTGACCCCTACGGTGGCCCCGTGCCACCGATGCTGATCCATGCGGGTGCGCGATGGCGCACCTGGCGCGCACAGCGCCCCGACCTGATGCGTGGTGTGGTTGCGATGTGTGCGGTGATTGCGTTCTGGTCGGCCGGCCACGACTGTGACCACGCCGGTGAACCGACATCGAGACGTCAGCCAGCAACGACCGCGACCAGCACGACCACTCCCAACACCACCCGATAAGCCACAAACGGGGCGAACGACACCCGCTGGATGATGCGCAACGTGGCCCACACCGCCGCCATGCCCGACACGGTGGCTGCTGCCACACCAACCAGCATGGCCGACACCACGCCGTCGGGCACTCCATCGCGCGCAAGCCCCACCAGTTTCCACACACCGGCGCCCGCAATCACCGGAACACCCATGACAAAGGCAAAACGTGCGGCTGCATCACGGCTGAGCCCGCACAGCCGTCCCGCTGCAATCGTGATGCCCGAACGCGATGTACCGGGATTCAACGCCAGCACCTGCGCCGCTCCGATGGTCAACGCATCGCGTAGACCCACCGACGACACATCTCGCGTGCCAGGCGCCCGGTCGGCCCAGAACAACACAACACCGAAAACGATGAGCGACACCGCGATGATCGCCGGGGTGCCGAGCCGATCGCCGATCACGTCGTCAAAGATCACGCCCGCCAACGACGCCGGAATAGCCGACACCACATACAACCGCGCCAACCGCGCCGAGCCCTTATCAACAGTTCGGCCCGGCACGAACGACCCGATCCCGGCACGAACCAACGCCACGATGTCGTGTCGGAAATACCCCACCACCGCCACCAACGTGCCGAGATGCAAGGCGACATCCACTGCTTGGTCGACCGAATCCGACCCGGTGCCATCCCATCCAAACACCCACCGAGTGAGTTCAAGATGACCGCTTGATGACACCGGCCAAAACTCTGTGGCGCCCTGCACGAGGCCGAGCACCAACGCCTGCCACCACGGCATCAACTCACCGCCAACGCCACGGCACCCACGATCACGATGTGCCGCTCACCGACACATCGCGCACGACCAGCGACACCCCAGCCGCCCGCGACGGCAGCCATTCGATGTCGCCGCCAACCTCGACAACGTCGGTGAGAAGGCGTTGAATCGTGCTCGCCACTGTGAACTCGCGCACCGGGGTGGCCAGCGCACCGTTGCGGATCGTCATTCCCGTGGCACCCACCGACACATCACCCGACACGGTGTTCACACCCGAATGCACCCCCGACAGGCTCTGCACCAGCACGCCGTGGTCGACATCGGCGATGAGATCATCGCGGGAACGCGCCCCGGGTACGAGTTGCAGAGCAAGACACCCGGTTCCCGGCGTCGATGAATAGCCACCACGCACCCCGTTCCCCGTCGACACCACTCCCGCCCGCCGTGCCGAGTACGTCGACTGCACGAAATGGTCGAGGCGGCCGGCATCGATCAGCACATTGCGCCGAGTGGCCAAACCTTCACCATCGACATCGGTGGCGGTGTACGCGCGGACATCGGTCGGGTCGTCGATCAGGGTCACCAGCTCGGAGGCGATGACGTCACCCACCCGATCGGCGAACAGACTGCGTCCTCGCACCACCGCCTCACCGTTCAGCGTCGAGCCGATGATGCTCAACAGTTGAGCGGTGACGAACGGATCGAAGATCACCGTGGTGCGCTCCGACGGTGGCTTCTCGGCACCGAGTAGCCGCGTCGCCCGTTCCACGGCCTCACGCGCTGCCCATTCAAGGTCGAACTCACCTGGATGATCACCAATGGAGTACCCAAAGCCGGTCTGGGTCTCGTCGCCATCATCGGCAAGGGTCGACACCGACACATGACACGAGTTCCCCCGACGGTGCCGCACAATGCCCGTAGAGGTGGCAACAGCCATCTCGCCACCACCGTCGATGTAGTTCGCATCATCGACCCGGATCCGCGGGTCCATAGCCAACACCATGCGCTCGAGTTCAAGTGCAAGTTCAATCTTGTCCGCGGTGGCGAACCGGTCGAGTTCATCGCTCCACAACTCGATATCCACCGGCTCGACACCGTCCGGCTCGGCCACACCTGCATCAGGGTCAGCGGTGCCATAGGCAACGTTCTCGCGGGCCTCGGCCAATACCTCCGCGACCGCATCGGCCTCAAGGGTTCCGGCATAGGCGAACCCCGTGCGCCCGCCCGACACCACGCGCACGCCCACACCCTCCGAGGCCGCGGAGACGAAATGCTCCACCTGTCCGCGCCACACGCGCACTTCGGTGGATGACCCTCGCGACGCGTAGGCCTCGATCTGCTCGTCGGGCCCGGCAGCAGCAGCCAGCGATGCAACAAGGTCGGCGATGTCGGCGCTCATGCCGCCGTGCCACCCACCGTCATCGACGACACGCGCAGCGTCGGCTGCCCATCGCCCACGGGCACACCCTGACCATCTTTGCCACATGTGCCCGGCGACCCCATCGCAAAATCATCCGCCAGCATGTCGATATCGGCCAGGACCTGCGGGCCGTTACCGATGAGATTGCCCTCACGCAATGGCTCGGTGATCTGACCGTTCTCGATGAGGTAGGCCTCGCGCATACCGAACACAAAGTCACCGGTGGCGGTGTTCACTGACCCGCCGCCGAGTTCTGCGATGTACACGCCGTGGTCGGTTGCGGCCACGATCTCATCGGGGTCATGCGGGCCAGCAAGAACGTAAGTGTTGGTCATCCGCACCATCGGCAGACAGTCGTAGGACTCGCGTCGACCATTTCCCGACGGCGCCCGACCCGCGTCCCGAGCGCGTAGGTGATCCCACATGTAGTCGACCAAGATCCCATCTTGAATCAACACGTTGTGCTGCGTGGGATGCCCCTCGTCGTCGATGCCGAGCGCTCCCCACTCTCCGGCCATTGACCCATTGTCGACCAGCGTGACCAGTTCCGAGGCCACCAACTCGCCCATCCGACCGGCATACACACTGGCGTCTTTGGCGATGTGGTCGGCTTCGAGGCCATGGCCACACGCCTCGTGAAACAGCACCCCGCCGGTTCCGCGGGCGATCACCACCGGCATCGCACCCGTGGGGGCGGGACGGGCACGCAGTTTCACCACCGCCTGGCGTGCTGCATCACTGCCCATGGCCGCGACGTCGTACTCATCGAAGGCTTCCCATCCGGTGGTGCGTCCCATCGACTGGTAGCCGGTCTGCTTGCCGCCGTCGGCGTCGGCCACCACGTTCACCCGGAACAGCACCCGAGTGACCTCATCGGTGGCGTGCAGTCCATCGGTGTTGGCCACCAGGATGCGGCGACGGCTGTCAGCGACACCTGCGGACACCTGCACCACCTGCGGGTCGTAGGCGCGCGCAGCGTCATCGGCCGCGCGTAACAGATCGACGCGGGCGTCTTTGGGGATCGATCGCGGGTCGATCCGCACCTCCCCGACCGGATGGCGACGCGGGCCGGCGCCGTCGAGAGCGATCACCCGCGCGGCGCCATCTCCCATACCTGCAGCCTCCGCTGCCGCTTCGGCCGCCGCAATCAACGACGCCTCGGATAGATCCGCGGTGTGTGCGTACCCGGTGGTGTCACCGACCACCACGCGCACGCCAGCTCCACGGTCGCGTCCTGATGTCACCTGGTCGACGCGCCCCTCATCGAAGGAGAACCCCGTGGATCGGCGATCTTCGGCGAATACCTCGGCAAAGGCCGCGCCGCGACGCGTGGCGGTGGACAGGACGCGTTCAAGAACATCACCGTCGATCATCAGGCCATGCTAGAGCGGACATGTGTCGGCGTCGTCGCGGATCGGTTAGCGTCGTGAGCCGTGAACGTACCGGTGGGCCTCCGCGGTGAATCAACCCTGACCGTCACCGACGGCGATACCGCGCGCGCGCTTGGTTCTGGCGACATCGATGTGCTCGGCACACCACGCCTGTTGGCCCTGTGCGAACAGGCTGCGTGCACCGCTCTTGCCGGTCACCTTGACGATGATGCGACCACCGTCGGGATGCGCGTACAGATCGACCATCTACAGCCGACGCCGGTGGGCGCATCCGTTCGCGCCGAAGCCGTGCTCGACCGCACCGAGGGTCGCCGGCTTCATTTCACCGTGTCGGTGACCGACGACGGGGGCCTCGTGGCCGCCGGTCGGGTCACCCGGGTGCTGGTTGACCTGGAGCGCTTCATGTCGAAGTGCTGCGGCGCGACCACCACGCCGAGCTGAGAACCACGCATGCCGCGGCTGCCCTAGGCGAGATTCGACGTTCGTGGGTACACATCGTCGGGGTCGGTGAGAACATTCACCAGATACGGCACCGATGACGCAAACGCCCGGTCCAAGGCCGGACCCACCTGATCGTGACGGGTGACGGTTTCTCCATCACCACCAAGGGACCGAACCACCTCGTCGTAGCGCGTCCCCGGCGCCAAGTCGCAGGCCTCATCCCAGCCGTAGATCATCTGCATCGGATGTTTCTCGAGACCCCACATCGAATTGTTCCCCACCACCATCACCACCGGCAGTCGATGGCGCACCAGCGTGTCGACGTCCATGAGCGAAAAACCTGCGGCACCGTCGCCGAGCAACAGCACCACCTGTGACGACGGCCGGGCAAGGCGGGCCGCGAGGGCGTACCCCAACCCATTGCCAAGGCATCCGTAGGGACCGGTGTCGAGCCAGCATCCCGGGCGCGACATCTCGACGAGACGGCCCGCATACGACGCGAAATCGCCGCCATCGCAAATCACCACGGCATCGTCGGCGAGTCGTCGCTGCAGTTCGCCATACACACGACCCGGGCGCACCGGATCATGGTCATCATCGAGCAGGGCACGATCGGCCGCGGCCGCGGCATCTTCGGCCGCACGGACTTCTCCCACCCAATCATCACGGCGCATCGACGCGGGCGCCTCCAGCGCCAGATGCATGAGCGACCTCGAGATATCGCCGACCACGGTGACGACGCCCTCGACATGGGACGCGCGCTTGGACTCGTGGTCGACGAGGTGCACCACAGGCGTGCCACCGAAATCACCGAACGACAGACGGAAATCGAGAGGCGCCCCAACGACCACGATGAGGTCGGCACGGGACCGCCACAGGCCGCGCGTGCGCATGAACCCGAGTCGGTGGCGCGCCGGCACGACGCCACGTCCCAGGCCGTTCGCATAACACGGGATATCCCACGCGGTTGCCGTGGCCAGAATGCCGACATCGGCGTCACCCCAGTAGGCATCTGAGCCCACCATCATCACCGGGCGTTCAGACGACGACAGGGCCGCAACCGCTGCGGCCAGCGCATCGGGATCGGGCTCGGACCCAGTGTCGACCTGTGACCACCACTGCTCGTCGAGTTCCACGGTGTGTGGCTGGAACGTATCGAGTGGGAAATCGGCGAACACCGGACCACGGCCAGGCGTCGCCGCCGATGCCACCAAGTCGCACATCACATCGGCCGCCGCTGCCGGGTCGGTCACTGTTCGGGCCTCTTTCACAATCGGCGCCAGCACCGGCACATGGTCGAATTCCTGCAGCGACCCCGACCCCCACCGCAGTTGTGGGGCGCGGCCACCAACCACCACCACCGGCGACCCATTAAATGCCGCCGACGTGATCGCCGAGACACCGTTGGTGACGCCGGGGCCAGCGGTCAATGCCGCATAGCCCGGACCACGGGTGAGCTTCGCCCAGGCCTCGGCGGCAAACACCGCAGTCGCCTCGTGGCGCGTGTCGACAATGCGCATACCCCGGTCACGTGCACCCTCATAAAAGGGCCAGATATGGGCGCCGTTCAACGTAAAGAGATGATCCACGCCAGCGGCTCGCATGACCGCTGTTGTCTGCACCCCTGGATGTCCGATGATCTCGGTCACGGGCGCGACTCTAGGTGAGCGCAGACCACAGCACGAGTGCGACAGGTTCCAACAGCGCCGGTAGCGTCGCATCTGCATGCATCTCGAGCGCCTCAGCGAACCACGGGATCTGCGCGCACTCTCCCACCCCGAACTCGACGAGTTGGCGGCGGAGATCCGCCAGTTCATCGTCGAAAAGGTGTCCGTCACCGGCGGCCACCTCGGCTCTAACCTCGGCGCTGTCGAGATGACGCTCGCTCTCCACCGGGTGTTCGACTCACCCACCGATGCCGTGCTGTGGGATACCGGCCATCAGGCCTATGTGCACAAAATCGTCACCGGGCGCCGCGACCGTTTTGATGAGTTGCGCCAGGGCGGCGGACTATCCGGCTATCCCAGCCGCGAGGAAAGTCGCCACGACTTCATCGAAAACAGTCATGCCTCCACGGTGCTCAGCTATGCCTTCGGGCTCGCTGTTGCCCGCGATGCCGGGCGTAACGATCATCGCCACATCGTCGCGGTAATCGGCGACGGCGCAATGACCGGCGGTATGGCATTCGAAGCCCTGAACAACCTGGGGCACAGCGGACGCCGGGTGATCATCGTGTTGAACGACAATGGCCGGTCGTACGCGCCCACGGTGTCGAACCTATGGAACGACGGTGGGCCAACTCCAGACGAACCCACCACCGTGGTCGATCGACTCACCGACCGACTGTCACATGTATTCACCGACATCCGTATGAATCCGGTGTACGTGCGGCGTCAACGTCGCATCGAACGGTTCTTGCATGATCTGCCCGGTGTCGGAACACAGGCCGAACGCGCTCTCGATGCACTCAAGGCCGGTGTGCGCGAGTTCTTACAGCCCCCCGCGTTCTTCGAAGCGCTGGGCGTGCGCTACACCGGCCCGGTCGACGGGCACGACATCGCAGCCGTGGAGCACGCGCTGCATAACGCGATTGAACTGTCGAGCGAGGGCCCGATCGTCGTGCACCTGCTGACCTCAAAAGGCCGCGGCTACTTGCCCGCCGAAGATGACGACGAGAAGCACCTCCACGATGCCCCCACTTTCGACCCGATGTCGGGACCACCAAAATCCGGCCCGAGTGGATACACCGAGTCGTTCTCTCGCGCGATCTGTCGCTTGGCCGACACCGACGACCGCGTGGTGGCCATCACCGCCGCCATGCCCGGGCCGACCGGGCTACTCCCATTGCAAGAGATGCACCCCGAGCGGGTCTTCGACGTCGGCATCGCCGAACAGCACGCGGTGACCGCAGCCGCAGGAATGGCAATGGCCGGCCTGCGCCCCGTTGTGGCGATCTACTCCACCTTCTTGTCGCGCGCCTGGGACCAGGTGGTGTACGACGTCGCCCTGCATCGCCTGCCGGTTGTGTTCTGTTTGGATCGAGCTGGCGTCACCGGACCCGACGGTGCCAGCCATCACGGCGTATACGACATGGCGTTGCTCTCCAAGGTGCCCGGTATGCGCGTCTTGGCGCCGTCGAGCGATCTTGAACTGGAACAGATGGTGGCCGATGCCGCCACGCTGGCCGACGACGGGCCTGTTGCCATTCGCTATCCGCGCGGTGCGGCACACCGCGCCGAACCCGGCGACGTCGGCTCAGGAATCTCCGCTCGCCGTGTTCGACACGACGACAACGCCCAGGTGTGTATCTGCGCTGTGGGGCGCACTCTGGCCGATGCGGTGGCCGCCGCAGGAAAACTCGCTGCCGAGGGTGTGGAGGCCACCGTGTGGGATGTGCGCTGCTGCTCTCCACTGGATGCCGACATGATCGCCGACGCTGCGCGCCACGGCCGCGTCGTCACCGTGGAAGATGGCATCGCTGCCGGTGGTATCGGCGCTGCCATTGCTGATGCTCTTCGCACCACCGATGGCGCAACACCAGAGATTCGCGTGCTGGGGCTGCCCACGCAGTTCCTCACTCACGGCTCACCCGACGACATCTTGGCCCGTCACGGCCTGGACGCCGCGGGGATCGCAGCTGCCGCTGGCGCGTAGGCTCGCAGGCGTGACCGCCGCCCCACGCTGGACCGACCGCTACGAACGGCTGCGCTTCACCGACGACGGTGACGGCGTATGGATCATCACCTTGTCGAATCCGGGGCGGATGAACGCCACCGACGCCACGATGCACGCCGAACTCGCCACCGTGTTCGCCGACATCGCCAGAGACGACTCGGTGCGATGCGTGCTGGTCACCGGCGATGACGGGGCGTTCTCCGCTGGCGGTGACTTGGACTGGATCGGGACCCAAGTCGGCGATCACGCCCAGACGATGCGCGTCATGCGTGAAGCCGGTGACATCGTTCGCACCATGATCGACTGCGATACGCCGATCGTGTCCGCCATCAATGGTGTAGCGGTCGGCGCCGGATTGGCGGTGGCGTTGATGGCCGACATCTCGGTCATCGATCGCGACACCCGCCTCACCGACGGACACATCCGCCTCGGTGTCACCGCCGGCGACCACGCCGTCGCCATCTGGCCGCTGCTGTGCGGTATGGCCAAGGCCAAGTACTACCTCATGACCGCTGATTTTCTCGACGGTGCCGAAGCCGAACGCATCGGGCTCGTATCACGTGCTGTCGCCGCCGACAAGGTGCTGCCCACCGCGCTGGATATCGCTCACCGCCTGGCCCGCGGCCCGCGTCACGCCACACAATTCACAAAACGAGCGTTGAACCACTGGTTACGCCAATCACTGCCCGCCTTCGAGGCGTCGCTCGCCTACGAGATGCTCGACTTCTTGGGCGCCGATGCCGCCGAGGGCCACGCCGCACTGGTCGAGAAACGGCGGCCCGATTTCGGCAGGATGCACAACGATGGATGACGCCATGACCACCGCCGACGACATGGCCGTGGCGATGGACATCGCCGATCGTTGCGACGCGATCACCTTCAGGCGTTTCACCGATCGTTCCTTCACCGTGGCCCACAAACACGACCACACCGAGGTCACCGACGCTGACCGTGAGGCTGAACGCACGGCACGTGAACTGCTCGCTCGTGTACGCCCCGACGACAGCATCCTCGGCGAGGAAGAAGCCGAGGTGGTGGGTGACCGTCGGCGCCGATGGGTCATTGACCCCATCGACGGCACCTCAGGTTTCGCCCGCGGCATACCCATCTGGGCCACCTTGATTGCGCTCGAAGTCGACGACGAGCCCGTGGTTGCCGTGATCTCCGCGCCGGCATTGGGTCGACGCTGGTGGGCGACCACCGCCGCGGGCACCCGCACTCGGGGGCCCGACGGCACAGAGCGCCCGTGCACTGTCTCGCAGGTGAATGATCTCGCCGATGCCCAGGTGAGCGTGACCGTCAACGATGGATGGGCTGAACTTGGTCGCACCCAAGCTCTGTGGGAGTTGATGCTCGCCGCGCGACGCAGCCGAGCGCTTGGCGATTTCTGGCAGCACTGCCTCGTCGCCGAGGGCGCTCTGGATGTCGCCGTAGATGCCGTTGGCCTGCAGCCCTACGACGTGGCCGCACCCCGACTGATCGTCACCGCTGCCGGTGGCCGCCTGAGCGACGTCGATGGGGTCGACACCCACCGGTCGCCCACAGCGATCTCCACCAACGGAGTGCTCCACGACGAGGTGCTCCGTCGGCTGTCCGCGCCGCTACCGTGACCACTATGAGCGCCGACGACCAGTGGCGACCAGCCACCGACGTCATCGCGGGCGGTCGAAATCACAACCATGGGTCACTCACCACGCCCCTGTGGCCTGCAGCGGTGTGGGAGACCGCAAGCGAAGCTGAGCTGGCCGCACTGGCGACGGGGCATCGACCCGACCGGTTCTACGGGCGCTACGGCAACCCGACAGTGACCGCCTTCTGTGATGCCGTGGCCCGCCTCGAGGGCACCGAGGACTCGCTGGCATTCGCCTCGGGGATGGGAGCCGTCGCCAGCGTGGTACTCGCGCTGTGTTCCAACGGTGACCACATCGTGGCCACCCAGCACATCTACGGCGGCACGAGTGCCTTCTTGCGTGGTCCCGCGGCTCGGCTCGGCATCGAGACAACATTCGTCGACGGTCGCTCCCCCGGAGCGATGGCTGCTGCAGTGCGGCCCGGACGCACCATGCTCGTCATCGCCGAAACGCCGGCGAACCCGCGCCTTGACCTGGTCGATCTCGACGAGGTGAGCGCGATCAGTGGCCCGTTCACCATGGTCGACTCCACCTTCGCTACTCCGCTCGGTCAACGACCCGCAGATCATGGGGTCGACCTGGTGCTCCACTCGGTCACCAAAGGCATCGCCGGCCACAACGACGTGACGATGGGCCTCGTGGCGGGAGAACGCGAACTGCTCGACAGCATCTGGGCATACGGCGTGTTGCACGGCGCCACTCCGTCACCATTTGATGCCATGCTCGCCCTGCGTGGGTTACGCACCCTCGATGTGCGAATGGACCGCCAGTGCGCGACCGCACTGGAGTTGGCGCAGCGGATGTCGAGTGACCCGCGTATCGCCGGTGTCGACTATCCCGGCCTCGATAGCCACCCCCAGCACGACCTGGCGGTCGCCCAGCTACGCCGGTTTGGCTCGATGCTTGCCCTCGAGGTCCGCGACGATCCCGAACGTTTCCTCGATGCTCTCCGGCTGGTCCGCCGTGCGACCTCCCTCGGAGGGCCCGAGACCCTGGTCTGTCGGCCCATCACCACCAGCCATGTCTCGCTGTCGCCAGAAGAGCAACAGGCCATCGGGCTTCGCCACGGTCACATTCGCATGTCGGTTGGTCTCGAACATGTCGATGACCTGTGGGCCGATATCTCGGCCGCCCTCGACGCTCAGGAGTAGAACGGGTTCGCACCGGTGGCGTGATCGGTGAGGTCCCGCACCGCAGTCACCGCCTCGATGCCCTCGACCAGCATCGTCTGCACACCGTCCATCATCGTGGCCGCCGACATCGAGCAACCATGACACCCGCCGCCCATCGTGAGATATGCCACCCCATCGTCGTCGTGGCCCACGTAGGTCACAAAACCGCCGTGGGCTGCCAATGCCGGGTTGACCTCGGCTGTCAGCATCGCTTCGATCTCCGCGGAGAGTTCATCATCGGCGACAAGTCCCTCAACCTGCATCGGCTCGGGACGATTCGGATTGCGGATGACCAGACCCTGGCTCTCGGTGTGATCGAGCGTTGCCCCGTTCAACGAGCGCACGCTGTCGGCGGGAACGATTACCTTGAGGTCACCGATCGTGCGCACTTCATCGCTGAACCCAGCGGTGAGGTACGCCTCGAACGACAGGTCGTATCGGAAATCTTCACCGGGCCCTGAAATCACCGCCACCCGCAGACCCAGTTCATCCGGATCGGGTTCATCGGCGCGCAGACCCGTGATCACCTCGAGCGCGCCGGGCGTGATCTCGATGATTGTGTCAGATGTGGTGGCCTCACCGGCACCGGTGTCGGCGGCTCCAGAGGCGGACTCGTCGAACGGACCCATGTACACAGGCTACCGTCGAGCCACATGACGGTCGACCCCTCCAACACCTTCGTGGACACAGCCGCGCTCATCGAAGCCACGCGCGAGGCAAACGCTCAGGTCCTCGCAGCGTTGGGCTCTCTCGATACGCCCGTTCCCACCTGCCCCGGCTGGGCGATGGGCGACCTCGTCCGCCACCTCGGCACCGTCCATCGGTGGGCAACTGCGGCGATGACCGCTGCTGCACCCACACCGTTCGATGTTGTGCAGCCTCCCGCTGCCGACATCGCCAACACCGATCTCGCCGGATGGTTCACCGATGGCGCAGCCGCGGTGGTCACCACCATGGATGCGCTATCACCCGGCGCACCGACATGGCATCCCTTTCCCGCCGCACAGACCACTGATTTCTGGCCGCGGCGGATGGCACACGAAACCCAGATGCATGCAATCGATGCTGCGGTCGCGCTCGGGCGGACGCCGACGGTGGCTGCTGCCATCGCGGCCGACGGGATCGATGAGTATCTCGATGTCATCCTCACGCGCCTACTCAATTCCGGACGTGCGACCGCGCCATCGGGAAGTCTCCACCTCCACTGCACCGACACCGCCGGCGAGTGGTTGCTCACCCCAGGGCCCGATGGTGTTGACCTGGTGCGTGAACACGCCAAGGGGGACGCCGCCATGCGCGGAACAGCGCGCGACCTCTGGCTGACGATGTGGGGCCGCCAAGCGGTGGCGGGCGAGGTTGACATTGTTGGCGACCGCGCCGTCGCCGACGCCTGGACGGCCATCGGTGGCAACTGAGTCGGAGGCAACCGGGTCAGAAGTAACCGATTCGGAGGCAACCGACCTGCCACGGGACGCGTCACAGGCACCACGTTCGGCCGAGGCCGCGGCCCGCCGACTCGGTCTCATGGCTGTTCTAGGCGCGGTCACCTGTTTTGCAATCAGTTACTCGGTGATCAAGTGGCCCGGCACATCGGGGGCGGTCATCGCATGGTGGCGGTTGGTGGTGTCGACCGTGATCTGGTGGGCGCTGCTGTGGTGCCGTCGACGGTGGCGGGGCAGCCCGCTTCCCGATCGTCGTACCTGGGCGCTGGTGACTCCCGCGGCATTGTCGTTCGGCATCAACATCTCGGTGCTGTTCACCGCCGTCACCCGCACCAGCGTGGCGCACAGCGAATTCATCATGGCCTTGTCGCCGGTGCTGCTTGCCCCGCTTGGCGTGGTGCTATTCGGCGAACGTCCCAACTGGCGCTCACTGCGGTGGGCGGCGTTGAGCTTCATCGGCCTGGTCATCGTGTTGGCCGCCGGGCCATCCAACGGCGATGCGAGCCTCAGCGGTGACCTGCTGGTCGTGGTCGCCCTGGTGGCCTTTCTCGGCTACCTCGTCGGCACCAAACGCGCGCGCTCAGCAGGGGTCGGCGTGGCCGACTTCATGTCAATTCTGATGCCGGTCGCGGTCATCACGGCCACACCGGTCGCGTTGATCACCGCGCGCGGCGATATCTGGCCCGACACCGGTACCACATGGGCATCAATCGGCATTTTGGCGGTGCTGACCGGCATGGCAGCCCACGGACTGCTGGTCTTTGCCCAACGATCGGTGCCGATCGCCACGATCGGCCTGGTGCAGACAAGCCAGCCCGCATTCTCCACATTCTGGGCGTGGCTGCTGATCGATGAGGCGGTAGCCATCGGGCAGATTCCCGGCATGGCATTGGTCATCGGCGGACTCGGCCTGGTGTTGTGGACCTCACGCACCCGTTGAGCGCTCAACGAGGTGCGTCACTGCAGTAATCGCCAGCGCAGGTGAACGTCGAGTGGACGACCGACTCGGGCAGCCCGCATGCGATGATGGCCATGTGAGGATCCTTGTGACCAACGATGACGGCATCTCGTCGGTGGGGCTCCACCGACTCGCGCAGGCGATGACCAAGCACGGGGAGGTGACCGTGGTCGCCCCCGACAGAGAGTTCTCCGGTGCTGGGGCTGCCCTCGGGGCGCTGTACCGCATCACTCCCGAAGCACACCGTGTCAGCCTCGACGGCATCGACACCGCATGGGCGGTGAACGGCGCGCCCGCACTGTGTGTGTACTTCGCGCGACTCGGTGCCTTCGGTGGCCCCTTCGACCTCGTGGTGTCGGGCATCAATCCCGGTGCCAACGTCGGCTGGTCCGTGTACCACTCGGGCACTATCGGCGCCTGCCTCACGGCCCGCAATGGCGGGATCAGCGGCATCGCCGTCTCGCAAGCGGTGACCGGGTGGGGTGTCCTCGGCCAGGGCTGGGACGACATGATCAAAGACCAGAACTGGGACTCCGCGGCCGAGGTGGCCGGCTGCTTCGTTGGCGGCTTTCTCGCCAACGGATTGCCAGCGGACCCGGTCGTGGTGAACATCAACGTTCCGGATATGCCCGTTGCCGACATGGCCGGATGGCGGCGCACCGAGGTAGCGAATCGGCCCATACGCACAATGGCCACCGCTGAACTCCTCCCAATCGAAGGCCAAAGCGACAGCTACCGCGTCAAAGTCGCGTACGGCGACAAGACCGATCTTCCCGTCGCCACCGATGGCGGCGCGATCGAAGCCGACGAGGTGGCAATCACCTATCTGAGTCGACTCGCCGCTGCCGACGAACCCGACAGCGGCGAGACCGCCGCGGCACTCAATCGCCTGCTCGGTAGAGCATGAGTGTCACGCAGGGCTAACCTAAGTGGTGACACAACCGGGGAGCCCGCGCCAACGGCGGGCTGAGAGGGTGGCCGGGGCCACCGACCCGAGAACCTGATCCGGGTAATGCCGGCGGAGGGAGATATGGCGCACGATTCACACACCACCGATGACGACCTCACGGTCATCGTCGTGACCGGGGCCGGACCGATCACCCGCGACGTGATCGCCGACCTCGACGTTGGGTCGTGCCACGTCATCGCAGCAGATTCGGGGCTCGATCATGCGCGTCGCGCCGGGCTCGACCCGAATTTGCTTGTCGGCGATCTCGACTCGGTGTCGGCGCGCGGCCGACGCTGGGCCGAACGCAACTGCGTGATCGACCCATACCCCGCCGACAAAGATGCCACCGACACACGACTCGCTCTGCGACGTGCGGCCGAGCTGGTACCGGATCGGATCGTGCTGGTCACCGGAATTGGTGACCGTCTCGATCACACCCTCGGCGCACTCGGCGCACTCCGCGACCCGGCACTGATCGATGTGCCGTATCTGGAGGTGCGATGGGGGCGTCAACGGATCCGGGTGCTGCGCGGACCCGACCGCACCACCATCCATCCCCCGGAGGGCACGACGCTGTCGTTGGTACCACTCACCGATAACTGCACCGGTGTACACCTCACCGGCACCCAGTGGCCACTGGATGGCATGACCATTCCGGCGCTGTCCGATCTCGGTGTGAGCAACATCGTGACCGGTGCCGTCGATGTGTCGCTGTCCACCGGGACGCTCTGCATTTTTACGGAGGTACCAACATGAACCACCCCCAACACCGACGCGGGTCACGCACATTGGCCCTTGCGGGCATCGCTGCACTGGCGGCCACCGCAGGTGCCTGCGGAGATGATGGCCCTGAGGCCGACACCGTGACCCTCGTGACCTACTCGTCGTTCCCCGTGGAGGGCACCGGCGTGAATGACGCTCTCGATGCCTTCGCAGCGCGCGAGGGTGTGACCGTGGAGATTCTGGTGGCTGGAGATACCGGCACCATGCTGACCAAGGCCGCCCTCACCGCGGGCAATCCCGAGGGAGATGTCATGTGGGGTATCGACAACAATCTGCTGTCGCGCGCTGTCGAGGCCGAGATCTTCGCTCCGCACGTGGCAAGCGAACGTGACCAGATCGATGCGTCACTCACCTCGTTGATCGTTGATGATCTCGTCACCCCCGTCGATTTCGGTGATGTGTGCGTCAATTACGACGCCACCTGGTATGCCGAGCGTGGCATCGCGCCACCGACCGACCTTGCCGCACTTGCCGACCCGACGTATTCGGGGCATCTGGTTGTGCAGAATCCCGCCAGTTCCTCCCCAGGACTGGCGTTCATGCTCGCCACCATCGACCGGTACGGCGACGACTGGGAGGCCTATTGGGACAGCCTTGTGGCCAACGATGTGGCCGTGACCGATGACTGGGACGGCGCGTACTACGGGGCGTTCACTCGCGCCGGCGGCGACAGACCACTCGTGGTCAGTTATGGCTCAAGCCCGCCCTACGAAGTGCTCTTCGGCGAGAACCCCGATGCTGACACCGCACCAACCGGCGTGATCCCCGACACCTGCTATCGGCAGGTCGAATTCGCCGGTGTGCTCGATGGCACCGACGCACCTGAACTCGCAGGCCGCCTCGTCGACTTCTTGGCGTCCGAGGAATTCCAACGCCACGTTGCCAACGATCTGTACGTGTTCCCGGTGCATCCAGATGTTGAACTCGATCCGGTGTTCGAACGCTTTGCCGTGGTGCCTGACTCACCGGCGAGTATCGACCCCGCCATCATCGAGCAACGCCGGGCTGACTGGGTCGATACCTGGATCAGATTGGTCGACGCCTGAACACGGCAGCGCTTCCCACCCGATGGCGTCTCGCGGCCGGCATCGTGCCGGCCGCGGCCATCGCGGTGTTCATCATCTGGCCGATGGTCGAACTGACCATCCGAGCGGGTCGAACATCAGCGGTCATCGACGTCCTCACCGCACAACGCACCCTCGAGGTGGCCCGCTTCACCGTGGTGCAGGCAGCGATCAGCACAGCGGTCACCGTCGTGATTGGGGTGGGGCCCGCGCTCGTCATCGCTCGCTACCGATTTCGCGGTCGTCGCGCACTACTCGCAGGGTTGACCGCCGTATTCGTGATGCCGACTGTGGTCCTCGCTGCTGGCGTACGCACCCTGCTACCCGACGGCCTCGACCGAGGTCTGTTTGCCATCGTGGTTGCCCACACCGTGTTCAACCTCGCGGTGGTGGTACGCACCGTTGGCGCAGCATCCCCGCCGGTTGAACGCGAAGCAGCCGCGCGCACATTGGGCGCGTCACCCATCACGGTGGCACGAACCGTCACGTGGCCACATATCCGACCGGCGGTTATTGGGGCCACCACCATCGTGTTCTTGTTCGACGCCACGAGCTTCGGAGTGGTGCGTGTACTCGGCGACGTCGCCACATCGACGATCGAAGTGGAGATATGGCGTCAGGCCATCCAACTGGGGCGGGTCGACAGCGCCATCGTGCTGTCATTGGCACAACTCGTCGCGCTCGCAGCCGCGGTGATGGTCGGCAACGCCCTCGCTGGCCGCCGCGTCACCTCATCGCACCGCACCCGACCGGTTGGATCCCCGCCCGTGCTGGGCCGACTGGCAGTCGCGGCACTGGCCGTCGCCTGTGCGGCACCCTTCGTCGCTCTCGTCGTCGGGTCGGTGCGCACGGCCGAGGGTGTGACTTGGTCGGCGTGGGCATCGATGTTCGACGACGAGGTCCGACCGGGCCTTCGCCTTGGCCTGGATCCAGGTGCTGCAGTTCTGCGCACCCTCGGCACCGCCGCTGTGGCAACGACGATCGCGGTCACGATCGGCGTGCTCGCCGTTGCCGCGGTGGTTGGCTCATCGCGGATCGGGGCACTGCTCGATGGCGCGTTGATGATTCCCCTCGCGTTGTCGGCGGTGACGATCGGGCTCGGTCTCGTGGTCACCTTTGACTCCTCACCAGTGGACTGGAGAGCTTCATGGTTCATGGTGCCGCTCGGCCAAGCGCTTGTCGCCACGCCGTTCGTGGTGCGGTCCACCATCGGCGCCGCGCGCTCGATCTCAGCAGACCGAGTCGCCGCGGCATCCACCCTCGGTGCTGGGCCGCTGCGCGCGTGGAGTAGCGCAGTTCTCCCGGCTCTGCGACGACCGGTGCTCGCCGCAACCGGCCTGGCTGCCGCTGTGTCTGTCGGTGAGTTCGGTGCCACCAGTTTGTTGTCACGGACCGGTGGCGAAACACTGCCGATCGTGATCGAACGACTGCTGGCCCGCACCGGTGGGGACTTCGTAGCTCGCGGGCACGCCCTGGCGGTGCTCCTTGCTGTCGTCACCGTGATCCTGGTTCTCGGGATCGACCGAGGGGACGACGATGCCACACGATGATCATTTGGTGAGCACGCCGGGTGACCTTCATATTGCCAACTTGTCGGTGACCCGCGGCGATGTCTCGGTTCTGCGACAACTACGCCTCGATGTCCCCGGTGGAACCGTTGCCGCTGTGCTCGGGGCATCCGGGAGCGGCAAGTCCACCCTGCTGCGTGCAGTGTGTGGGCTGTTGCATCCGACCTCGGGCACGATCACCGTCGACGGTGCCGACATCACCGATGTACCAGTGCACCGACGACGTGTCGCGATGGTCTTCCAAGATGGTCAACTCTTCGACCACCTCAATGTGGCCGACAACATCGCTTACGGGCTCCGACGAGCTAAGTGGTCGCGCGCGGATCGCCGCCGTCGCGTCGGCGACCTGCTCGACATCGTCGGTCTTGCCGACAAGGGCCACCGCCAGGTCACCGAACTGTCGGGAGGCGAGGCACAAAGGGTGGCCGTGGCGCGCGCGATCGCACCGGCACCTCGACTGTTGATGGCCGACGAGCCGCTGTCGGGGCTCGACCGGGCCCTGCGCGATCGCCTGCTCCGCGACCTCTCGGTCATTCTGTCCGATCTTGCGATCACGACGATCTGGGTCACCCACGACCATGACGAGGCCCACCAGATTGCCCGCCAGGTACACCGACTCGGACCGACCGGGTCGCTACTCGAAATCGTCGATCTCTGTTCCGGCGCCACCCACGATCTGCGTCGCTCGGTTCTCCGCAATGATGACGCACAGGCCACCGTCGAATTCGACGGCGATGACCAACCCGACACCGTGCATCTTGGAGTCCGCGACGGCAGCGGGCGAGTGATGTCGATCTCGAGTTGGTACCGCCGTGATCATGCTGAGCGACCAGGTGGTGTGCAGTTGCGATCCATGGCCACAGCAGCGGACCTTCAGGGCCGTGGCCTCGGCGATGAACTACTCGCTGCAGGGTGCGAGCGCGCCCGTACCGCCGGTGCGGCATATGTGTGGGCGCGAGCACGAGTCACCGCCGAGCGCTTCTATCTGCACCGAGGCTTCCGATCGGTTGGCGACATCTATATGGACGACACGACCGGCCTCGAACACCGCGACGTGACCATCGATCTTCTCCGTTAATCGCCCGCCGGTCCTTTCCAGCCACGGCGTCTCACGGTCGCCACCACCGCCATGACCGACCTCTGGAGCCACGCGGCTATTGAATTTGAACGTCTCGCCGACCACCCCCACGGCGCATCTCTCGCGGACGTTCTTGCCGACATTGCCCGTTGCGGAGGCACCGACGTATGGTCGGGACCGGTCGCATATCGCTGTCTGTCGCTACTGGCTCGTGACCGTATGGCCATAGAGACCCTGCGCGACGACCTGCGCATGGCGAGCCGCCGGTGCGCTGCGGCCCATGCCATCATCACCGGCACAGCCACCCCATGGTGAGGTATCGGTGGTGGTCGGTTATCTCGGCTATTCGCCCGCAGGTATGGAGCGGCTGCGGGCTCTCGTCGCCGACGCATCCGAGCGATGCGCGATATTCGCCAGAGGCATCGATGCCGTGCGGTTGCCCGACGGGGTCATCGCCCCAGATGTGGGGGTGCTCACCCGATTGCGGCACACGCTCGACACCCACTTCTACAGCGCGATTGAGACCATCCTCGCCAGCGATGCGATGACCGCCACCGCTCCAATTCCGGACGAGCTCATCGATCTCGCTGCCCGCCGTGGCATCACGCACGTGGATGTGGCCACCCTCGACGACCGCTCGCTGCTCGAACGACTGCGTGCCGTCATCTGGGTGCACACCGCGACCGGCGGCAACCATGCCCCCACCGTGTTCGATGCGGTCCATGCCGTACTCGACGAGGTCCGACACCGACCTGGTGTCGCCGCCCAGGTCGCCACCATGGGCCACGTCATGTCGACCTTGTTGACCACCGAACGCCTCGACCGCAGCACCGTTGATGATGCCTTAGCCGCCGTGTATGCCGCGACGCTCGGTGACCAGCGCCTTGATCTGGCCGCCATGGTGGTCCGCACCGCGGCGCTCGACCGCCTCAGCCCCGCCGGGCTCGAATTTGCCATTCACACAACCCTGCCCCTGCTCAATGCGAGCAGTTCCACCCTCGACCGGTCGGTGATCACCGTGCCGCTCGACGGAGTCGACGCCACCACCGTGCTCGGTTCCCGTGCCGATGTCGTCAACTTCCTCGGCCAATTGCTCGACGATGACCGGGGTCGCACCGCGGTTGGCGTCACGGTTGGCGACATCACCAATAGCCGGTTGCGCGCCGCGATGGACGCCGACGTGGATGGCCTGGATCCGATCGACGTGATCGGTGCCCGCCTGGCGCCAGTGGCCGACCTGGTGGGCATGATCGCCGAGGCAGCCCGTCAGCAGGCCCACCTCACGGGCGTGCAAGCTGCTGCGGCGGTTGCTGGCACCCGGCAGGGTCTTGGCTACCTGGCTGCGTTGACGACGGCCAGCCATCCCATACCGGCCATTGCGGTTCGCGCCCTGCCGCTCGCACTCGACCCGGTGGTGGCGCTGGTGGCCAACGTCGACACCGCACCCGCGGCAGCTGCTGCAGCGATCGCCACCGCGACCACCGTGAGCATTGTTCGCATCCTGGTCGATCGCCCCGAGGTCAGAGCACGCGTCGGTCTCGCCGCTGTACCCACCGCACGCTGGACATCGCTCGCTGATGCCCTAAAGCGTGCCGATGCAGCAGACGACGTCGATCAACGCGATCGGGCACTCGCGGATGTGGACCGGGTGATCGACAATGACCTCCATCTGTCGACCTATGTCGCCCGGGTGACGACAACGGCGTCGCTCACGTGGGGCTGAGGTGGCTCAGCGTGGGCGGCGCGTACCGCCCAAGAAACCACGCTGCCCGCAGGTGTGGAGGTTCGGCCAACAGTTCCGCCGGCAGCCCCGTCAGGCCAATGGTGTGCCGCGACCGCCACATGATCTCTTGGAGGTACAACTCGACACGGAGATAGTCGGCATCAACGTGGTCACTCTCCACCCCGATGTTGAGATCGACCGTATGCCACTCCACTTCACGCCACCGCAGCAGCGGTGCCTGGCGTGCAAGCCGAGGCCCCGATGCGGTCATCACCGTGACGTCCCACGACGCACACGCAGCCCAGGCTGTTTCCAACCGGGCAGATGCCGCGGCGACATCGTCGAGGAGCGCGTCGATCCCCCGCGATGCCCCTGTGTCGATGTCGTGATTGCGGGCGGCGGCATCGCGATACTGCGGACGGCCCTCGAGCATCTCCACATGACTGTCGGCGTTCCGTGCGAGATGGGTCAGCACATGGCCCACCGTCCACCCCTGACAGCGACTCATCCGAGCCGGATTGAGCAATTGGGGCGATGCCTCCACCGCGGCGTGTAGGCGCTGCAGAAGGCGGGCATGTGCCCCAGCAACACCGTCAAGGTCGCGGCGTAGATCGCGGTCGGCCATCACGAGCGCACCGTAGGCGATGGACACAACCGGGCACCGATGCCGACGGGACCCTATGCTCACAGACGCATGTCCCCCGAGCAGTCCCCCGATGCCGAACCGTTGACCGACGATCCACGTCCCGACGGTTTGCGCTCCGCCACCTCGTTGTTGCTGGTCCACACCGGTGACGGAAAGGGAAAGAGCTCCTCCGCTTTCGGCGTGATGCTGCGAGCACTCGCTCTGGACTGGAAAGTTGCCGTGGTGCAGTTCATCAAGAGCGGCGACTGGAAAGTCGGCGAAGAACAAATGGGCGTGCAACTCGGCGTCGACTGGAACTCATTTGGCGACGGCTTCACCTGGGACTCCAACAACCTTGAGCAGGACCGTGCACACGCTGCCGAAGGCTGGGGCCGGGCAAAGGCCCTTATCGAAGCTGGCGAGCATCGCTTGGTCATCCTCGACGAGCTCACCTACTTATGCACATGGTCGTGGGTGGATGTCGACGAAGTAGTCTCCACCTTGGCCAACCGGCCCGATCACGTCAACGTGGTGGTGACCGGCCGTGATGCCCCGCAGGCGCTGATCGATATCGCCGACACAGTGACCGAGATGCGCGAAGTGAAGCACGCCTACCAACAGGGCATCCGAGCCAAGCGTGGCATCGACTACTGACCACGGTTCTGGAATGGTTGCCCCCGGTGCTGATGACATCATCGACACCGCGGACCTGAGTGCCGAGATCGCCCAGCGCACCGCTGCTGGGCACCAACTGGTGTGGATCCGGCCCGCCGATGACCCAGCCGCGGCAATGATGACCAGCGCCAGTGGTCGCCACACGTTGTTACGGCGCACACCACTTCACATAGCGCGCGGCAACGACGCGCAGGCCTGGCATGTGGGCCGCGCCCAGATGGGGTACCGCGACCTCATCCCCGACCGGTGGTACGGGCGGTTCATCGCCTCCCATATTCGCGTGCCGACCGCGGGTGATGTGCCCGACAGCGTGCACCACCACGATGTGCGCTTTCAGTTTCTCGCCGTGCGGCGGGGTGCTGTGCAGGTGGTCTACGAGGACCAGGGTGATCCCTTCTGGATGTCAGCGGGCGACGTCGTTCTGCAACCGCCACACATCCGCCATCGTGTCCTTGCCACCGACGGCGACTTTGAGATCGTGGAGATCGGTGCACCCGCGGATCATCTGACCGAAATGGATCACCAGATGACGCTGCCCAATGGCACCGGTGACCCGCAGCGACGGTGGAGCGGTCAACGATTCGTTGTTGACCGCCCCGGTGATAGCGCCACCGTCGGGTGGGACTGTGCGGGGGTGGCAGCAGAGCCGACTGCGGTCGCTGGTGCCACCGACGGCCTCGTGCATGTTGAACGGCTGACAGCCGACGACACGGCCATCGCCGTCACTCGCACACCGCTTGAATTCCGCTTCATGTTCGTGATGGAAGGGACAGCCATCGTCCATATCGCGACCTCTGACGAGCCGCTGCACCTCAACACCACCGACGCGGTGACGCTGCCACCAGCCGCGGCCATCACCGACATGGAGATCGACAACGGCTGGATTCTCGACGTCCGGGTACCCGCCACCTGATACGAGTAGCCTCGCGGCGTGCCTCTGCGTGATGCCCCCTCCCAGTTCGCGCGCGGTTTCGCGATGGGTTCTGCCGACATCGTGCCTGGGGTGTCAGGTGGCACCGTCGCGTTGGTTCTCGGTATCTATGAGCGGCTGCTAACGAACATCGGTGCCGCCGCTCATGCGGTGCGTGACCTCGTTCGTGGACGGGCCAGCGCGGCGCGGCAGCGTTTTAGCGAGATCGAATGGCTCTGGCTGGGTTCGCTGCTCGCCGGCGTGCTCTGCGCAATCGCTGCGTTATCCGCTGTGCTCGAGGGCCTGCTCCACGACCATCCGGTACCAACTGCTGGCGTGTTCTTCGGCCTTGTCGCCGCATCGACCACGGTGGCTTGGCGAGAGGTGCACAACGTCGCGCGAGATCGCATCGCCATGGCCGCAATCGTCGCCATCGCCACATTCGCGCTGCTCGGTCTTCGATCGGCGACCGAGGCCACCGGCGACGAGATCGTGACCCGGCCCTGGTGGGTGTTCACCCTGGCCGGTGCCGTCGCTATCTGCGCGATGATTCTTCCCGGGGTCTCAGGGTCGTTCCTGTTGGTGATGATCGGGATGTACACCGAAGTCCTCGGTGCCGTCAACGACCGGGATGTGGTGGCGCTGGCCGCTACCGCGGCTGGCTGTGCGGTCGGCCTCGGCGTGTTCTCCACAGTGCTGAACAAGCTGTTGGCCGACCACCACGACATGGTGCTGGCCGCGATGGTGGGCCTGATGATCGGTTCGCTCCGCGTGTTGTGGCCGTGGCCAGGTGGCACGGCCACCACCGACCTCGGCACACCCGATCACCAGGTGTTGCTCACCGTGCTGTTGGGCGTGGGTGCGGCTCTCGCGGTGCTGGGGATCGACCGCGTGGTGCGCCGACCCACCACCTGAGGTCAGCTGACCAGGTCGGCGATTCGCCCCAGCCCGGTCGCGATATCGTCGTCGCCGAGCGCAAATGAGAACCGGGCATATCCCGGTGCGCCGAATGCCTCTCCGGGAACGAACGCCACGTTCGCCTCGGTGAGGATCAGATCAGCGAGTTCGAGCCCGTTTGCTGCGCGACGACCGCCGAGATCCACACCGAAAAGTCCACTGATATTCGGGAAGCAGTAGAAGGCACCCTCGGGAGCGCCGCAGGTGACCCCGGGGATGTCGTTCAGCATTGCGTGCATAGCCGTTCCGCGCCGTTCGAATGCGGTGCGCATTGCGTACACCTCATCAAGAGGACCAGCCACCGCGGCGAGAGCGGCGCGCTGGGCCACATTCGACACGTTCGAGGTGGCATGGCTCTGGAAGTTCGCGGCTGCCGAGATGACATCGTTCGGGCCGACCATCCAACCAACCCGCCACCCGGTCATCGCATAGGTCTTGGCCACACCGTTCACGATGATGCACTGCCCGGCAAGATCCGGAACGAGCGCTGGCATCGAAGCAAACACCGCATCGCCGTAGACGAGGTGTTCGTAGATTTCGTCGGTGATCACCCAGATGTCGTGCTCCAACGCCCAGGTGCCGATCGCGGTGATTTCCGCCGGTGAGTACACCGCCCCTGAGGGGTTATCGGGGCTCACGAACAGCAGCACTTTGGTGCGATCGGTGCGCACGGCCTCCAACTGTTCGACGCTGACCTTGAAGTTGGTGCTGTCGTCGGTGTCGACAACCACCGGGACACCACCGGCAAGGGTGATCGCCTCGGGGTAGGTCGTCCAATACGGTGCCGGGCAGATCACCTCGTCACCGGGGTCGCACAGTGCAGCGAACGCGGTGTACACCGCGTGCTTTCCGCCGTTGGTGACGAGTACTTGGGAGGCCTCGACCTCCACCCCGGAGTCGCGAAGGGTCTTGTCGGCAATGGCAGAGCGCAACTCGGGCAGACCTGGTGCCGGTGTGTAGCGGTGGTTCTTCGGATCGCGGCAGGCGGCCACGGCCGCCTCAACGATGTGATCAGGTGTTGGGAAGTCGGGCTCACCCGCCCCGAAACCAATGACGTCGGCTCCCTCGGCGCGCAGCGCCTTCGCCTTCGCGTCGACGGCGAGGGTCGCAGATGGAGCGATGGATGCAAGTCGTTGCGAGGTGCGATTCACCCCCACATGTTGCCACCAACTTGGTGCGGTCACTCCCCCGACACGGCATCCTGTGGGGGTGAGCCCAACCGACATTGTGATCCCGAGCGAGTTATTGCCCTCCGACGGGCGTTTCGGCTGCGGACCGTCACTGGTGCGATCGGCCCAAATCGACGCCCTCGTGCAACGCCAACGCGATGTCATGGGCACATCACACCGGCAGGCTCCGGTGAAATCGGTGGTGGCCTCGGTCCGCGCGGGCCTGAGCGAACTGTTCGGCCTGCCCGACGGCTGGGAGGTCATGCTTGGCAACGGCGGCTCCACCGTGTTCTGGGATGCTGCCACATTCGGACTCATCGACAACTCGAGCCAGCACCTCAGCTTCGGTGAGTTCTCCTCGAAGTTCGCCCAAGCAGTTGACGCTGCACCACATCTCGGCACACCTGAGGTGATCACGACGGACCCCGGCAACCACCCCGACGCTGTGGGCCGGCCGGGAGTCGACGCCTACGCGCTGACCCACAACGAAACCTCCACCGGCGTGGCCATGCAGTTGCGCCGGCCGACCGGCGCCGACCCTGACGCGCTGGTGCTGGTCGATGCCACCTCTGCCGCGGGCGGACTGGCCTGGGACCCCGCCGAGGTCGACGTCTATTACTTCGCACCTCAGAAGTCGTTCGGCTCCGACGGTGGGCTGTGGCTGGCTGCGTGCTCGCCAGCAGCTGTCGAACGGATCGAGCGCATCGGCGCAAGCGACCGCTGGTGTCCCGCATCGATTGACCTTTCGATCGCACTCACCAACAGCCGTCAGGACCAGACCTACAACACCCCGGCGCTGGCCACATTGATCATGTTGGATGAACAGGTGCGCTGGATCCTGGCCAACGGTGGAGCGGCATGGGTGTCTGAACGGGTGGGGGCATCATCGTCCACGGTGTACGGCTGGGCCAACGAGCGCGACTGGGCCACGCCCTTCGTGGTCGATCCTGCGAAGCGCTCCCAAGTGGTTGCCACGATCGATCTCGACGATGCGGTGACGGCCACCGATGTCGCGGCCGTCCTGCGCGCCAATGGCGTTGTCGACACCGACAGCTATCGCAAGCTCGGGCGTAATCAGTTGCGCATTGGCATGTTTCCTGCAATCGACCCGGCCGATCTGGCTGCGTTGTGCGCCTGCATCGATCACGTCGTGGGGCAACTCGGCTGAGATGACACGTCCGATCTCCGTCGACGAGGTCCTCGACCTGCACACCGCCGATCTCGGTGAGCTTGAACGCCCGGTGCTGGTGCTGGTGCTCGAGGGATGGTTCGACATGGCGGGCGCCGCCACCCGTGCTGTCGATGAACTGTTCGACCGGTCTCACCGCTTGACGATTGGCGAGATCGACCCTGACCCGTTCTACGACTTCACCGTGGAGCGTCCACGGGTGGAAATGACCGATGGCGAGTTGCGCCAGATCATCTGGCCAGAGAACCGCATCGACTTGTGGCGAGCCCCTGGAGGTGGACGCCATGTGGTGGTGCTCACCGGCGTGGAACCCCATCTGTACTGGGACACATTCGCCCGCGCGGTCATCGAGGTCGCCGAGCGCCTCGGCTGCCAACTCGTCGTCACCTTGGGCGCCGGCGCTGAGGCCATCCCCCACAGCCGACGCCCGTTTGTGACCGGCAGCTCGACCACGGTTGATCTCGCTCGACGGCTGGGCTTATCCGCACCGTCGTATCAGGGTGTGACCGGTTTAGTGGGTGTGTTGCAGACGCTCCTCGACAACATCGGACGGCCATCGGTGTCGCTGAGGGTCGGCATTCCGCACTATCTGTCGAATACCGGTCATCCGATGTCGAGCGCCGCACTTGTGGATCACCTATCGCATGTGCTCGGTTTGGGAGTGGACGCCGACCTCTCCGACGACATTGCCGCGGCACGTGCGATGCACGATGAGGTCGTCGCCGCAGATCCACAGTTGGCCATGTACGTGGCGATGCTCGAACGCGAGCACGACCGTCGCACCGAGGCGCAGATCCCCTCCGCAGAGGATCTCGGGGCCGAACTCGAAGAGTTCTTACGCGGCCTCGACGACGACACCGACGGCTAGGGGGCATCGGCCAGCGTCAAGGGCACCCCCGCTGCCTGCGTACTATCAGCGGATGCCTACCACCGATGCATTGCGTCCCGACGACGCAGAAGTGATCACCGACACACGTGGACAAGTAGCTGACCGCTCGCTGGCCGAACACTCACAGCGTCTTGCCCCAATGCTCCATCAGATCACCGACGGAGTGTGGTGCCTCGTCGGCAACGGCTTGTCAAACCAGACGTTCGTCGAAGGGCCAGAGGGCATCATCGCTATCGACACCGGTGAATCGGTCGAAGAAATGCGCGAGGCGGTCGCGACGCTACGCACAGTGACCACAACGCCGATCGTCGCCGTGATCTACACGCACTTCCACTACGTATCCGGCACCGCCGCTCTCATCGACTCGGAGCCGGTAAGAGAAATCTGGGGACATGCTCGGATTTCGGACAACCTCCGGCGGTCGGCCACCGAGATCGCACCGGCCTATGGACGCGGGCTCGTGCAACAGTTCGGCATCCAACTCCCCGATGACGGACCCGACGGTGTCGTGAATGTGGGACTGGGCCTTGCCTACCGCATGCCCCGCCACGCCCCGTTTACACCTGGACATGTGCCGGCAACGCAGACCTTCGATCAGGCAACGACCATCCACGTCGCGGGTCTAGACATCGAGGTGACTCCCGCCCCGTCAGATGCTGACGACTCCGTCACCCTCTGGATCCCCCACTACGGATTGGCTGTGCACAACCTGATGTGGCCGGTGCTGTTCAATGTCTTCGCCATTCGCGGTGAGGAATACCGAGACCCACAGATTCTCCTCACCGGCCTTGATCACCTCCACACCCTCGGCGCGGAGCATCTTGTTGCCACTCACGGCCCGCCCCTGTCAGGCGCCGACCAGATCACCACGCGTCTGCGGCGCTATCGCGACGCGATCCAATACCTATGGGACCAGACCGTGCGGTGGACGAATCGCGGCGCCACTTCGGCCGAACTCGCCCACCGCGTGCGTCTTCCCGACATCTACGACGATGATTGGCTCACCCAGCAGCACTACGGAATTGCCGAACACCACACCCGCCAGATCCGCAGCGGCCTCTTCGGCTTCTTCGACGGTGACCCCGCGCACCTCCTCCCCCATGACCGTTCCGACCATGCCGTGCGAATGATCGAGGCGATGGGGGGACGCGACAGCGTGCGCCAACGGTGCACTGAGGCGATTGACAACGATCTGCGATGGGCGCTGCATCTCGCCGCAAATCTGGCTGCTCACCCCGACGCCGATGACACCGATCAGGGCCTGCTTGCCACCGCTCTGCGCACCGTGGCCCGACGGACACCCAGCGCAAACATTCGGAACTGGTGTCTCACAACCGCTCGTGAGATCGATGGAACCATCAATATGGCGCGCCACCGCTCGCATCGGCTGAGCCGCCGACAGCTCACTGGTTGGGACCTCGTCACAACGGTCGGTGTGCTCAGGGTCATGGTCGACCCAGACCGCCTCACAGGGATCGATTGCCATATCGCCCTCCAAATTGATGGCGACCAATGCGGGCTGCACTTTCGTAACCACATCATGTGTCCGACCGACGGAGCATCTGCTGACCACACCCTGCGATGCTCTCGCGACACCTGGAATACCCTTCTTGCCGGCGACGACATACTCGCGACAGCGATCGCTAGCGGCACGGTGATCATCGACGGGAACGCCACCACGGTCCTCGCGGCATGCGCGTCGCTGGATCACCCAGCCTTTCGGGGAGTCGATGATGACTGACCTCCCCCGCCCCAGTGTCCCGTTCAGCGGTCACATCGAACGCCTCATCGATGACTCCACACCTGCACCATTCCCGTCTCACGGCCGGCCCACTCCAGCGCCCAACGTGTTGCTCATCATGCTCGACGATGTGGGTTTCGGATCGATGTCAACCTTCGGCGGGCCGGTTCCGACGCCGGCACTTGACGCGGTGGCCACCAGCGGCATCGTCTATAACCAGTTCCACACCACCGCATTGTGTTCCCCCACTCGTGCCGCACTGTTGACCGGCCGGCAACACCACCGCGTCCATATGGGCGGCATCACCGAAATCGCAAACTCGTACCCCGGTTACGACTCTGCTCTTCCCGCTGAGGCCGCGACCGTTGCCCAGGTGTTGAGGATGTCGGGGTATTCGACATCGTGCTTCGGCAAATGGCACCTGACGCCCTCGTGGGAGCAGAGCCCGGCAGGCCCATTCGACCGATGGCCAACCGGTCTGGGATTTGACCGCTTCTACGGCATCATCGGCGCGGAGGCATCGCAGTGGGAACCCGCGGTCTACGACCAGACGACGCCGATCTCTCCTCATGTCGGGCGCCCTGGCTATCACCTCACTGAAGATCTCGCCGACCACGCCATCGAATGGATGCAGCGCCAGCGGGCATCAGCTCCCGACACCCCGTGGTTCTGCTACTTCTCAACCCCTGCGGTGCACGCACCACACCACGCGCCGCCCGAGTGGATCGACAGATTTGCCGGCGCCTTCGATGATGGTTGGGATGACCTCCGCGACACCATCTATCGACACCAACTCGAACTGGGGGTGATCCCAGCAGGAACTGCGAACACCCGGCGCCCCGAACAGGTCCCGGCATGGGAGGACTACCCAGAGAGGTACCGCCCGGTGGCCACCCGCCTGATGGAGTGTTTTGCCGGTTTCCTCGCCCATACCGACCACCACATCGGACGAGTGATCGACGCCAGTCGCCAATTGGACGAGCGCGACGGCACCGACACGTTGGTCATCTATCTCACCGGTGACAACGGCGCCTCTGCTGAAGGCACCGTGCACGGTGCATGGAGTGCCCCATCGTTTCAAAATGGGGTGCATGAGGATCCGGAATGGCTCCTCGAACACATCGACGACTTCGGCACTGCGCGCTGCGAGAACCACTTTAATGTGGGCTGGGCCTGGGCGCTCGACGCGCCGTTCCAGTGGATGAAACAGGTGGCATCACACTTTGGTGGTACACGCAACGGATTGGCCATGTCGTGGTCGGGTCATATCCCCGCCGGGGGTGGGCTGCGATCGCAGTTCCACCATGTGGTGGATATCGCACCGACGATCTACGCCGCCGCGGGCATCGAGCCTCCCGCGCGGGTCAACGGGATCGAGCAGATGGATCTTGACGGCGTCGCAATGAACTACAGCTTCGATGCAGACGGCACGAGCCACCGACACACCCAGTACTTCGAGATCCTTGGCAATCGCGCGATCTACCACGACGGCTGGATCGCGTCGTGTTTCCACGGCCGTGTCCCCTGGATTCGAATGCAGGCCTATGAATTCGATGGGCCAGATGAAAGCTGGGAGTTGTACGACGTGACGAATGATTTCTCGCAGTCTGTGAACCTCGCCGATGACCACCCGGATCGCCTCGCGCAACTCACGGCCCTGTTCGACGAAGAGGCTCGACGCAACGGGGTCTACCCCCTACGTGACGCCGGCT
The DNA here is from genome assembly GCA_017859395.1 of Ilumatobacteraceae bacterium. Taxonomy (GTDB): domain Bacteria; phylum Actinomycetota; class Acidimicrobiia; order Acidimicrobiales; family Ilumatobacteraceae; genus Casp-actino5. The sequence continues at coordinate 68,594 of JAFMNE010000001.1, read as the reverse complement.
CGCGCCGCGACGGCGACCGCGCAGTGCCGCATTCGCTCGGAGGCCGCCGCATGATGACCTACACCACGGCTCACGTCCGCATGCCCGAAGCGTCGGTCGTCAGCCTCAAGAACTGCTCATGGCAGATCACTGCACGCATCCGCTGCTCCGGCGACGACCACGGGGTCATCGTCTGCCAAGGCGGAAATATGGCCGGCTGGGCGCTATGGCTGGACGACGGCATTCCGCGCTTCATCTACAACTGTTTCGGGCATGACCTCACCGTGATCGAGGGACCTGCGTTGACGCCCGGCGACCACACACTGCGCGTGGACTTTGTGTACGACGGTGGTTTTGGCCGCGGTGGGGACCTGATGATCAGCGTGAATGGCGACGGCGCAGGTGCAGCACGACTTGAACGCACTGTCCCGCTGGTTTTTTCGATGAGCGGCGAAACCTTCGATGTCGGGACCGATACGGGCGCACCAGTGGGCCCGTATCCTCACGACTACCGCTGTACAGCCGAGATCATCGATGTCACCCTCGAACGGCTCAATGAACCATCACCCGACGTCGTGCGCCAAGTCGCCGAAGGAATGTGGCGCGCCGGACTCAGCACGCAGTGACCGCCCGATCAGCGGGCGGCGGCGAAACCCGCTTCGAGGTCAGCGATGATGTCGGCGATGGCCTCGAGCCCCACCGACAGTCGGATCAGGCCCGGGGTGACATCGCTGGCCGCCTGCTCCTCGGGTGTCAACTGGCTGTGGGTTGTGCTCGCCGGCTGAATCACCAGCGATCGCACATCACCGATGTTTGCCACATGGCTGTGCAGGCTGAGCCCTTCCACAAATCGCTTGCCGGCCTCGAGCCCACCATCGATCTCGAAGGCCAACACCGAGCCGTAGCCGCGCCCACCACCAAGTCGTGTCGCGCGCTCATGCCATGGGCTCGACGCGAGACCCGCATAATTCACCGAGCGCACCTGGGCGTGCCCATCAAGGAATTCAGCGACGGCCTGTGCGTTTGACCAATGTCGTTCCATGCGCAGGCTGAGGGTCTCGATGCCCTGCAAGATCATGAAGGCATTGAATGGCGACACCGCCATGCCGAGGTCGCGCAACAGCTGCACTCGCGCCTTCAGAATCATCGACCCGTGGCCGAGGGCCGGCCAGTAGGCCAAACCGTGGTAGCTGGGATCGGGCTCGGTGAAGTTCGGGAAGCGACCCGACGCGCCATAGTCGAAGGTCCCACCATCGACGATGCCGCCCGCCACTGAGGTGCCGTGACCGCCCATGAACTTCGTGAGGCTGTGCACCACGATGTCGGCACCCCATTCGAGGGGGCGCACCAGATACGGCGTGCCGACCGTGTTGTCGACCATCAGCGGGATACCTTCGGCATGGGCCACCGACGACACGCCCTCGATGTCGAACATGTCGTTCTTCGGGTTCGGCAGAACTTCGCCGTAGAACAGGCGCGTCTCATCGCGAACTGCGGCACGCCACTGGTCGAGATCGTGTGGATCCTCGACGAAGGTCACCTCGATACCCATCTTGGGCAGGGTGTAGTGCAAGAGGTTGTACGACCCGCCGTACAGCGACGGTGAGGCCACGATGTGGGTACCAGCCTCGCACAGGGTGAGGATGGCCAATGTTTCGGCGGCCTGACCCGACGAGGTCACCAGCGATCCCGGCAGTCCGATGGCGGTGGTGCAGCCACCCTCAAGCGAGTTCAGTCGGGCTTCGAGCGCACCCTGCGTGGGGTTCATGATGCGGGTGTAGATGTTGCCCACCTCGGCCAAAGCGAAGAGGTCGGCGGCATGCTGAGCGTCGCGGAACTCATAGGACGTGGTCTGGTAGATGGGCACGGCCCGTGCGCCGGTCGTCGGATCCGGATCGCCACCGACGTGGATCTGACGTGTTGCGAAATCCCAGTTCTCTGTCATGAGCGCGCATGTTATGGCGCTAATTCTTGACTTGCAAGGTCATATTTTGAGACAGCGCCGCCGATGCGCTCGCCACACCACCACCCAGGTCGGTACAGCAAGCACCGCGGCGATTCCCGAGATCAGCGCCACGCCATCACCGATCGCTGCCACGGTGTCGGCATCCACCACCGCGGCATCGCCCGCGAGCAGTGAACGAACCGACTCGACAGCACCGGTGCGCGCCTCTACCGTGCCGAGCAAAACCGCACCGCCCAATGCCACGGCGACGGTGATCGCCACCGTCCGCACGAACTGGTGGGCCGCATTCACGCGGCCCATCTCCGACTCGACGGCGTCGCGCTGCATCCATGTGATCCCCGAGGTCGACACCAGTCCAATCGACACACCCATTGCGGAGAATCCAACGAAGAGAGCCCATAGCGGGCCATCGACGGCGAAGACCACAGTGACCAACACCAATGCCGGCAACATCGTGGAGGCACCGGCCACCGTCGCCCGCGACTCGGGCCACCTCCGCGGTAGTCGCGAGAACACGATGGCACCGAGGGTCCAACCGACGGTGAGGAACACCAAGGTGAACGCCGCCGCCTGCTCACTCGCGCCGCGCACTGTCTGCACGTACAGCGGCAAATAGTTGTCGGCCGCCAATCCAACAATCAGCACCGCCGCAGTCGAGAGGTGCACGGCACCAAGAGGAAAGCGCACCAGATGCTCACGCCGCATGACCGGGTCCGATACCCGGCCCGCGTGCGACCAGTAGGTACGCGCCACCACCGACGCAGCCGCTGCGGCTACTGCGACCGCCCACCAGCGCACACCCAGTTGGGCAACAGCGGCCAAGGTGGCCACGACGAACACCGTCAACAACGCCACGCCGTGCCAGTCGGTGTCGACGCGACCCGCGCGGTCGCGGGTGGCCGGCAGCGACCGCCAGCCTGCAGCGAGCGCCCCCAACGTGATCGGAATCTGCGCAGCGAAGACCAAGCGCCAGTCACCGAAGGCCAATAACCCGGCAGCCACTGCCGGACCGCCAAATCCCATCAGACCCCACACCAGGGAATTCGCTGCAAACGCCCGCGGGCGCAAATCATGTGGGTAGGCCAACCCCACCGCGGCCAATGCCACCGCGATGACAAGCCCACCACCAAGGCCCTGGGCGAGGCGCACGACGATCAGCACCTCCATCGTGGGTGCCACCGCAGCAGCAGCGGTGGTGAGACAGAACCATGACGCGGTCACTCGGAACGTGCGCCGCACACCAACCGCATCGATGATCGGGCCCGCGACGACAACCGCCACAGCCGATGCCGCTAGGTACGAGGTGATCACGAACGGCAACCACGCGATCGACCCGAGGTCTTCGCCCACAGACGGCAGAGCCGCCACCACCGCCAAACCGTCGAAAGCCGCAACGGCGACAACGGTCAGATTGGCGATGGTGACGGCCAGATAGCGCGGCGACCAGATGCCGCCGGTGACCGAGGTGTCGGTGCTCAGCTGTCGCCGCCGGAGGCCTCGGCGACCTTCTGTTTGCCGGCCGAGATCCACGGCATCATTGAGCGCAGACGGCCACCAACGACTTCGATCGGATGCTGCTTGCCCTCGTCTTGCATGCGGTGGTAGTTCGCCCTGCCCGACTCGCTTTCGGCAATCCACTCATTGGCGAAGGTGCCGTCTTGAATCTCGGTGAGCACCTTCTTCATTTCGGCCTTCGTCGCATCGGTGACGATGCGCGGGCCGCGGGTGAGATCGCCGTACTCAGCGGTATCGGAGATCGAGTACCGCATGCCGGCAATTCCCTCTTCGTACATGAGGTCGACGATGAGCTTCACTTCGTGGAGACACTCGAAATAGGCCATCTCTGGGGCATACCCGGCCTCGACGAGGGTCTCGAAACCGGCCTGAACCAACCGGGTCAGGCCACCGCAGAGCACAACCTGTTCGCCGAACAAGTCGGTTTCGGTCTCTTCTGGGAAGGTCGTCTCAATAATTCCTGCGCGACCGCCACCGATCGCATCGGCATACGACAACGCCACCGCCTTCGCGTTGCCCGTGGCATCGGCATCGATGGCGATGAGTGCCGGTACGCCACCGCCCTCGGTGTACGTACGGCGCACCAGGTGGCCCGGGCCCTTCGGGGCGATCATGATGCAGTCCACGCCCTCCGGCGCCGCAATGCGTCCAAAACGCACGTTGAACCCGTGAGCAAATGCAATGGCGTCGCCGGGCTGCAGGTTCGGAGCGATGTGCTCGTCGAAGATCGACTTCTGCTCGGTATCGGGGGCGAGGATCATGATGAGGTCCGCCCACGCCGACGCGTCGGCGATCGACTTCACGGTGAGTCCGGCTTGAGTGGCTTTGGCCGCCGACGAGGACCCGTCGCGCAAGCCGACACACACCTCGACACCGGACTCCTTCAAGTTCAGCGCGTGGGCATGACCCTGGGAGCCATAGCCGATGACGGCGACCTTGCGGCCCCGAATGATCGAGCCGTCGCAATCGGCCTCGTAATACACGTTGGCTGCCATCTCAGCCCACCTTTCTCTGGTTGTCGTTCCCGTTGCCGGGCGTGGTCGCGGCACGCAGGCGTGCCGCGCGATCGAGTTTCGGCAGGGCCACCCGGCCCGTGCGCTGCAATTCGACAATCGAGTAACCGCCGAGCAGTTCCTCGAAGTCATCCAGTTTGTCGGGGTGCCCCTCCAGGCTCACCGTCAGAGCGTCACCTCCAACAGCCAAAATCTTGGCTTCGAAGATATTGACCAGTTCGACGATCTGCGACCGCTCACTCGACCCGGCACGGACCGTGGCCAGCAGCAGTTCGCGCTCGATCGAACGACGGGGATCCAATTCAGAGATCTTCACCACATCCACCAACTTGAACAGTTGCTTCACCATCTGCTCCAGTGGGGCCGATTCAAGATCGACGACGATGGTGATGCGGCTCTGAGCATCGTCCTCGGCGGGTGCAACCGCCAACGAGAAGATGTTGTAACCGCGACGAGCGAACAGGCTCGACACCCGGGCAAGCACGCCCGGCCGGTTCTGCACAAGCACGGAGAGGATCGCATGGTTCAGCGAGGAACCGTGTGGATTGATGGCGGTCATGGCTGCCTTTCGTACCGGTCGCGGATCAGCCCAGTTGGGCTCGCTGGTCCTGCTGGGAGGGATGGACGATCACGTCATCGTTCGTGCAGCCCGCCGGAACCATGGGGAACACTTTCTCGGACGCATCGGTGCGGAACTCGACGACCACCGGGCGATCATTGATCGAGTTCGCCTTGTCGATCGCGGGCTGCACCTCTTCGGGTGACTCGACCCGGATGCCGACACACCCCATCGACTCGGCCCACTTCACATAGTCCGGCGTGTCGACAGACAAATACACCTCGCTGTACCGCTCGTCGTAAAACATCTCCTGCCACTGGCGCACCATGCCGAGATAGGAGTTGTTCAGCAGCGCAATCTTCACCGGGATGCGCTCCACAGCAGCGGTGACGAGCTCTTGGGCGGTCATCTGGAAACAGCCATCGCCGTCCACCGCCCACACCATGGCGTCAGGGCGGGCCATCTTGGCGCCGATCGCAGCGGGAATGGCGAAGCCCATCGTGCCGAGACCACCCGAGTTCACCCAGGTGTAGGGCTCGTTGAAATGCCAGTGCAGCGATGCCCACATCTGATGCTGTCCCACGCCAGAGGCAACGATGGTGCCCGGTGCGGCCGAATCGCGCAGACGCTCCAAGCAGTACTGCGGCTTCAACGCGCCACCAGGCTCCGCGGCGTCATAGGTCAGCGGGAACACCTCTTGCCACCCGGAGATCTGGCTGCGCCACGGCCCGACATCGGCCTGAGTGGTACCGCCATCGAGCAACGACCGCAGCGACGCAACGATGTCGGTGGTGACCAATCGGCAGTCACCGACAATGGGCACATCGGGACGACGCACCTTGCCCTGTTCAGCCGGATCGACATCGACGTGGATGACGCGCGCATCGGGGGCGAAACCATCGAGACGCCCGGTGATGCGGTCGTCAAAACGCGCACCCAGTGCAATCAGCAGATCGGCGCGCTGCATCGCCGTGGTGGCGGCGATGGTGCCGTGCATGCCAGGCATCCCCAGACACAGCGGATGGTTGTCGGGGAACACGCCACGCGCCATCAAGGTGGTCACGACCGGAATCTGGGTCAGCTCGGCGAGTTCCATCAGCACTTCTGCGGCACGAGCCTTCAACATGCCGCCGCCGACGTAGAGAACAGGGCGTTCTGCTTCGAGGATCATGCGGGCCGCTTCAGCGACCATCCGCGGATGACCCTTTGACGTCGGGCGGTACCCGGGCAGCGATGCTGCCACCTCCTCATCGGTGGGCCAATGCCATGACATCTGGTTCTGCAGCACATCCTTTGGCAGGTCGACCAGAACCGGACCGGGGCGGCCGGTGGTGGCGATGTGGAAGGCCTGGCGGATGGCGAGCGGGATGTCATCGGCGCTCATCACCAATTCGTTGTGCTTGGTGCAACTACGCGTGATGCCGACCGTGTCGCACTCTTGGAACGCGTCCGAACCGATCGCACCCGTGCCGACCTGCCCGGTGATCGCCACCATCGGAATCGAATCCATGTACGCGTCCATCAGCGGTGTCACCAAGTTGGTGGCCGCCGGGCCGGACGTGACCATTGCGACCCCCGGTCGACCGCTGACATGGGCGTACCCCTCGGCCATATGGCCCGCACCTTGTTCATGGCGCACGAGGACATGGCGGATGGACGACTCGAGCAGCGGATCGTAGGCCGGAAGGATGCATCCACCCGGCAGGCCGAACACAGTGTCGACGTCTTCAAGCTCGAGAGCATGGATCAGCGCCTGAGCGCCGGTCATGATCTGTCCCTCTGAAATCTGATTCTCGGTGTTCACGATTGCTCCTGTGGCAGCGGGTTGTGTTCGGGGGTGGGCGTGGCGGGGTGACGGGGTGAAAAAGCAAACGACCTCCCGGCTGGGAGGTCGGTAGGCGCACGCGGTCGTTGACGAGCCGGTGCGCTACCGGACTACTACTACTACGAGGCGGGTGACGGCGGCGTACACGCCCGACAGCATGCCAGAGTCACACCACAATCACAAGTCGCTGCGCCCTGTTCGGTGTGGCGTGCACAATTCGGGCGGTCACAACGCCTATCGTGCGACCGTGACCGAATCTGAAGAACGTTCCACCGACCCCACAACCGCGGGTCCCCCGCCGGTGTCGCCGCCCGCCCCCGCCCAACGCCTCGGCGTGCTCACCGTCGGCCTCGGCGCCGTGTCGTCGACCCTCATCGCCGGTGTCGAGCTCGCCAAGGCCGGTATCGCTGCCCCGGTCGGTGCCCTCACCCAAATGGGCACCATCCGCCTCGGCAAGCGCACCGACGGCCGCAGCCCACTCATCAAGGACTTCGTTCCACTCGCCGACCTCAACGACATCGTGTTCGGTGCATGGGATCCGTTCCCCGACGATGCCTACGTAGCCGCGCAACGCGCCGGCGTGCTCGAGTCGGGCCGTCACCTCGAGGCGATCTCGGACGCCCTGCGATCGGTGCAGCCGATGAAGGCAGCCTTCGACCGCGAATATGTGAAGCGCCTCGACGGCGAGAACACCATCGGCACGGTGTCAAAACGCGCGATGCTCGAGGCAATCCGCGCCGACATCGCCGCGTTCCGCGACAAGAACCAACTCGAACGGGTGGTCATGCTCTGGGCCGCATCGACCGAGATCTTCATCGAGCCCGGCCCCGCGCATGCCTCGCTGGAAGCGTTCGACGCCGCCATCGATGCGAACGACCCGACGATCGCCCCCTCGATGCTCTACGCCTATGCCGCCATTCTCGAGGACGTCCCCTTCGCAAACGGGGCACCGAACCTCACCGTCGATATCCCAGCCTTGCGCGAACTGGCGGCCGAACGGCGCGTACCGATCTCCGGCAAGGACTTCAAGACCGGCCAGACGCTGATCAAAACCGTGATCGGGCCGATGCTCCGCGCCCGAATGCTGGGGTTGAACGGTTGGTACTCCACGAACATTCTCGGCAACCGCGACGGCGAGGTGCTCGACGACCCCGACAACTTCAAGACCAAGGAAGAGTCGAAACTGGGCGTGCTCGAGCACATTTTGGAACCCGATCGCTTCCCCGAGCTCTACGGCGACGTCTACCACAAGGTGCGGATCAACTACTACCCGCCGCGTGGTGACAACAAAGAGGGATGGGACAACATCGACCTCTTCGGTTGGATGGGGTACCCGATGCAGTTGAAGATTGACTTCTTGTGTCGAGATTCAATCCTCGCCGCCCCCCTCGCGCTCGACCTGGTGCTGTTCAGCGACCTGGCGCACCGCGCCGGCCTCGGCGGTATCCAAGAGTGGCTCAGTTTCTACTACAAGGCACCGATGGTGGCTCCCGGGCTCTACCCAGAGCACGACCTGTTCATCCAGCTCACGAAGTTGAAGAACACGCTGCGTTGGATGATGGGCGAGGAGCCGATCACCCACCTTGGCCGCGAGTACTACGACGACCTCTAAGCCAAACGACCCCGACACCGTCGAACGTCGCGTCAGGTGGGCTGCCGCCCGGTTCCACCTGCCGACGCCACGATCGCCCGCTGATCGGTGACCACCAGATCCACCAACCGATCGTGGTCGTCGACAGCGAGTGCGTCGACTACCTGCTCGTCGAAACACACGGCGATTGTGGTGACCGTTGCGTCGCAACGCGCGAGCAAACGGTCAAACCATCCCCCGCCTTGACCGAGACGCTGCCCGGTCGGCGTGACGGCCAGTGCTGGCATGACCACGGCTGCCACATCGTCGAGAGGCAGCGTGCACGGATCGTCGGCACTGGTTACCCGCCGGACGGTCGCACCCGCGGCTGTGTAGTTCTCCCACAGCGACGCAAGGTCGGGTTCACCCCGGATCGCGTCATAGCCAATGATGAGCCCTCTGGGTGCCAGCAGCGGCGCCACATTGGCCACGAGTCGGGCCGAGCGACGCGTGAGGTCGGCGTCGTCGAGGCTGCGTCGCCATGCGCGCATCGTTGAACGCATCTGCACCTTCGCCGACTGCGTCGGTGACATCTGCGCATCCGATCCTGCCACCACACCAGCGTATGTCCGCGACCTGTACCGGCACCTAGGCTCGTCGCATGAGCGACATCGACCAGCGACAGTTCCGCGACGTACTCGGCCAATTTCCTACCGGCGTCACAGTGGTGACCGGACTCGCCGGGGAGCGCCCTGTAGGGCTGACAATCGGGTCGTTCACCTCGGTGTCGCTCGACCCACCGTTGGTGGCGTTCTTGCCCACCCGGGACTCGGCCACCTGGGTGGCGATGCGCGATGCTGGCGTCTTTTGCGCCAACGTGCTCGCCGAGGATCAAGACGCCCTGTGCTGGGCCTTTGCCAAATCGGGTGACGACGATCGCTTTGGCGGCCTGACCTGGCACGCCGGAACATCGGGGGCACCCGTCATCGATGGGTGCTTGGCACATATCGATTGCCGCATCGAGGACGTGCACGCAGCAGGCGATCACGACATCGTCGTTGGACGCGTGGTCGAACTTGCTGTGGATGATGCAACACGCGGACCGCTGTTATTCCACGGTGGCAAATTGGGCGGCCTGCACCCACTTGGCTGACATGCACCGCCCACGTATCGCGGCCATCATTGCCGCCGCCATCGACCTTGCGATCATCGTCGGGTTCGTCGTCGCCGGACGCGACGAGCACGACTCCGGAGTAGATGGTGCCAGCTTTGTCGAGGTGGCTGCGCCGTTCGTGGTCGCGGCCGTCCTCGGTTGGGTGGTTATCGGCATCACACGTGCCGATCCGCTCACCCCATCGGCAGGGGCACGGATCTGGGCGGTCACCCTGGTGCTGGGAATGGTGCTGCGACGGGTGTTCACCGATGGGGGCACCGCCATCGCCTTCGTTGGTGTGGCCGCTGCGTTCTTGGGGCTTGGGCTGATCGGCTGGCGTGCTGTGTGGCGTGCATGGCGACGGGAACCAACCACGGCGCAGTGACGTCAGATGTGGCATGCGCATCTCGCCGGCCATATCTCGCTCCGCACGTTCCCTCGCCATATGTCTCGTGGCGGTGTCATGCATTGCCGACGATCCGGATGCGGCGCTGCCGCCTCCTCCGGACCCAAGTGAGCCATCACCGTCGAGTACGACGACGGCACCACGAGGCGCCACAGTCATGCCCTCGGCACCGTTTGGTGCCTCACGTCTGCTGAGCGGCGCGGACTGCGACGTCGTGCTCGAGCGCATCGTGACCGTGGCACTCGAGCGAGTCACTGCATGGGGGCTCGATCAGCCCTATGACTGGCGGGTCATGCCGGTGGAGGTAATGGCGACCGACGACATAGCAATGGCCGAATCCGCAGCAACCGATGCCGGCAGCGCTCCCGCATTCAGCGATACAAATACCCAAGAGGCCGGGGTCGACGAGGCCGACACGGTGGAAACCGACGGGCGCGTGCTCTACACCGTTGACGAGAACGGCGTCACGATCATCGATATCGCCACCGCAACTGTGCTCGCGACGATCAACCTCGAGCCCGCTGATCACCGCCTGCTACTCGCTGACGGCATCTTGACGGTGATCTCGTCGCCGTGGTCGCGCTGGAACACCACCGTGATTACCCGCGCCGATATCACCGACCCATCACGCCCGATCACGGTCCGTACCGACGAACTCGAAGGATCACTGATCGCGGCCCGCTCCGCCGATGGTGTGGTGCGTGTGATCTTGCGGAGCGCAATCAGTGACCGCCTCAATTTCGTGACCCCGGATGGCTTTGGACTGGACGAGGAACGGGCACTCATTCGCAACCGAGAGATCGTTGCTGCCTCATCCATCGACGATTGGCTGCCCCGGCGGCTCGCCGACGACGGGTCGGTGGTGGGCGCAGTCGACTGCGCCGATGTGGCCATCCCTACTACGGGTGCCGATATTGCGATGACCTGGGTGGCATCGATCGACCTCGGTGACACCGGACCCGCGGTCGGTTCCATCGCGCTCGCCGGACGAGCCGACACGGTCTACGCCACGGCGCGCAGCCTGCACACCGCCACCACCGATTGGGATGGGTCGGATCGCGACACCACCACGGTGGTGCACTCGTTCTCGATGGGGTCGACCACCGCCATCACCCATGTGGCTTCAGGAGAGGTGCCGGGCCACCTCATCGGGCAGTTCGCTCTCAGCGAGTACTTGGGCGACCTGCGCGTGGCCAGCACCCACACCGTCGATGGGGTATCGCGGTCACGGGTGGCAGTACTGCGGCCGAGCGACGGAGAACTCGTCGAAGTCGGTGCAGTCGAGGACCTCGGCCTGACAGAGCAGATCTACGCGGTCCGCTATATCGGTCCGTTGGCCTATGTGGTGACGTTCCGGCAGGTCGATCCGCTCTATGTGCTGGACCTGACCGACCCGGCCGCACCGGTCATGCGTGGCGAGTTGAAGATTCCCGGGTACTCGAGCTACCTGCATCCCATCGGTGAGGGCCGCCTGCTCGGGCTTGGACAGGACGCCTCCGAACAGGGAGTCACCACCGGCACCCAGCTGTCGCTCTTCGACGTGTCCGACCCTGCAACACCCACCCGAGTGGACCAGGTACTGATCGGTGGCTGGAGCGAGGCTGAGTGGAACCACCTGGCCTTCTTGTATTGGCCTGCGGACGGCACCGTGGCTGTTCCACGATCGGATGGGGGTGTCTTCGTTGGTCGCGTATCGGGCGACAGCATTGAGGTCATTGGCGACCTTGGCCCCACTGCGGCCACCCTCGGCGCAGCCGACGCAGGGATCAGTGCCTCTGATGATCCGCTGCCCACCGAGCCAGGCCGGTGGGATTACTGCTGGGACCCCGTGCAACGGGCACTGGTGGTAGGCGATGAGTTGATCACGGTGGCCATGACCGGCGTGGCGATGCACGCCCTCGACGACCTGTCGTTGCGCCGGGGTCTGACCCTGCGCAACGACTGGTGCTGATCTCGGCCGAGCTGGTCAGAGCGGGTTGGTGATAGCGCCGCGTTCGGCTCCCTGAGCCAGTCGGGCGTACTTGCCCAGCACACCGCTGGTATAGCGCGGAGCCATGGGTTCCCATCCGTCGCGCCGGCGGGCGAGTTCGTCGTCATCCACCACAAGGTCGAGCGACAATGACGGCACGTCGATGCGGATGATGTCGCCGTCGTGCACGAACGCGATCGGTCCGCCGTCCACCGCTTCTGGTGCCACATGGCCAATGCAGAAACCCCAGGTACCACCGGAGAAGCGCCCGTCGGTGATCAGTGCGCAATCGGCACCGCGACCGGCGCCCTTCAGCGCACCGGTGATCGCGAGCATCTCACGCATTCCCGGGCCGCCCTTGGGGCCCTCATAGCGAATCACAATCACCGTGCCCGGTTGAATCTCACCGGCCAGCACCGCCGCCATCGCACCATCTTCGCCGTCGAACACGCGCGCGGGCCCTTCGAAGGTGCGCTGCTCCGAGGTGAGCCCAGCGACCTTCACGACCGACCCGCTGGGAGCCAGGCTGCCGGTGAGGATGTTGAGCCCACCCTCTGGGTTGATCGGCTGCGAGATCGGGTACACCACCGTGCCATCGGGAGACGGCGGATCGATTTCCGCGAGGTTCTCGGCCATCGTCTTGCCGGTGACGGTGATCTCGTCGCCGTGCAACAGTCCCTCCTCAAGCAGGTGGGCGAGCACCACCGGCACACCACCGATTCGGTCGAGATCGGTCATGTGGAACTTCCCGCCGGGCTTCATATCGGCGAAGTGCGGCACCCGTGCCGCAATGCGATTGAAATCATCGAGGTCCAAGTCGACACCCGCCTCGTTGGCAATGGCCAGCAGATGCAGTACAGCGTTGGTGGAGCCTCCCACCGCATTCGCCAGGGCGATCGCGTTCTCGAAGGCCCCCTTCGTCAAGATGTCGTGCGGGCGCAGACCTGTGCGCAACATGCCCAGCACCGCCTCACCGGCGCGACGTGCGTCATCCTCACGGCGCCGGTCAACCGCTGGAGGGGCCGCCGACCCCGGCAGGCTGAGACCGAGGGCCTCGCCAATGGACGACATCGTGTTTGCGGTGAACATGCCGCCGCATGCACCCTCACCGGGGCACGCATTGGACTCGATGGCGTGCAGTTCCTCGGGGGTGATCGTGCCGGCAGCACATGCACCCACCGCCTCGAACACCGAGGTGATGTCGAGGGCCTTGCCGTTCAGGTACCCGGGCAGCGTGGACCCGTTGTAGACGAACACGCCCGGGAGATCGAGACGGGCAATGGCCATCATCATTCCCGGCATCGACTTGTCGCATCCGCCGAGAGCGACCAGACCATCGAGGCGCTCGGCATGCACTACTGCTTCCACCGAGTCGCAGATGATTTCGCGACTGACCAGTGAGGCGCGCATGCCCTCATGGCCCATCGAGATGCCATCGGAGACGGTGATCGTTCCGAATTCGAGACCAACACCACCCGCACGGACCACACCTTCTTTGGCAGCTGCAGCAAGTCGACGCAGCGATGCATTACATGGTGTGATCTCGTTCCATGCGTTGGCGATCGCCACCTGGGGCTTCTCCCAGTCATCGTCGGTGAGGCCGACCGCACGCAGCATTGCCCGTGATGCCGCCCGTTGGATGCCGTCGGTGACGTCGCGCGAGCGTGGCTTGATGTCGACTGGTGTGTCCGAGTTCCCCGTCATGGGGCGAACGCTAGTGGTCAGCGACGACCGAACCCGAACAGCTCCTTGGCGACCTTGCGCATCTGGATCTCCTCTGACCCTTCGGTGATGCGGTAGCGGCGATGATGCCGGTAGATGTGCTCAAAGGGCATGTGCCGGCTGTAGCCGACACCGCCACAGGTCTGCATGGCACGATCGGCTGCATCACAGGCGAACCGATTCGCCCGATAGTTACACATCGCCACCTGATGGGTGACTTCCATGTGGTGCTGCTGGTCGAGGCGCCACGCGGTCTCACGGATCAACTGGCGCAGCATCGCGGCCTCGGTGTGCAACTCCACAAGAGGGAACTGAATGCCCTGGTTCACCGCGAGCGGCTTGCCCCATGTGATGCGTTCGCGCGCGTACGTCACCGCGGTGTCAACGCAGTATTGACCCGCACCGAGCGACGACGCAGCCTGACGGATTCGATTCTCATGGACGAAGTGCTGCGCCAACTCGAGCCCGCGGCCCACATCGCCGAACACGGCGTCGTCGCCAACACGAACATCGGTGAGGCGCACCTCGGCGTGATCGCTCGGCATATTCAACGTCCACCAGTAGAACTCCACCTCGAAACCCGGGTCGGAGGTCGGGACGAGGAACGCAGTGATCCCTGACCCCTGTCCGGGCTCGCCCGAGGTCCGCGCAAAGATGATGTCGTGGGTGGCGGTGTGCACGCCGGTGTTCCAGCGTTTCATCCCATTGATGACCCAGCCATCACCATCACGCACTGCAGTGGTCTCCATATAGGTGGCATCACTGCCATGGTTCGGCTCGGTGAGTCCGAACGCGAGACGGCGCGTGCCGTCGAGAAAACCGGGCATCCACTCAGCAATCTGCGCCGGGGTTCCGAAATCGCGCATCATCAACACCGTCGGAAAGTTGCCGACGATCGATGATTCATTCTGCAGGTCGTTGTGCAGCCCCAGCCCACGATGCGCCAGATGCTCGCGGATGATCGCCATCTCGAGGTTGGTGGCGTCATGGCCACCGAACTCGGCCGGTAATGCCCACCGCAGCCACCCAGCCTCATCGGCGCGTCGGCGCATCTGGGCCAGCAGGTCTTCCCATTCTGGGTTCGGCACCCCATCGTTATCCCAATCGGTGCGAGCCCACTCCCGACGATGGTCGAAGAAGCGCATGTTGTCGTCGGCATGCTGCAACGGCTCGATCTCGGCCTCGATGAATGCGTCGAGCGCGTCGAGGGTCGCTTGGATCTGTTCGGGGATGGCAAAGTCCATTCCCGAACGGTAATCAGCGGGCCGGGCTCAGCTCCGACGCGAGACGAGCAGGGCGCTCACCGCCTTGCCGTCGGCTTGGCCACGCGATGCTTTCATCACGTGACCGACAAGAGCGCCCATGGCCTTGTCTTCGCCGGCACAGTATTTCTGCCACGCGTCCGGTTCGGCGGCGATGGCAGCATCGACCAGAGCAACCAGTTCACCGTCGTCCATGGCCTCGAAGCCCCGCTGTGCGGCGAGGGCGGCGGGGTCACCACCACCGGCATCGATGAGGTCACCGAGCAGGGTCTTGGCCTGTGTGGCCGTCACCGCACCCGATGATTCCATCGCCACCAACGCAGCAAGGTCGCTGGCGGGAACACGTGGCCTGGCACCAAGCTCTGCAAAGGCTTCTTTGACATGCACCAAGGCCCGCGCAGCATCGGCACCGTGTGTGGCAACTTCTGCGACGTAGGCGTCTTGGCCGCGTTCGACCACGGTCATTACCGCCTCGGTGTCGGCCGCCACACCACACAGCACCGCAAGGGCGGCGCGGCGCTTAGCCGGCAAAGGTGGCAGGGCTGAACGGACCTCGTCAATCCATTCCGCTGACGGGACGAACGGCACCAGATCGGGATCGGGGAAATAGCGATAGTCGTCAGCGTCCTCTTTGGACCGCAACGCATGTGTGCGGCCATCACCCTCATCCCAGTGACGGGTCTGCTGCACCACCGATTCACCGGCGGTGATCAAGGCGACCTGACGACGAGCTTCGGCGTCGATCGCGCGCCCGAGGGAACGCACCGAGTTCACGTTCTTGATCTCGCATCGCGTGCCGAGCGGTTCACCGGGGCGACGAACGCTGACATTGGCATCGACGCGCATCGACCCCTCTTCCATCCGCGCATCCGATGCACCGATCGCAACGAGGATTGCCCGCAATTCACTGACGTACTCGCGAGCCTGATCGGGTGAGACAATGTCGGGCCGCGACACGATCTCGACGAGGGGAACACCGGCTCGGTTGAAATCGATGAGTGATCCTTCGCTGCCATGAATTCGACCCGAGCCACCGAGGTGTGTGCTCTTTCCCGTGTCTTCTTCGAGGTGAGCGCGTTCAACCCCGATCACCGTTCCATCGGACAGGGCAAGGCGCCCGTCGATATTCAACGGTTTGTCGTATTGGGAGATCTGATACGCCTTGGGCATATCGGGGTAGAAGTAGTTCTTGCGGGCGAACACGCAGGCCTGAACCGTGCAGCCGAGCGCCAGACCAATACGGGCACCCAGTTCAACCGCTCGCGCGTTCAACACCGGCAACGCACCGGGGAGACCGAGCGTGACCGGGTCGATATGCACATTCGGGTCGTCACCGAAACGATTCGCTGATCCGGAGAACAACTTGGTGGCAGTGTCGAGCTCCACATGGACCTCGAGCCCGACAACCATCTCAAACCCCTCGTAGGTCCACCGCTCAGTCATCGCTGGGCCCCCATCGCACGCTCCAGGGCAGCCCCAACGGCGAACATCGTGGCCTCGCCAACGGCGGGTGCCAGCACCTGAACTCCGACCGGAAGACCGTCAGCGCCGGTGCCGAACGGCACCGACATCGCAGGATGGCCAGCGAGATTCGACGGGATCGTGTACGTGTCGCACAGGTACATCGCCAATGGATCGTCGGATTTCGCGCCGATCTCGAACGCGACGGTTGGTGCGGTGGGGGTCAACAGCACATCGGCGTGGGTGTAGGCGCGCGCGAAGTCGTCAGCGATCAGCCGTCGCACTCGCTGTGCCTTGCCGTAGTAGGCGTCGTAGTAGCCAGCGGACAGTGCATAGGTACCGAGCAGGATGCGGCGCTTCACTTCGGCGCCGAAGCCATCGGTGCGGGTGGCCACGTACATCGCATCCGTGTCCGGCGCCGCCACCCGATGCCCGTAGCGCACGCCGTCGTAGCGAGCCAGATTTGACGAGGCCTCGGCCGGTGCGATCAGGTAGTACGCCGTCAACCCATAGGTGAATGCCGGTACCTCGACATCCACGATGTCGGCGCCGGCGTCCGCAAGGGCATCAAAGGCCGCCTCAAAACGCTCTGTGACATCGGGATCAGCACCGGCCGGCAGGTCGGTGATACGGCCGACACGCATGCCCTCGACGCCGCGGGGCACCGCCGCGCCGAGTGGGCCAAAGGGCTCGGGTATCGACGTGGAGTCACCGGGGTCGTGTCCCGCAATGGCCTCCAGCACCACGGCCGCGTCGGCCACATTGCCGGCAAAGGGGCCGATCTGGTCGAGGCTGGATGCA
The DNA here is from genome assembly GCA_017859395.1 of Ilumatobacteraceae bacterium. Taxonomy (GTDB): domain Bacteria; phylum Actinomycetota; class Acidimicrobiia; order Acidimicrobiales; family Ilumatobacteraceae; genus Casp-actino5. The sequence goes on along the minus strand of JAFMNE010000001.1, from coordinate 51,393 downwards.
AATGCGACCAGGCCCAGTCGGCTCACTGCGCCATAGGTGGGTTTCACCCCGACCACACCGCACAGACCGGCCGGTTGGCGAATGGACCCGCCGGTATCCGAGCCGAGCGACACCGGCACGAAACCCGCGGCGACGGCCGCGGCCGACCCACCCGACGAGCCGCCCGGCACCCGGGTGGGGTCATGGGGGTTTTTCGTGACGCCAAAGGCCGAATTCTCGGTGGATGACCCCATTGCAAACTCATCGAGGTTGGTCTTGCCGACGATCACCGCGCCGGCGGTACGCAACCGTGAGATCACGGTGGCGTCATAGGGCGGCAGCCAGCCATCGAGCATGCGCGATGCACAGGTGGTGGGAATGCCCCGGGTGCACATGTTGTCCTTGATGGCGATGGGTACCCCGGCAAGCGGCCCAGGATCGGAACCTGAGGCCACCGCAGCATCGATTGCCGCAGCCTCGTCACGCGCCGATGATGCTGTCACCGTGAGAAATGCGCCGATGTCGCCATCGCTCGCGCCGATGCGCTCGAGCGACTGTTCAACCGCGTCGACAGCGCTCATGCTGCCAGATCGCACCGCAGCCGCGATACCGATGGCGGTACTCGGCGTGCTCATGCGCCATCACCAAGAATGGGAGGTACCGCGAAACGGCCGTCGACAGCATCAGGAGCCTGCGCGAGCACCTCGTCACGATCGAGCGATGTCGTGACGACATCCTCGCGCAACACGTTTGTCAGCGGATACGGCTGCGCCATCGGTTCGACCGCATCCAACTCAAGGGCGTCGATATCGGCAAAGTGCTCGAGTACCGCGCCGAGCTCGGCAACCGCGCGTTGCACGTCGTCAGGGTCGAGCCCCAGCCGTGCGAGGCGGGCCACATGGGCCACATCGTCGTCGGTGATCCGTCCAGCCACGACGACTCAGGCTACCGGCGGGGTGCCGAGGCCATCATCGTGGTGGCCCAACGGTGCCGCATCAGAATCGGGCACGACATCTTCTCCGACCACGCCGCTCGCACGGCGATGCGCACGCACAGCCAGCGCCACCCCACCGACGACGGCCGCGGCGGCTACCCACTGGTTCCAGCGCAGACCAGCAAGCTCATCGGCTCGATCGATGCGCAGACCCTCCACCCAGAATCTGCCCAGCCCATACCCTGCGACATAGACCGCGAGCAGGCCGCCACCGTTGCGTCCCCAATGACGACCCACAACGATGAGCACCCCAGCCAAGCCCAGGTTCCACATCGATTCGTAGAGGAACGTCGGGTGGAACAGCGTGCCCGATGCGGCCCCAGCGGGCAGGTAGGCGTCGTCGACGCTCAACCCCCAGGGGAGATCGGTCGTCAATCCAAACAGTTCCTGGTTGAACCAGTTGCCCCATCGACCGATCGCCTGACCAAGCGGCAATGCCGGTGCCACCGCCCACAACACGTCGGCGGTGACGAGACCACGACGCCGCGCAACCCACAACCCGGCAACGATGCCGACCAGAAGACCACCGGGGATGCCCAATCCACCCTTCCAGATCGCGGGGATCGCCCCGAGGTCATCGGCGAACCGGTCCCAGTCGGTAGCGACGTGATAGAGGCGCGCACCCACGATGCCGCCGGCGACACCCCACGTTGCGATCGAGGCCGCATCATCGGTGGTGCCCGCGCCGATCTCGACGAGACGTCGTCCCAGGAGCCAGACCGCGGCAATGACCCCAAGACCGATCATCAACCCGTACATCCTGATGTCGAGCGGACCAACCGACACCGACGCGCCCGGTGGAGCAGGGAATGCCGCAGGAGCGAGTGGCATCACGACACGGTGGCGAGAAACGCCAGCGTCCGCTCGCAGATCAGGTCGCGGTCGTAGTCCTGTGTGGCGACATGGAACGACCGTTCCAACCACACATGCTCCACCGGCCCACCGTGGGTGGTCGCGAGATGCACGCTGTCTGCTGGATCCACGACATGGTCCTGCGACGACGTGAACAGCAGCAGAGGCGCTGTTGAGCTCCCCCAGTTATCACACCGCGGCTTGACACCCTCATGGAACATCGACCACAGCGGTTGCAGCGGAGTTCCCTCATAGGCGATCTCGACCACATCGGGATCGGCGATATCGGAGCCGATGCCGGGCAGCACGGTCATCCCGTCGGCGATGAGTTCCTCGACCATCGCCGTTTCCTCTGGCGAGCGCATCCGCGCCACCGGGTTCACGCACACCAACGCGGCAACATCGCGTTCCATCCCAACAGCCAACGTCAGCAAACCGCCCATCGACAGTCCTGCAACCACCACCTTGTCGCAGCGAGCAGCAACAGCGTCGGCGGCGTCGAGCGCGGTGGCGAACCAGTCGTCCCAAGAGGTGGTCATCATGTCATCGACCGTGGTGCCGTGGCCCGGCAGTCGCGGCATCTCAACGTCGTATTTCGCATCAGCAATCGCGGTGGCCAGATGCCGCACCGACGACGGGTTCCCGGTGAATCCGTGCAGGACGACCACCCCGGTGGATGAACCAGCCACATGGGACATCGGTTCGGCGCCAACTAGCACCCCGGGCGTGTTCTCGGTGTCGCTCATGTCCCCAGTCTGCCCCACCAACACGCCAGAGAGCGCACGGCGTACCCTGTGCCATGTGAACGGAGAGAACTCCAGGTGGGGTGCGGGAGTCGCCGGGGTGGCCCCACTGGTCGTTGTGGCCCCGTTCTGGTTCGCGCTCACCTGGCTGGCCGGCCGTCTACTCGCCGCACTCACCCCCCTGCCGTGGTGGTCGGTGCCGCTCGCGTGGCTCGCGGCCGGGCTCACCCTGTTCTGGCGGCCGGTACAGATCGCCGCACTCGCACCAGTGGTGGGAGGACGCGCCCCTACCACCGACGAATGGTCCCGCCTTGCACCTATTTGGGCCGCGGTCAGTTCCCGCGCGAACCTGCGCGACGACCGTTTTGTGCTGCGGGTGGTCGACTCGAACGACCTCAACGCCTTTGCCTGCGGGGGGCACCTGGTGCTCGTCACCACCTTCGCTCTCGATCACCTCGATGACGAACAACTCGCCGGGGTGCTCGCTCACGAGGTCGGCCATCACCTCGGACTGCACACCGTGGCCCTCACCGCTATGCACTGGCTATCGCTACCCATCACGCAGGTGTCGCGCACCGCATTCGTGCTCCAAAACGTGGCCACGGCTGCCACCGATGCCTTCGTCGCGCACTCGTCTGCGCTCACCGCGTTGGGGCGAGTGTGTGCCGGTATTGCGCGTTGCATTGCATGGGCACTGCTGTCCATCGTGTACGCCGCCGATGCCACAGCGAACCTCGTTGCTCATCGCAGCGAGTTCGACGCCGATCGACGCGCCATCCAAATGGGGTTCGGCACTCCCCTCGCAGGTGCATTGCGCAAGGTCGTCGCCTTAGGTCATGGCGGCCGTGCTGTTGGATGGCGAGCCCGTCTGCAAGCGTCGCATCCCGCCGCTCGCACCCGAATCGCCCGCATCGAGGCGGTGCTGCGGCACCCATCCAACCTCCAGCCGGGCTGACCTCACCGACCTTACGCAACGATGTCTGCCACCGTTGCGGCGCAGATCCTGATGAGGTCATCGACAGCGACACAGATATCGAGCCCGCGACGACCGCCGCTCACATACACCGTGACGTGATCACGCACTGCGGCGTCGATGATCACGCCAAGGCGTCGTCGCCCTCCAAACGGTGAGATTCCACCCACCACATACCCGGTGACACGCTCGGCCTCAGCGGGGGTGCACATCGAGAGTCGACGTTCACCGATGGCGGCAGCTGCCAGTTTCAGCGACACCCGATGCGTCACCGGAACAATGGCCAGGTACATCTTGTCGCCGGTGACGACGAGGGTCTTGAACACCACCGATGGATCCGCTCCGAGGGCGTCCGCCGCCTCGAGTCCGTATGACTCATTCGTGGGGTCATGGGTATACGGAGCAAGTTCGAAGGCCACACCGTGGCGTTCGAGTTCACGTACCGCTGGTGTCACGACAGCAGTCTTCCACGCCAACCTCGAGGACCACCATCGCGGGTACGGCCTTTGCCGGAACCACCCTCGCGAAGCACTACGGTCACAGCGTGCGTATCACCGACCAGCCATCAAGTGAACCCGATGACTACGGGTTTGCGCATCGGCTGCGGGTGCGTTTCGCCGAAACCGACGCCATGGGCATCGTGCATCACAGCCGATATCTCCCGTACCTCGAAGAGGCACGGGTCGAGTTCTTACGACATATCGGCCGGCCATACGACCAGATTCGCGCCGATGGCGTCGACTTCGCGGTACTCGAAGCTCACGTGGCCTACCGCCGACCCCTACATTTCGACGACCAGGTGACAGTGCACGTGGCTATGGGCACTGTGCAGCGAGCCTGGTTCACAATGCAGTACCTGCTCTGCGTTGACGATCTGGTGCATGCCAGTGCCACCACCGCCCACGGCGGAGTGGGCAGCGACGGACGACCCGTGCGTCTGCCCGCATGGCTGCGCGGTTTCGCCGATGGCGCCGAATCCACGTAGCGTCTCGGTGTGCGCTCTCCCAAGGACTTCTTTCGCCCACTCGCCGTCGGGGCTCCCGAGCCTCTGCACGAGATTCCATTCCGGCCGAGCCGGATGCTGCATTTCTTCCCGCCCAACAACGACAAGATGCGTGCCAAGGTGCCATCGCTCGTTGGCACCGTCGACGTGCTGGTGGCAAATCTTGAAGACGGCGTGCCCATGGCCGACAAGGAGGCCGCTCGCGCTGGCCTGATCGAGGTGGCCACAACGGTCGATTTCGGCACCACCCAATTGTGGACACGCGTCAACAGCCTCGACTCGCCCTGGTGCCTCGACGACCTGCAGGCGGCCGTGCTCGAGGCCGGTCATGCGGTGGACGTCATCATTTTGCCCAAGGTGGAGGGCCCCGAAGACATCCACTACGCCGACCGGCTGATCGCCCAACTCGAGGCTCGCGCCGGGCTCGACCGACCGATACTGCTGCACGCGATCTTAGAGACCGCGCGTGGCGTGGCCAACGTGGAAGAGATCTGCTTGGCATCACCGCGGATGCAGGGCCTGTCGCTCGGCCCGGCCGACCTCGCCGCGAACCGCCGTATGAAGACCACCCGTGTGGGCGGTGGACATCCCGACTACCTGGTGCGTTCTGATCCCGATCCCGACAATCCTGAGGCTCCGCGCCAACACTTCCAGCAGGACCTGTGGCACTACACGATCGCTCGGATGGTCGACGCCTGTGTCACCGCCGGCATCCTGCCCTACTACGGACCCTTCGGCGATATCCGTGACCTCACGGCGTGCGGCGACCAGTTCCGCAACGCCTATCTCCTCGGGTGCGTGGGCGCCTGGAGTTTGCACCCCGATCAAATCGCCGTGGCCAAAGAAGTGTTCTCGCCATCGGCCGCCGAGGTGGCTCATGCCCGGCGCGTGATCGAGGCCATGGGCGACGGCACCGGAGCCATCATGCTCGATGGCAAGATGGAAGATGACGCGTCGGTGAAGCAGTGTCAGGTCGTCGTGCGACTCGCCGAACAGCTTGCCGCCTCTGACCCTGAGCTCGCCGCCCTCTACTCGACCGGAGCCTGATATGAACTACCTCCGTCCCCGCCGATCTGTGCTGTATATGCCAGCCGCGAATGAACGCGCGCTGGAAAAGGCCCAGACCATCGCCGCCGATGCGCTGATCCTCGACCTTGAAGATGCAGTGGCCCCCGACGCCAAAGAAGCTGCACGGGTCAACGCCTGCGCCGCCGCGGCCAGCGGTGCCTACGGCCGCCGAGAGATCACCATCCGCTGCAACGGACTCGACACCCCATGGGGTGCTGACGATCTTGCCGCGGCTGCCACCAGCGGTGCTGATGCGGTCGTCATCCCAAAAATTGCCTCGGTCACCGAGATCGACGCTGTTGTGCAACACCTCGACGACGCCGGCGCTCCTGCAACGATGGGTGTGTGGGCAATGGTCGAAACCCCGACGGCAATCTTCGACATCCGCTCCATCGCCGGCCACCCGCGCGTGCCGGTGCTGGTCATGGGCACCAATGACCTGTTGAAAGAACTCCGTGCCGAAGCCACCGCCGACAGGTCAGCACTCACCCCCCATCTCGCCACCGCCCTCCTCGGCGCCCGCGAGGCCGGCAAGGTGATTCTCGACGGTGTGTACAACGACGTGCGCAACTCTGACGGGTTCCTCGCCGAAGCCACCGCCGGACGCCGGATGGGCTTTGATGGCAAGACCCTGATCCACCCGAGCCAAGTTGACCCTACAAACGATGTGTGGGCTCCCGACGATGACGCCGTGGACTACGCCCGGCGCGTGATCGCCGCCTTTGACGAAGCCACCGCCGAGGGCCGCGGCGTGATCACCGTCGATGGACGCATGATCGAGAACCTTCACGTCGACAATGCACGCCGGGTTCTTGCAGTGGCCGACGCGATTGCCGCTATGTCAGCGGACTAGAACCGTCACCCGCCGAGTCGGCGACCGATCTCGACGATCTTCTCGCTGGCGTTGTTCGCGTCGTCGCCTTGGGCTTCCAACAGTGCCGACCGGTCACGTGCCGCTTCACGTTCAGCGCGGGCCGTATCCGCTTTTGCAATCGCTGCATCGGTGCCGTGCTCGTTGATGTACTCGGCCCACTCGACGAGGGCATCGACCATCTCGTCTTCTGGAACCACTGCCACATTGCGACCCTTCACGAACAGGTGACCACGACGGTTCCCGGCAGCGATACCGAGATCGGCCTCCCGCGCCTCCCCGGGACCGTTCACCACGCATCCCATCACCGCGACCTGCAGCGGAAGTTGCCGCTCGCCGAAGGCCTCCATGGCTCGTGCAGCCACATCGATCACATCGATTTCCGCCCGTCCACATGATGGGCAGGCAATCAAATCGACGTTGCGACGCTCGCGCAACCCCAGCGCTTCGAGCAGCTGGCGACCAGCACGAGCTTCCTCCACCGGATCGGCGGTGAGCGAATACCGAATAGTGTCGCCGATCCCCTCCATCAACAGCGTGGCGATACCGGCGGTGGCCTTCACCAGCCCGGCCGGAGGCGGACCGGCCTCGGTCACACCCAAATGCAGAGGATGATCCGTGACCTCGGCCAACTGCCGGTAGGCCTCCACCATCAACGGCACGCTCGATGCCTTCACCGAGATTTTGACCAGAGAAAAATCGACGTCGGCGAAGTAGGCCAATTCACGCTGGGCCGATTCGACCATCGCTTCGGGCGTCGCGCCACCGTGACGCTCGTACAGGTCGGGGTCGAGCGAACCCGCATTGACACCGATACGAATCGGCACCCCACGATCGCGCGCCTCGGAGGCGACGGCCTTGATGTGCTCGGGCTTGCGGATGTTGCCGGGGTTCAACCGCAGACCATGCACCCCAGCCTCGAGTGCGGCGAGTGCCATCTTGTACTGGTGATGGATGTCGGCGATGACCGGTATGGGCGAACGCGGCACGATCTGGGCGAGACCCACCGCCGCATCGGCGTCGTTGCAGGTGCAGCGAACAATGTCGCAGCCCGCCGCCGCCAGCGCGTAGATCTGCTGCAGGGTGCCCTCGACATCGGCGGTTTTGGTGACCGTCATCGACTGCACCGTGATAGGAGCACCCCCGCCAACGGGCACTGACCCCACCATGATCTGTCGGGTCTCGCGACGATCGCTCGCCCATTCAGTGACCTGCATGACTCATCGCCCTTCTATCGCCCACGTGGGCATCGTCACCCGTACGCATACCTGCGATCATCCAACCGGCCGAACGATGTCGAGGTAGAGCCCCGACATGAACAGAAACAGCAGAAGTGTCACCACGACCATTGTCAGCGGTGCCAAGCGTTCCATGTCGGCGTAGTACCGGCGACCGCTGCGACCCTCGCGAATCCGTTCGTAGATCGCCACCGCGGCGTGTCCACCATCGAGGGGCAGCAAGGGGAACAGGTTGAACACGCCAACAAAGACGTTCAACAGCGCCAGCATTTCCATGATGCCGGTGAACCCGGCCGAATCACCGATGTCATCGCTGACCGCGGTGATTCCCACCAGCGTCGTTGGCCGAGTGGAGAGATCATCGGTGGTCCCAGCCAAGTGGCTGAACAGATTCGTCGGGTCCAGCACGCGCACCACACCGGTGATCGACGCGCCGGTTTGATCCACCAACGACCCAACGGCGTGCCATGGCGACGACCACCACGCGCGGTCAAAGGTCTCCACGACCGGGCGTGCGGACACCCCAAGGAACGCCGCATCATCGCTACCACCCACCAGCGCGAGTGACGCGAGCGTGACATCGACCGTGCGCACCTCGTCACCTCGGGCGACCACGACATCGACAACATCGCCCGGGGCATGCGCCGTCACCGCAGCCGAGAGGCCACCCCCTGCGGTCACCGGCACCCCACCGATGGACAACACCTCATCATCGGGCAGTAGCCCTGCCGCTGCGGCAGGCGTGCCATCAGAGACCGCCACCACCCGTGCAGCATCCACGGGCTGGGTCTGCCCGGCTGTTGCGTAGACGACCGACAAAATCACGATCGCCAAGATGAAGTGAGCGAGCGATCCGGCACAGATCACCAGCATTCGTGAGCCGAACGGCTTCGACCGGTAGGTGCGGTCGCGGTCGGCAGCATCGACCTCTTCGCCGGCATGCATCCCGATGATGCGCACAAATGCCCCCAGCGGCAGAGCCCGCACTCCGTACTCGGTTTCTCCACGGCGGAAACTCCACACCCGTGGGCCAAAACCGATGAAGAACTGCGTTGCCTTCATACCGGTGAGCCGGGCTGTAGAGAAATGGCCGAGTTCGTGCAACAGAATCGAGACCAGCAGGCCAACGGCGAATACGAACCACCAGATGCTGAATATCGCCAGTACCGCGATGGACGCTGCCACACCCAGCACACCGAGCAGACCTCGCAGGCCACCGACCGGTTCGGCATCGTCAAGAGCCCCACCAGCCAGCGCCGTGCGGCCAAATGCACCCGTGCCCGCACCTGTGTCGCCCGCGCGATGATCGGGCTCAGGAGCCGGCCAGGCGTCGCCGCCGGTAGTGGGGGAACGGTCGGTATCGGTCATCGTTGGTTGGCTTCGCAGTGTCGTTCGAGACGATCAGGCGGCCATTTGTGCCACCACCGCAGTGGCGGCAATCCGACCGCGTCGATCGGCATCGATCACATCTCCAACGGTACCCGGCACAGCCACATCGTGCGCGTCGAGCACACGGCTCACCACATCGGAAATCGCAGCCCATCCGAGGTGGCCGTCGAGAAATGCCTCTACCGCAACCTCATTCGCTGCCGACAGAACCGCAGGCGCATCGCCACCCATCCGACCAGCAGCGATTGCGAGATCCAGACAGCGGAACGTGTCGCGGTCCGGGCGTTCGAACGTCAACGAACCAACGGTTGCCCAATCGATGCGTCCGAACGGCGTCCCACCGCGCTGCGGCCACGCCAACGCGTACGCGATGGGCAGGCGCATATCGGGCATCGAGAGTTGCGCAATGGTGGACGCGTCGGTGAATTCCACCATCGAATGCACCACCGACTGCGGGTGCACCACAACATCGATGCAGTCATAGGGCACAGCGAATAACTCGTGTGCTTCGATGACCTCAAGGCCCTTGTTCATCAAGGTGGACGAATCGACAGTGATCTTTGGGCCCATCGCCCATGTCGGGTGAGCAAGAGCATCTTGTCGACGCACCTGCGACAGTTCGTCCAGTGTCCGGCCACGGAACGGGCCACCCGAGGCCGTCAGAATCAAGCGCTCGACCTCACCTGCACCAGGTGTCCCCGAGCGCAGACATTGATGCAGGGCACTGTGTTCGGAATCCACCGGAATCAATTCGGCGCCCGGCGTTGCGCGCAGCGGCTGCACCACCGGGCCCGCCGCGATGAGGCTTTCCTTGTTGGCCAGCGCCAATCGACGCCCCGCCGCCAACGTGGCCACCGTGATATCCAACCCGGCGAAACCAACAACCGCATTCACCACCACGTCGACCTCGCTGCACACCGGCGCGAGGTCGTCGACCACCTCGACACGGACCATCCCGGCATCGTTCAACATGTCGCGGGCTGCGAAACGAGCGGCCTCGTCGGCCACGGCCAGCACTCGCGCTCCGGTGGAGGCCACCACCTGTACCGCGTCGGCGACCGACGATCCCACCGACACCGCATCGATGCGGTAGCGATCGGGGTCGGCTGCCACGACCTCAACGGTTTGGCGACCGATAGAACCGGTGCACCCGGCGAGTGCGACCGAAACGGTCACGAGGCCCAGGGCTCGAGAATCAACGTGAGGTAGTACACCGCCGGCAAGGTGAGCAAGAAACCGTCGAAGCGGTCAAGCACCCCACCGTGGCCCTTGACCAGCGACCCGAAGTCCTTCATGCCGAGGTTCCTCTTGAACATCGATTCGATCAGGTCTCCTGCCGGCGCGGTGATCGACACGATGACCGCGAGTGCGAGCAGATGGCCCGTGCTGTCCCAGGTGCTGTTCCACCCGCCGATGCCCACGACGACCAGTGCCACAACGGTCATCAAGCCGCCGCCGATGAAGCCCTCCACCGTCTTCGACGGGCTGATCCACGACCGCAAGGGTGTGCGCCCAGCAGCCGATCCAACGAACAACGCACCCACATCGTTCGCCACCACCGCAAGGGCCAGCATGAACAATGTGTCGGTGCCGGTGTCGGCCCGCAGTACCTCACCGGTGGTGGAGAACCGCAGAATCAACCCTGCATAGGCACCCGCCAACCCGATCCACACGGTGGGCAAGGTGGTGATCGAAATATTCGGCAGCGGCCCGATGTCGATCGATCGTGACCCGATGTACGTGCCCGCTGTCGCAGCAAAACCGAGGAGCAGCACCAGTGGCAACGTGCCGTCACCCAACCAGTAAGCCGCCAACGGCGCGGTCACGCAGGTGACGATGCCGGGCACTACAGCAGGCCGGTATCCACGTTCGGTGACTTTGTCGTAGAACTCCACGGCTCCGAGACCAAGGACAACGGCGACCAGTGCGGCCACCGACCATGGACGCCACATCATGGCGCCGACGAACAACAGCACGAGGAACAAGCCCACTGCGGTGGCGACCGGCAGGTCACGACCGGTGGCACTCGGCGCGGTGCCCGGCACCGGTTCAGGTGCCCGTCGACCCGGCCGACGCAACGGCCGGCGCGTAGCACCCGACGGATCGGCGCTGCGGCGTTCGATACCCGCGGGGTCGGTCCCGATGACGATGCGTGACGGCTCTGTGGCCACCGTTTCACCGGTGACACGACCCGAGTCAACGGGAACGCCCTCAGGCGAATCGTCGTTCCAGACGGGCTGCTCGGCCGTGAATGACGCCCACAATTCATCTTCGGAGCGCGAGGCTGCCGGTGTGGGATCCACGACCGGGTTCACCCCGGTGGGATCCGACGGACGCGGAATCTCACCCGTTGCGGGTTCGCTCCAGTGCGGCATTGGGCCGGACTCGTCGTCGAAGGCCAGTGCGGGTGGCGGCGCCGGTGCGTCTTCGACGTGACGAACACGATCAGCGAATCGATCGAAGTCGGCGTCGAGCGCACTGTCGAGCAGCCCGTTGTCGCCGCTTTCACCGTTGTCGCCAGTGTCGCCAGCGTCGCCAGCCGCACGATCGGCCTCGGCATCATCGCGATGCTCGCGGCCTGGATCGGTGGGATCACGGAACAGGGATCCGTCGTCGTCGTACCGGTCGTTCATCTCTGTACCCCCTTCATCGGTTGGTACCCGCCCCAGGTGCCCGCATTGCGGTCACACCTCGAGTAGTTCGGTCTCCTTGCGGCCAAGTGCCGCATCGATGCGATCAACGTGTTCAGAGGTGGATCGGTCGAGTTCTTTCTCGGCTCGCTCCAACTCGTCGGCGGAGATCTCGCTGTCTTTCTCCGCCGACTCGAGCGCTTTGCGCGCATCGCGACGAATATTTCGCACCGCCACGCGACCGTCTTCGGCCATCTGCTTGGCAACCCGCACGTAGTCGCGGCGCCGCTCCTCAGTGAGCGCCGGGAAATTCAAACGGATCACCACACCGTCGTTATTCGGTGATACTCCGAGATCGGAGTCGCGAATGGCCTTCTCGACCGCGCCGAGCGCCGCTCGATCATGCGGTTTGATCAGCAGCTGGCGGGCTTCGGGCACCTGAATCGACACCAACTGCTGCATCGGCACTGGCGCGCCGTAGTACTCGACAAGGAGGTGCTCAACGAGTGCTGGTGCGGCACGGCCGGTACGCACCGTCGCGAACTGGCTCTGCACGTGCACCACGGCTTTGTCCATCTTCTCCATGGCGTCGAGCAACGTCTCGTCGATCACCCGCACAGCGTACCCACCCCATGGGCCACACAGGTGGAGGCGTGCACCTCTCAGACGTCGTGAACCATGGTGCCGACCTGTTCGCCGGCGAGAATTGCGCGCAGAGAACCGCGCGTCGACATGTCAAACACCACGATGGGAATCTGGTTATCGCGGCAGAACGCAATGGCGGTGGCGTCCATCACCTTGAGGTCTTTGGTCATGACCTCCATGTAGTCGACCTCGTCGTATTTCACGGCGTCGTCGTTCACGCGGGGGTCGGCGTCGTACACACCGTCCACACCTGAATGAGTGCCTTTCAACAGGGCATCTGCTTCGATCTCGGCCGCACGCAGCGCCGCTGCGGTATCGGTGGTGAAGAACGGGTTGCCAGTACCGGCGGCGAAGATCACCACCCTGCCCTTCTCCAGGTGGCGCACAGCACGCCGCCGGATGTACTGCTCGGCGATCCGCGGCATCTCGATCGCCGTCTGCACCCGGGTGGGTTGGCCCTTGCGTTCGAGCGCATCTTGAAGAGCGAGAGCGTTCATCACTGTGCCGAGCATGCCGATATGGTCGCTCTGGGTGGGGTCCATCCCCTCCATTGCACCGGTGCGGCCTCTCCAGAAGTTGCCACCACCGACAACCACGGCCACATCAACGCCCATGTTCTGGCGGAGATCGATGATCTCGGCTGCGGTCGCGTCGAGAGTGGGCCCGTCGAGCCCGCGCCCCTCCGGGCCGGCGAGTGCCTCACCGGAGGGCTTGAAGACGATGCGCCGCCAACGGGGTGTGGTGGTCATCGTCGTTGTCCTCTCAGCCGATCTCGACCTGGGCGAATCGGACGATCTCGGCCGATCCGACGATGTCGGTGATGCTCTTCTTGTCGTCTTTAGCGAAGGGCTGCTCGTAGAGCACGATGTCTTTGAAGAACCCGCCCAAGCGGCCCTCAACGATTTTGGCGATCGCCTGCTCGGGCTTACCCTCGTTACGGGTGATTGTCTCCAGCGTGGCCCGTTCGGCCTCGATGGCGCTAGCGGGAACATCGTCACGCCGCAGGTATGCGGGACGCGCGAAGGCGATGTGCACGGCGAGGTCGTGGGCGAGTTCGTCGTCACCGCCGGCCACTTCAACCAGCACGCCATTCACGCCGCGGCCACCCTGGATGTGCTGGTAATGTCCAATCACATTGCCGTCGGCGGCCTTCATGTACTCGACTCGGCCAAGTTCGATCTTTTCCTTGAGGGTGATCTTCAACTCCTCGAGGTCGGCGTCGTCGGCACTGACCGCGTCGGGTCCACCGGCGAGTACCGCAGCGAGCATGCGATCGGCCGCTTCTTTGAACTGGTCGGAACCGGCTACGAAGTCGGTCTCGCACTTCAACTGCACCATCGCCGCCACGCCCGACTCGACAGCGAGGGCGATGACGCCCTGGTCGTTGTCGCGATCGTCGCGCTTGGCCGACGCGGCCAAGCCCTTCTCGCGTAGGAACTGCTTAGCGGCTTCCATGTCACCGTCGTGTTCGGTGAGAGCCTTCTTGCAGTCCATCATGCCGGCGCCGGTTGCCTCGCGCAGCGCCTTCACATCTTGTGCGGTGAATGACATCGGTCGTCCTCGATTCGGTTGTGGGGGTCAGTTCTCGTCGGCGGGCGCAACCTCGGCGGCTGACTCCTCGACGGGAGCCTCCTCAGCTGCGGGGGCCTCGGTGACAGCGGAGGCCTCAGGGGCCTCCCCGGCATCGGCGGCCACCTTCTTGGCAGCGAGACGGGCCTCGCGCTCGGCTTGGGCCTTGGCTGCTGCGGCGCGGGCGTCAGCTTGAGCCTTCTCGAATGCTGCGGCATCCTCGGGGGTGCGCTCGGGCGGCGCTGGGATCACCGGCTCTGCGGATGGGCGACGCGACGCGATGTAGCGCCCCTCGAGCACTGCCTCGGCAATCACATTGGCGAACAGGGCATTCGCGCGGATCGCGTCATCGTTGCCGGGGATCGGGTACTGAATGACATCCGGGTCGACGTTGGTGTCGACCACCGCCACCACGGGAATTCCGAGCTTGTTCGCCTCGGTTACCGCGATGTGTTCTTTCACGGTGTCGAGCACGAACACTGCGTCAGGTGCCTTCTTCATGTCACGCAGACCACCAAGGTTGCGCTGCAACTTGGTGAGTTCACGGTCGAGTAGGAGCGCCTCTTTTTTGATCATGAGGTCGAACTCGCCGATGGACTTCTGGCGCTCGAGTTCCAACATCTTGTTGACCCGCACCGAAATGGTCGAGAAGTTGGTGAGCATGCCGCCCAGCCAGCGCTCGTTCACATACGGCATGCCGCAACGATCGGCCGAGTTGCGAATGGGGTCCTGCGCCTGCTTCTTCGTACCGACGAACAACACGTTTCCACCGTCGGCGACGAGGTCACGCAAAAAACCGTAGGCGGTCTCGATACGCGACAGCGTCTGATCGAGATCGATGACGTAGATGCCGTTGCGCTCGCCGAAAATGAAGCGCCGCATCTTGGGATTCCAGCGACGGGTCTGGTGCCCGAAATGGGCGCCTGCCTCAATCATCTGGCGCATGCTGATCACAGCCATGAGTGTCTCCTGTTCTGCGGTTACCCAACCAGCCCGGGCGCCGTAGCGACCGCAGATGGACCGGTGGTTGTTTCTTATGGACGCACCAGTTGGTGCGGCACCCCGGGATGGGGCACTCACTCGATGCTATCGACTGCACACAGCGGTCGGACACGGTGGTGAGAACACCAGAGTCCCTCGCGGCCCCATGATCAGCACGTGGGTCGCCGCGACGCTGGTCGCCCAGGTGCGCCATCGTCGGGCACCACCCGTGCTCGATAGCCAGAGGAGGTGAGCCATCGCGCCGGATCGAGGTAGTCATCGCCACGGCGCACGCCCACATGCACCGTTGTCGTTGATACGCCGAGCATCTGGCCGCGCCGCACCCTGTCCCCCACGTGCACCATTGCGTCAACCCCGCCAATGGTGATGCGCTCGGTGCCGGTGTCGAGAGTGATCCACGGCGTCCCCGCCACCGCACCGGCAAAGATGACCGTCGCCGGCGTTGGAGCATGCACCAGCGCTCCCGCATCGGACTCGAACTCAACCCCGCGGTTGCCGGCACACCACGGACACGCAGGGGGCCGAAACGGGTCGATGATCGGCGCATCCACCACCGGCACCCAACACGTTGCAGCAACCGGTTGAGAGATGGTGGTGTCGGCCACTGCCGCCGCGGTGAATGCCACGACCGCAACCGATACCAGCACGACCCCGATCGCCGATCCCAGGTTGACACCCACAACTACACCTCCGCATCTGTCGGCATGACGCCGCGCGGGTTGCGCTGATGCCGCTCAGAGCAGATCGCGCGAGCGCAACCGTGCCCGCAATGCCAACACCGCCCGCGTGTGGATTTGCGAGACCCGCGATTCAGTGACGCCGAGGACGTCACCAATCTCGGCAAGCGTCAGGCCTTCGTCGTAGTACAAGGCGAGCACGAACCGCTCGCGATCGCTGAGATCACCGATTCCTGCGCGCACCGCCGCACGCAATTCGTCTTCTTCAACCCCGGCCGACGGTGTGCGCTCGCCATCACGGTCGACGGAAACCGGTTCTGCACCCGCAGCCACTGCCCGATCGAGCGGGCCAACCGTGGTGGCAGCGACAGCCGACAGCCATGCCGCCAACTCGTCCACGTCGATCCCGAGCCGTTCGGCGAGTTCGGCATCGGCCGGCGCTCGACCCTCGTCATGTTCGAATCCGGCAATCGCCGACTCGATTCGACGAGCTTTCGACCGCACCGAGCGCGGCACCCAGTCGAGTTGACGCAAACCGTCGTAGACAGCGCCACGAATACGCGGCGCCGCGAAGGTTTCGAACCGTACACCATGCGTCGGGTCGAATCGCTCCAGCGCATCGATTAGACCGAACACCCCGTAGGACACCAGATCCCCTCCATCGACACTCGACGGCAGACCGGCGCCCACACGACCGGCCACGAATTTCACCAGAGGCGAATAGTGCACGATCAGGTGGTCTCGACTCGCCGGGGCACGCCGTCGCTGCCAACGATCCCAGTGCAGAGCCAACTCGGCATCAGCATCGGCAAGCCCGCGGCGTTGCCCGGCCGGCGGAGGTGGAGGAGGTGGGGTCATGCGCGTGGATGGGCGTCGCGGTAGGCACTCATCAAGCGCTCTCGGCTCACGTGGGTGTAGCGCTGGGTGGTCGACACATCGGAGTGGCCGAGCATCTCCTGAACGGCCCGAAGGTCAGCTCCACCATCGAGCAGGTGGGTGGCGAATGTGTGGCGCAGCGCATGTGGGTGCGTTGGGGTGGCACAACGCCGGTCGAGGATGCGGCGCACGTCGCGCGGGGTGAGCTGATGACCCCGTTCGTTGCCGAACACAAGATCACCAAGGTCGGTGGGAACAACCTCGTGACGCAGCGCCAACCACTCACTAGTCGCTGCGACGGCTGGTTGTCCGAGTGGCACACGACGCTGTTTCGATCCTTTACCCCACACCCGGAGAGCACCGCCGTTCAAATCGAGATCGTCGAGACGAAGACCGCACACTTCCGACACCCGCAGCCCCGACCCGTACAGGATCTCGCAGATCGCGAGGTCACGACGGTGTCGCCATTCGGGCTCACCAGGGTCGGCCGGAGCGAAGAGCGACTCGAGGTCACGGTCGCCCAGCACGCGGGGTAGGCGACCAGCGCCCGCGCTGATCTGGACGCCGAGTGTGGGGTCAACCGGTGCGAGTCCGCGTCGCAACGCCCACGCGAAATAACGGCGGAGCGCAGCCACTTTGCGTGCAATGGACCGGCGTGCATATTGCCGGGTAGTGAGGTTCGCCACGTAGCGACGCACAGCAACCCGGGTGACATCGTCGGGTCCCTGCATGGCGAGGCGTTCCACCCACTCGGCGAACAGGCGGATATCGCTGAGGTACGCCGCCACCGAGCGGTCGGCCAAAGAGGTCAACGACGACGCAAAGTCGGCGGTGTGCCAGCGCTCATCAAGATCGACCGCATGATCGTCGGGGTTGACATCTCCAGCGACGTCATCAGTGGGCACCTCCACATCGTCTGCGCGGAGCTGCTCCGTCGCCGCGGTCGCCGAGCGCGGGCGACGCCCGGCTCCGCTGGCGCGTGCGGCGTGGGACCCACTCATACCGCCGAGGGTATTCGCTCATGAGGGGTGCTGTCCGGACAGTCGTGACATCGCCAACTCGACCCAGCCCCCCTCGGCGACGACCAGGCCGGCTCCAACCAGGTCGCTGACAGCGCAGGCCACATCGGCCACGGAATGCATGGTGCGAGCGGCCAAAGTGTCGAGGGTGGCTGGCCCATCAGCGAGCGCTGCCACAACATCGCCATGCGGTGACGCATCCGAACCCGGCGGGCCCGGTGGACGCACAGGCGCAACACCGCGACAACCGTCATGGCTGATACCCAGAGCCGTCAACACGTCGTCGACATCGGTGACGACTCCGGCACCGTCGCGCAACAACATGTTCGTTCCCTCCGAAGCCGGCATCTGTGGCGACCCTGGTACCACCAGCACATCAACACCTCTGTCGAGGGCAGCGCGGGCGGTGATGAGACTGCCGCCCGTGACCCGCGACTCGACCACCACAACGACCTCGGCCAAGCCAGCGATGATGCGGTTGCGCAGCGGGAACCGCCACGGCTCGGGGCCGACACCAGGAGGCCATTCGCTGAGCACCACGTGATCGGCGCACATCTGCTCGAAGAGGTGTCGATGGCGCTCTGGGTAACAGCGATCGAGGCCATGGGCCAGCACGGCCACCGCGAGACCCCCGCCATCGAGCGCACCACGGTGTGCGGCACCATCCACACCAATGGCAAGCCCCGACACCACAGCGACCCCGTTGGCGGACAGGTCATGTCCGAGATCGTGCGCGGTGGCCCGCCCCGCCGCGGTTGCCGACCGTGTTCCCACGATGGCAACCCGGCGCAGCTCATCGATGCGCGCTAGAGGTTGACCTCTGGCGAACAACACGGCAGGTGCCTCAGGGTCGTCGCTGAGTGCCGCCGAATATGCCCGGGTGCCGTGTACAAGCACGTTGATGTCGCTCGCGGCGCACGACGCCGCCACAGCGTCGGGGTCGACCCCGCTGAGCCGTTCGGCGACTTCGCGTGCCCGGCCCTGGCGCAGCTCGACAACCTCGCCGAGTTGCCCTCGCACCGCCAACTCCCACGCATCGCTCGGTGCCAGAACGTCGAGCAGACGGCGTAGCGACCGTGGTGCTAAGCCGCTGAACCCCGCCAGCGCAGCGGCGGCCGCCTCGGCGCTCATCCACGCCCCCGCTCGGCCCCCATCGACACCCGCATCGCAACGGCTGTGGCCACGTGGCGGTCATCGATCACGTCGCCCACCTCACCCGCGAGATCAGCGAGCGTGCGCGCTGTGCGGCGCACCCGGTGGTACCCGCGGCCGGTTAAACGACCGGCATCGATCTCGGTGCGCAGGCGTGCGGCACCGTCGGCATCGGGGCGGGCATGGCGATCGAGACCGACCGCGTCGAGATGGGCGTTTAACACCCCTGCGCGCTGAAGGGCTGCCGTTCGCGCAGCCTCGACACGTCCAGCGATCACCGCAGAGCATTCACCATCGCTGCCACCGAGCAGATGATCGGTGTCGGGCCGCTGCACCGCGACCCGCAGATCGAACCGATCGAGCAACGGCCCCGAGAGCCGCTGGGAGTATCGACGGCGCGCACGTTCATCGCAGATGCATGAGCCTGGCCGTAGCCCCTCGCCACAGGGGCACGGGTTCGTGGCGCCGATCATCTGGAACCGAGCGGGCACGGTGACTTGATGTTCGACGCGACCAATGGTGACCGCGCCGCACTCAAGTGCTTCGCGGAGCCCATCAAGAACCGACGGTGCGAACTGGCCCATCTCGTCGCAGAACAACACCCCACCATGGGCTAACGATGCCGCTCCCGGACGGAGATGATGCGACCCCCCACCAACCATCGCCGCAAGGGTGGCGCTGTGGTGCGGCGTGCGGAATGGGGGGCGCCGCACGAGCCCTCCAGTTGGAAGCCGCTCGCCCGCCGCGGAATGAATCATGGTGGCCTCCAGCGCCACATCAGCGGTGAGATCGGGCAGCAACCCGCACAACCGCTCGGCGAGCATGGTCTTGCCCGATCCCGGTGACCCGACCAGCAGGAGATGGTGACCACCTGCAGCAGCAACCTCGAGAGCAGCGCGCGCCACGGGCTGACCACGCACATCGCGCATATCGGGAGCATCAACGACCGCAGTGTCGGATTCGCCAGCGTCGCAGTCCGCCCATTCGGCCGTGCCGGTGAGGGCCTCGACCACGCCTGCCAGGCAGGTGGCACCGAGCACCCGTGAGCGGCCAACCGCCGAGGCTTCGGCGAGTGACCCCACCGGCACCACCCAGTCGGCATCACGATCGACCGCCACCATCGGCGCCACCCCCGGCACCGGATGCAACGCCCCGTCGAGGCCGACCTCACCGACCATATGCAAACCGCCGACGGCCTCAGGCGGAATCCGTTGGGCTGCCACCAACACGCCGATCGCAATGGCAAGGTCGAGACCCGACCCCGTCTTGCGATGGTGCGGTGGTGCGAGGTTGACCGTGATCCGCCGATCGGGCCAGTCGAACCCGCTCGAAAGAACGGCGGCCCGCACTCGATCACGGGCTTCACGACATGCCTCATCGGGCAGGCCAAGCATGGTGAAACCCGGCAGGCCGGCGCCAACGTGCACCTCAACGGTGACCGGATGCCCGTGTGCACCTCGGACCGTGGCCGATGCGATATTCGCAATCATGTGCGTACCCCTTGTGAAGAATTCGGCCAGGTGACACCCAGCCACAACAGGGGAGGTCGGTGATGGCACCGTAGAACGGGGGTGTGACGGCGCCGATGATGACCGGCGTGGCACAGTAGGTGCTGTGCCAGCCAGGTCGCGTCGCCTCCACCACTTTGTGGCTGTTGCCGTGGCCGTCACGACGCTGGCTGCATGCGGCGATGACGGGCCATCACCCGACGCCGCGGCGTTTTGCGCTCTGGTCAGTGAACGAGCAGCCGACGTTGTCTCCCCCACCATCAGGACCGAACTCGACATCGAGACGACGATCGATCTGTACCGCGACCTCGGCGACCTCGCGCCCTTGGCAATCGGTGAGGAGTGGGACCAGTTGACTCTCGGCGTGGTGACCGCAGCCACCGTGGTGCCCGGCGATGAGACAACGGTGCAGCGAGCCGTGCAGCAGGCCTACGCCACCGAACGGGCGGCCGTTGCCGTATCTGCGTGGGTGTCGGCCTCGTGCGGCGTCGATCTGGGCCCGGTAACCACACTGGCGCCACAAGATGCCGCCGACCCGGCCACCCCGCCGGGCTACAGCGAGCCCAGTAACTGAGAAATGCTCGACCCAGCGCGGACGGTCAGACCATTTCGCCGCGACGCAGGATCACCGCGTCACACAGGCCGTATTCCTTGGCTGCTTCGGCGGTGAACCACCGGTCGCGCTCGGAATCGGTCTGGATCTGCTCCAACGGCTGACCCGAATGCTCGGCGATCAGTTCGGCCATGCGACGCTTGGTATAGGCGAGCTGTTCAGCCTGAATAGCGATGTCGGCAGCCTGGCCACGCAAACCGGCCAGCGGCTGGTGCATCATGATGCGCGCGTTCGGCAGGCTGTAGCGCTTCCCGGCGGCTCCGGCGGTGAGAAGAAACTGACCCATTGAGGCAGCAAGCCCGAGACACACCGTGGCCACATCGCATGACACGAACTGCATGGTGTCGTAGATGGCCATACCCGCGGTCACCGACCCGCCGGGCGAATTGATGTACAGCCAGATGTCGGCGTTGGGGTCTTCCCCCTCGAGGTACAGCAATTGCGCGCACAGCTGGTTCGCGATGTCGTCGTTCACGTCGGATCCGAGCAGCACCACTCGGTTCTTCATCAAACGGTTGAACACGTCGTTGCGCGGGTCGGCACCCCCATCGAGGGCGGAAGGCATGATGAGGCCGGTCTCTGACACCATGGGGTTCACGCTACCTGTGGTGCTGGCCGCATGCTCAGCGGGCCACACCAGAGAAAACGATCGCCACCGCCGCATCTGGACGATCTCCGGCGGCCAGATCGCTCAGCAGGCCAGCAACACCAGCCGTACCGGTGGGCGACACCGCATCGCCACCGTTGTTCACCATGCGATGAGCGGCCACCACCGTGGCCTCGTCGGCGATCACCGTGCGACCACCGCTGGCGCGCAGACGTGTGACGACGCCGAGCCAGTCATAGGTCTCGTCGTCAAGGATGCCATCGGCAAGCGAGTGCGGGGAATCCCACGGATGCATCACCTCGGCCCACCGCGCGCCGGGGTTGGCGTCGTCACCAAGAGCGGCAACCGCTGCCGCCAACGGCGCACAACCAGCCGTCTGCACTGCATGCAACGCCGGGGCGTCGCCAAGACCAGCGCTGCAACACGTGGCAAATGCCCCACCACCGACCTGCACATACACCCGCTCGAGATCAACGCCGGCAGCATCGGCCTGCGCTCTCATCTCCCAACCGATTGTGCGGCCCGTGTCGAGACACCACCCGTTGTGTGGCCCCTGCACGCTGAAGGGAACGGCCCCATCAGCGATGGCCCGACGGAATGCCGCCATCGCCGGGTCGCCCGGGGGGTCACCGTCATGGCGCGCACAGCGGCGTACATCGGCACCCAAGCGATCGAGCCCATCGCCGAAGGCCTCATCCATCCATGTCGGGACGAACACCGTGATGGGCCAGCGGACCCGACTGGCCAGCGTGGCTGCGGCGAGCGCTGCATTGCCGCACGACGAGATCGCCAGCGGCGCCCGGCCGACGGACAGGCCGAGGCGTTCGGCCACCAGCAGATGCAAGAGCACGCCGACGAGGTGGCGCGCCTTGTGCGAGCCGGCCACATTGCTGGTCTCGTCCTTGGCCCAGACCTCCACCCCTGTGGCATCGCTCAGCACACCGTGTCGCGCAAACGGTGTGCGGCTGAATCCATCACCGATGTCACGCGCGATCTCCACCGTGACGTCGTCATCCATGCCATGTGCCCGCGCGAATGCCCACCACGCGCTTGCATGTCGGAACGCCACAAGGGTATTCGGGTCGTCGTCAGGGATCACCGGTGCCCCATTGGTGACCGGCATCAACACATGGCGCCAGTCATCGACTGTGGCGCGTGGACATGTCCACGAGTAGGCCTCGGCGATGTCGACACGCGTTCCGCAGACCGCGCAGACCCAACCGACGACCACGATCGATCAGCCGGCAGCCACGCGAGCGTTGAACTCGTCAATCATCGTGTCCCAGATGTCGACATAGCGGCGCAAGCCCTGCCAGAACGACTGGTGGCGACGCTGCTCGAACAACTCAAAGGGGGTGCCCTGCTGTTCGACCCATGTGTAGTAACCGAGGTTGAAGATGCGACGACGATCCGCCTCGGTGCAGTCGATCATGTACTCGGTGGACAGATGCATCAGGTGCTCACCGACAATCGCTGCGGCATCGGTTGCATCAACATCGCCGCCAAAACGCTGGGCGAGCGTCTTGGCTCGTTCACTCGGGTACAGGGCGGCACCGTCGGTGGCCACGGTGATGATCGCGTCATCGGGGCCCAAGTCGAGCAGTCGGGCGGTCTTGATGGCTGCGAGCACATTCGCAATCGCGGAGAACCCGAAGTGCTCCAGCGTGGCGACCACGGCCGGGTCCACCCCCATCTTGTCCACCAAGTGCGCGCGACCCGCGGCGGTGTTGAACAGCACATCAAGGTCATCGGTGGAACGGTCGCTGATCGCGCACACCACATCGGTGTTCATCACGTTGTGGATGAGGGGGATGTGCTTGTCGCCGATGCCTTGAATGTTGTGCTCGCCGAACCCGTTCTCGAGCATTGTCGGGCATTCGAGTGCTTCCACGGCCACGATTCGCGCGCCATAGTCGTCTTTCAAACGATCACCCGCGGCAATCGTGCCGGCTGAACCTGTTGCCGAGGTGAATGCCGCAAGCCGGAGATCTCGGCCCGATGCTGCACGGACCGTCTCGAACACATGGCCGAGGGCACGACCGGTCACCCGATGATGACCGAGGTGGTTCCCGAACTCAGAGAACTGGTTCAAAATGAAGTTCTCATCATCGAGGGCGAGTTCGTTACACGCGTCGTAGATCTCTTTCACGTTCGATTCGGTGCCGGTGGTGCGGATCACATCCTCGGCTGGGTTCTCGCACCACCGGTCGAGCCAGTCGAAGCGCTCTTGACTCATGCCTTCGGGGAGTATGGCCACACCACGACTGGCCATGATGCGGCTGATGGCGATGCCGCCGCGGGCGTAGTTCCCCGTCGAGGGCCACACCGCCCGGTGACGCGTGGGATCGAACTGACCGGTCACCACCCGCGGTGCTAGACAGGAGTAGGCCGCCAGCACCTTGTGTGCGGTGATCATCGGGAATCGATCGCCGAACACGGCAATGATCGGGCTGGCCACACCGGTGAGTTCGCTCGGCAACACCACATGGTCGGGAACATCCACTCGCCCGCCGGCGAGGTTGTTGTACCAGTGAACCCGCCACAGATTGCGGGCATCGGGACCGTTGTGGTCAGCGTCACCGACGAGGTCCGGGTCGATGGTCGTAGGGTTGGCCAACTGCGAAAAGCGCGGCAGGACGATGCCGCGTTCGCGAAACCGTTGCACCGAGTTCTCGAGCGCGTCGGCGTCGACAACCCGATCGGCAAGACCGAACTGATTTTCGAGGGCATCGGTCAGGGCGTCAGCAACGATCGTCACTTGCGCATTCTGCCAAAGGACAGCGCCTCGTGCCATGACGGCAACGAAGAGAAGATTTCTGCGAGATTGTTCACCGCAGTCGCTCTCAACGGTGACGGAGGAAGCCAAATGAGACAATTCACCACCCTGTTCGCTGCCGCTGTTGCCGGCATTGCGTTGTCGGCCTGTTCAGTGACCATCGGGGGCAACAGCGACGACACCGCCGATGCGGATGTGTCCGCAACGACCGATGCTGTCGTCACCATCCCAGTGCCCAGCACCGCTGCGCCCTCCACCACGCTGACACCCATGACGGAACCCACCGATGTGGGATCCACGGACGACGCGACCACCACGACCGAGGTCGCACCGACAACCACCAATGCACCATCGATGACCACCGTGCCCACGCCGACAACATCGGCCCCGGCGAACACCGACGAATTCGAAGCAATGACGGCCACGCTGCCCGTTGATGACGACGACCGCTGGACGGCGTGGAATACCGAGCGATGCGGGCTGCGGGCCGTGGTGCTGAACGGCCCCGCCCAGTGGGGAAGCATTGACAATGCCAATGGTTCGGCGACCCCGGAATTTGCTCTCTGGCATCATGCCGACGGCGAATGGATCCGCACTGACCATTCCTGGCTCGGCAACAGCACCACGACCGATACGGCCACTTTTGCGTTCTCATCGGCCGAGCTCATCATCCTTGACGGCCTCGATGAACCCGTGCTGGTCACATCGTTGTCGAGCGCCGACGGACCCAGCGCGACGGTGCGCATCCTCGACACGAACTGCAATTGGTGGACACGACCTGTCATCACCCCCTGCGGGGTCGTCGCGGCGCCGCAGGCCGTCACACAATTCCCCGCCAGCGTGACGATCATGATGTCTGACGCCATCGATGCCCCGGAGTGGCCCTGCTCGGTCGGTGACCCGTGGCCCATCGTGTGGAACGAAGAGTTCCGGATGCCCACCGTGGACCCCGGCGCGCAATTCTGCAGCGACTACGTGCCCACCGAGGTGGACGACCCGATGCAAGCCATGGCGTTGACAACGACCGCGTGCACCCGTGGTGACGTCATCACCGCTGCGCAGTCGTTGCTCGTCGACCGTGGTGTGGCCGTTGATGTCGATGGTGAATTCGGACCGGGCACCCTTCGCGCAGTGATGCGGTTCCAGCGTGACAATGGGCTCGACGTCACGGGCCGACTCGATCCGGCCACATGGTCGCGACTGCGACCAGCAGGCGAATAACCCTCGACCAACCGCGGTGAGCGATGGCCCAATCGCTCACCTCATCGCTACGATCCCCCTCACGCGGGCGTGGCGGAACTGGCAGACGCGCAGGATTTAGGTTCCTGTTCTACGGAGTGTGGGTTCGAGTCCCACCGCCCGCACAGCCACCGGTCAGAGCGGCCGGGTCGTGATGGTCGAGAAGCACATCTCGTCATTCGACCCGAACGACCACAGCACGTACGCCGGCTCGAGATTGGCGTTGCGACGCGACCGTTCCCAGGTGCACTCGAACCGCACCACGTCACCGGCTTCGACGATGATGCTGTCGGCCGGCCGATAGTTGTACTGCCAGTCGTAGTCCCAGTCGTCGATGTCGAGCAGAACCAATTCGTCGTCGGTGTCGGGATGCAACGTCATGCGATAGCTGGCCCCGAGGTCGTGCATATGCCCGAGCACCGACACGATCTCACCGGTGGTTTGCACCGGCAGGTCACAGCTGCTCGACGCCACCCCGTCGACCATCCCGGCGAAATCTTCCGGTGTGACGCCACAGAGCATGTTGATGAAGTCCGCGGGCAACACACCGAACTCGGCCCGCGCTGCTGCAGCCACGGCTTCGCGGTCGCACAGCGGACCTGTCTCGCCGGGGCCGCAGGGAATCTCCGCCGGTGTCAGATATGTCGCAATGCTGATCGGTTCCAATTCGGTGTCAGCTGGCTCGATGTCAAGCTCCAACCATGACGCATCAGGATCGACACGCACGTCGTAGTGGTAGTGCACCTGAATGACGAAGAAGTCACCCGGCTCCATGGCCAACCCCGTGCCATCGGGGTAGATCTCAGGCAATTGCCCCGGCGCCCACCCGAGCAAGAAGGTGTCGTCACGCAAACCGGTGCCGCCGTAGCACTCCCATCCGCTGCCGTCGTCGGCTGCGTCGAGGGCTTCGGCTGCCGCCCACTGCGACCCGGGCACCAAATACCCAATGGCATGGTGGACGACCTCGGTGCGCTCCGGAACAAAGCTGAGACCGCGCAACCACACCCGCTCGTCGACCTCGGGCCGGTACACCATGCAGCGATAGTCGTCGTAGCGCCCGCTCTCGTTGTCGTAGGGAGCGGTGGGTGGGACCACGAGGTCGACCTCATCGAGGCCCACCGTGCCGAGTCCGATCATCGACGTGTCGGCATCCACATCGAGTTGTGCACCATCGTCCAGCCACCCCAGCACCGTCGCCAACTCGCCATCGGTCAAGCCCAAGGAGTCGCGCATCGGAACGCTGAGATCGGTTGCCGGCCACGGCGGCATGTACCCCGTGGCCATGGCGGTGCTGAGGAATCGCGCGGTCTCAGTGATGTCGCGGGCCTGCGACAGGTTCCAATGCGGCGATCCCGCCCCGCCGGGGTTGTGGCAGACCGCGCAGTGATCGAGCAGGATCGGTGCGACATCGGTGGCGAAACCGGTCGGTTCAGCGGTGGGCACCAGCGGTGGGTGCGCCGGCATTCGCGACACCGGCTCGCTCATCGGTGGCAGCGTCGTTGTCGGCGCCAACGATGATGTCGGCGCCGCCGCCGTCGACGGAGTCGTTTCCGGCGGTGCAGCCGTGGTCGATGGCGCCGACTCGTCGGCCGCAACCACGGTGGTCGGTGCCGCTGGTGCGGTGCTCGCCGCGTCGTTCGCAGGAGCCGATGACGACCCGCCACCGCAGGCAGCAACCAACCCCAGCGCGCCGACAGCGGCGAAGAGCGCCGGACGCCCGAGCACGATCAGAGGCGCTCGATGATCGTGACGTTCGCCTGGCCGCCACCTTCGCACATGGTCTGGAGGCCGTAGCGACCACCGGTGCGCTCGAGTTCGTGCAACAAGGTGGTCATCAAGCGAGCACCCGTGGCGCCCAGCGGGTGACCCAGAGCGATCGCGCCGCCGTTCACATTCACCTTGTCGATATCGACGTCGAGTTCGCGGATCCATGCCATCGGAACCGGAGCGAACGCTTCGTTGATTTCCACGAGATCGATGTCGTCCATTGTCATTCCGGTGCGCTCAAACGCACGACGGGTAGCGGGGATCGGCGCCGACAACATCATGATCGGGTCATCGGCAAGCACGGTCATGTGGTGGATACGTGCCCGCGGGGTGAGCCCGTGACGACGCACGGCCTCCTCGTTGGCGATGAGCAGGGCCGCGGACCCATCGGAGATCTGGCTCGCTACAGCAGCGGTGATGCGCCCACCTTCACGCAGCGTGGCAAGTGACTGCATCTTCTCGAGGTTCGGCTCGCGCGGACCCTCGTCGTGATCCAGACCGTTCAGCGGAGCGATCTCGGCGTCGAAACGACCCTCGGCGCGTGCGCGCAAAGCCCGCTCGTGCGACATCACAGCGAAGGCCTCCATCTCATCACGGGTGATGTCCCAGTGCTCGGCCATCATCTCGGCACCGAGGAACTGGCTGACCTCGCCGTTGCCGAAACGCGATGTCCAGCCATCGGCACCGGTGAAGGGGTTGAAATCGGGATCGTCCTTACCGGCTTGTGCACCGGCGGTGATGGGCACCATCGACATGTTCTCCACGCCACCGGCGACAACCATGTCCATGGTTCCCGACATCACCGCTTGGGCGGCGAACTGCACGGCCTGCTGCGCGGAGCCGCATTGACGATCGATCGTCACGCCCGGCACATGCATCGGCATGTTGGCGGTGAGCCACGCCGTGCGCGCGATGCAGCCCGACTGTTCCCACACCGAGTTCACGTTGCCGAACACAACATCGTCAACACCGGCGGGATCGGCGCCGCTACGTTCCATGAGCGCCGAGATGGCATGGGCGCCAAGGTCGGCGGGATGCACCCCGGACAGGGTGCCGCCGCGGCGACCGGTAGGGGTACGAACAGCATCGACAATGAAGGCTTCGGTCATGGGCGTGACCGTAGCGGGTTGCGGTGCCATGCTGGCAAGGTGGAGCTGCGAGAACTGCCAACTCCGGCGCTGGTCGTCGATGCCGCTGCGCTGGACGCGAACCTGGCTCTGATGGCCAACCGGCTACCGGGGGCGGCACTGCGACCTCATGTGAAGGCGCACAAGTGCACCGCGCTCGCAGCCCGACAACACGCTTACGGACATCTAGGTTTCACCTGTGCCACGCCACGGGAGGTGTCGGTGATGGCCGGAGCCGGACTGGGTGCCGACTTACTCCTCGCGAACGAGGTACTCGATGAGGCGCGGCTGAGGTCAATGATCGATACCGCCCGACAACATGATGCGCGGGTGACCGTGGCGGTGGACTCACCCGCGACCATCGCTGCCGCGGCCAGCGGTGGCGTGCGCGAGGTAGTTATTGACGTCGATGTCGGCCTGCCCCGTTGCGGCGTCGTGCCCGATGCCGCCGGAGATCTTGCGACGCGCGCAGCGGAGGCCGGGCTGGTGGTTCGCGGCGTCATGGGTTACGAAGGCCATCTGCAGATGGATCTCGACCCAAGCCGGCGCGCCGAACGAGTACGCGAGGCCATGATTGCCCTGAGGGCCGCGCACCGCGATGTCGGGGGCGACATTGTCTCTGCCGGTGGTACCGGTACCCATCGCGATCTGGTGATCGGCCTTGATGACCCGGCCGGTGTCACCGAGGTTCAAGCGGGCAGTTATGCCCTGATGGACACCGACTACATGCGTCACGACGCCGGGTTCGTGCCCGCGATCAATCTCATCGGCACGGTGATCTCCGTGGGGGCCCGCCACGGTGTGATCGATGTGGGGCTTAAAGCGCTCGGCATGGACCACGGTCCGCCGAGCATCGATGGTGCAGCCGTGTGGTTCTGTTCCGACGAGCACATCACGTTCGCACCGGACGATGGGTCGCTACCACGTCTGGGGGATCGCATCCGTGTGCGGCCAGCTCATCTTGACCCGACGGTCGCACGCCATCAGGTGATGTGGCTCGTCGATGGTGACGCGGTGATCGAACCGTGGCCGATCGACATGCGTCATTGGTGAGCGGCCAACGTGACCGCGAGCTGGGCGAACGCCCGGCCCCGATGACTGATGGCGTTCTTGGCGTCTGGGTCCATCTCGGCGAACGTCGCGCCATCGGTGTCGCTGGGGGCGAACACGGCGTCGTAGCCAAATCCTCCGGCCCCGCGCTCAACCTCGGTGATATGACCCTCACACACCCCGTCGACCACCGTGTGGGTGCCGTCGGCCCAGTCCACCACCACCACTGTGCGGAATCGCGCGGTGCGCTGAGAGGCGGGCACGCCCGCCATGCGTTCGAGTAGCAGCCGGCGATTGTCGGCATATGACGCGGACTCACCGGCGAATCGCGCCGAATACACACCGGGAGCACCGTCGAGAGCGTCGACTTCGAGACCGGTGTCGTCGGCCACCGCAGGTGCCCCCGCCACCGCGGCCACTGCGGCGGCTTTGAGCCGGGCGTTGCCCTCCAAGGTGTCGGCGTCTTCGACCACCTCGCCCATCTGCGCGGGGCGTGCGACGAGGTTGGCCACGGGCGCGAGCAGCGCGGCGATCTCGGCCACCTTGTCAGGGTTGGCCGAGGCGCACACCAGCCTGGGTCGGCTCACGTGCGCGGCGGCGGCGCCACCGCAGTCATCTCATCTTGGAGGTCGGCGATGCGCACCAGACCGCTTTCTGCGAGGGCGAGCATGGTGTCGAGCTCGCCACGGGTGAAGGCCATGCCCTCGGCGGTGCCTTGCACCTCGACGAAGCGTGGCTGACCTCCCACTCCGGCCGGGCGCAGCATGACGACGTTCATGTCCACCTCGGCGCGGGAGTCCTCGACGTAGGGCAGATCGAGCACCGGGGTGCCATCGACGATGCCCACCGACACTGCCGCGCAGGCCGAATGCAGCGGGTGCGCCTCGATATCTCCTGCAGTCACGCGCCGGCTGAGCGCATCATGCAGCGCCAGGTATCCCCCGCAGATCGATGCGGTGCGGGTGCCGCCATCGGCTTGGATCACGTCGCAGTCGACGACCACTTGGCGCTCACCCAGCAGCGTCATGTCGCAGGCGGCGCGCAATGCGCGGCCGATCAGTCGCTGGATCTCCACCGTGCGCCCCGACTGCTTGCCCTTAGCGGCCTCGCGATCAACGCGCTCGGGCGACGAACCCGGCAACATCGAATATTCCGCGGTCACCCATCCGGTACCACGACCGCGCATCCAGCGGGGCACATCATCGTCAATCGATGCGGTGCACAGCACCTTGGTGCGACCCACGGTGACCAGAACAGAGCCATCGGCCATCTCGGTGAAATCGCGTTCGAAGGTGACCGGCCGCATCTCATCGGGTGCGCGTCCGTCGGGTCGGGTCATGGGTCCTCCAGTGTTGTTGTGTGCTGACAACGTCCGCTTGCTGCGGGCAATGCGTTCACCCTACGGGGTTATGGGCCACGGCTCGGTGCGATCCAGCTCCGGGCCCAGCAAACGCGACCCAAGATCACGGAACACATCGACATCCCCACTCGAGTGGAAGCGGCGAACGCCGGTGCCGGTGGCACGTAACAGGCCCGCCGCGGCCAGTTGGTCTCGGGCCGCGAACGCTGTTTCGTCCGCGGAGGACACGAGCACAACGTCAGGCCCGACAACATCGCTGATCGTGCGCGCGAGGAACGGATAGTGCGTGCAGCCGAGCAACAAGGTGTCGACCTTGGCGTCCACGATGGGAGCCAGCAACCGTTCGGCGAGCACGGTGACCTCATCGCCGGTCGTTTGGCCACGCTCGACGAATTCCACGAAACCCGGGCATGCCGCCGCGGTGAGATCAACATCGCGTCCGAGGGCTGTGGCGGCGGCCTCCACCGCCGCTGGGTACGCCCCCGAGGAGATGGTGCCGACCGTGCCGATCACACCGACCCGCCCGCTACGCGTGGCGGCGACAAGCGCTCTCGCCCCGGGGGCGATCACGTCGATGACCGGCACGTCGAGTTGTTCTTGCAGTGCGTCGGCAGCAGCCGCGGTGGCGGTGTTACACGCAATGATCACCGCCGACGCGTTGAAGTCATGCACCAAAGAGGTGGCGAGTTCCACCGCATGGGAACGCACCTCGTCGAGGGGCTTCGACCCGTACGGGTAGCGACCGGTGTCGCCGATGTAGACAAGGTCTTCGCAGGGCAACAGATCAATGACGGCTCGGGCCACGGTCAAGCCGCCGAAACCGGAGTCGAACATGCCGATGGGCCCGCTCACCCCGCGCACGCTAGCGAGATCGGCTCGCGCTGAACGTCAGTCGTCGATGTCTGTCCGACCGGCATCGAGATAGTCGAGGGTCTGAATCGGTTCGATCGCCGAGGTGACGATGCCCGCGAGGTTGGCAACGATCCGCTTCCAATAGCGATGCAAGATGGCGCGTGGCACGGCCCAGTGGCCGGGTTCGTCAGACTGCATGTAGCCGTGCAGTCGACGTTCACAGTCGGCGCTCATCTCCTTGGTGCGCGCAAGAAACGCCGCCGCCCGCTCTGCGTCGCCGGTGACGAGCACATCGGCTGCCTCGACGAATATCTGGGAGATCTCCTGTCGACGGGCATTGAAGTCGGCAACATCGGCTGCCCCGGCGAGCGAGATGCCCTCCTCGGCGAGGTCGAGGATGTTCTTGGCCTGGTCGCCGATGCGTTCGATCTTCTTCAGCAGCAGCGTGTACCCGAGCACGAGCCCGATGTACTCACCGCCGTGCACCGACACATGCACCACGAGTTCGGATCGCAGCCGTTGTTCGGTGGCATTGATGCGCTCATCGGTGGCACGAATATCGGCACCGACGGCTGTGGGGTCGGCGCCGGCCAGCAGCACCGCCGATGCCAGATCGAACGAATGCCGCGCGTCGCCCAGCATCGCGATCGTCTCACGTGAGATGCGTTCAAAGGGTGACTCGGAGCGCTTCAAGAAGGACAGGGGCATGGGAATCTCCTCATGGTCATCGGAACACCGCAATTCCGAGCAGCGGAATGATGATGAAGACCGACAGCATCCACCCAAACGCCACCGAACGACGCTGCACAGCCAGAGCTGCAAGCGCCTCCGCTGCACGAATCGGCAGAGGTCGCAGGAATGGAATACCGAACAGAATGACGATGGCGATCACGTTGAACCAGGTGTGCACCAGGGCGATGGTCAGGGCATCAGACCCGCTCGAGGCAAGCGCTGCGAGCAGGGCGGTGATGGTGGTGCCGATGTTCGCGCCAAGGGTCACCGGGTAGGCATTACGCAGGCTGATGACCCCAGCGGCCGACATCGGAATGAGAATCGATGTGGTGATACTCGAGGATTGCACGGCAATGGTCACCATGACACCGACGAGAATCGCCACCACACCGCCACCGCGCGCCAGTACCCGGTTCATCGACCGTTCGAGCCGCGCGGCGATCAAGGTCTTCATGTTCTTCGTGATCGCAATCAACGCAGCGATCACCACGCACAGGCCCACGGCCACCATGGCGACGCCGAGACCGTTATCGGCAAGACCAAGGCCACCGAGTCCGTCTTTGAGCCATCCGACGGGATGTTTCACCCAGGCTTTCACCGGGCTTTTCCACTCCGAACCACCCGAGCCAACCAGCAGATCGGCGGTCTGAGATGCCAGCCACGACAGGCGCCCGGTGATCAGTTCCACCGGCAGCAGAACCGCCACCGCCATCAAGTTGAAGAAGTCGTGCACTGTGGCCGCTGCGAGCGCCCGGCGGAATTCGTTCGATTGGCGCACGTGGCCGAGCGAGACCAGCGTGTTGGTGACGGTGGTGCCGAGATTGGCCCCCATGATCATCGGCACGGCCTGATCGAATCCGAGCGCGCCGGAGGCGACGAGACCAACGATCACCGCGGTGCTCGCCGACGACGACTGCACG
Source organism: Ilumatobacteraceae bacterium (assembly GCA_017859395.1). Taxonomy (GTDB): domain Bacteria; phylum Actinomycetota; class Acidimicrobiia; order Acidimicrobiales; family Ilumatobacteraceae; genus Casp-actino5. The sequence goes on along the minus strand of JAFMNE010000001.1, from coordinate 18,162 downwards.
AGCACCGTGCCGAGAAGTCCGACGAAGAGACCGGCAATCGGGTTCGAGACGCTGGAGAACAGCCGCTCCTGAGTGTCGGCGCCCATCACTTTGATGCCGCTCTCGAGCGACGACACCCCGACCAAGAACAAATAGATCAGCGCGAGGACGATGATCGTCCGGACCCATCGTGGAACCGCGATAGGTGCAGCCGCTGACATATGTCTGCCGAGAGTAACCGATGGGGAACTGTGGCTGAGCTTCAAGTGAACTAGCGGGTCGGCGGCGGCGTATCAGAAGTAGATGATTTTACCCATCGACGCCTCGGCAACATCGAGGTCATCGGTGTACGCCCCAGTCGACAGGTACTTCCAGCCACCATCGCACACGATGAAGACAATGGTTCCCCGGTCGATACCAGCCGCCACTTTCGCCGCGCCCGCGAGTGCAGCGCCCGACGATGGCCCGGCGAAGATGCCGCATTCGCTGACCAGCCGCCGAGTCCACTCGATGGACTCCCTCGGTCGCACGACCCGCTTGCGGTCGAGAACCTCAGGCCCGTTCCACAATTCGAATACCGGAGGGATATAGCCCTCGTCCATGTTGCGCAGGCCCTCGACGTTCTCGCCGAGCGGTGGCTCAACAGCAACGATCTGGATGTCGGGGTTCTGCTCTTTCAGATAGGTTCCCGTGCCCATCAAGGTTCCCGACGTGCCCAATCCGGCGACGAAGTGAGTGATATCGGGGACATCACGCCAGATTTCAGGACCGGTCGTGGTGTAGTGCGCGCGGGGGTTTGCCTCGTTGCCGTACTGGTAGATGAAGCACCAATCGGGATTGTCGGCGGCCATCTCCGTCGCGCGACGAACCGCTCCGTTCGAACCTTCGGGACCAGGAGTGAGAATGACCTCCGCACCCATGATCTGCAGCATCTGGCGACGCTCGACCGATACCGATTCCGGCATGAGAATCTTGATCGGGTAACCCCGCAGCCGGGCGATCGCCGCAAGGGCAATACCGGTGTTCCCCGACGACGGCTCGAGAATCGTCTGGCCGGGCCGCAGCCGACCATCGGCCTCGGCAGTGAGGATCATCGACTTCGCGATGCGGTCCTTCACCGAGCCGAACGGGTTGTTCATCTCGAGCTTCGCGAGGATGCGCACATCGGGGTTGGGCGACAGTCGCGACACGTCCACAACCGGGGTGTTCCCCACCAGGTCCAAGACGTCGCGCGCCACCGATGCCTGCGACAGGGTCTGCGTCATCGCGCTGTCGATGGTGGAGCTCATGATCCGGACAACCTCACGCCACCGGAGTGTATTCCGACAAAACCGATTCGGCTAGTCGGAAATAGGTTCCTCCACCCAATCAGGGCTGATAGTTGCCGAACACCTCGCGCAACGCGTCAGACACCTCGCCCAACGTGGCGCCAACCCGCAGCGATTCTTTCATGGGGTACAGAAGATTCTCATCGGTACGCGCAGCCGCGGTCACCGCATCGAGACGCGGCCCCACAACAGCCATATCTCGGCCCGCTTTGAATGCTGCCAGCCGTTCCTTTTGGCCAACCTCGAGCGCCGGATCCACCGGGAACACGTCGGGCTCCGGATCATCGTCGACCGTGAACCGGTTCAGACCAACGATCACTCGTTCGTCGTCATCGATCGACTTCGTGTACTCGTACGCCGCGTTCTCGATCTCGTCCTGCTGGAAGTGCGCCTCGATCGCCTCGACCGCCCCACCCATCTCGTCAATGCGTTCGATGTACGCCCACGCGGCCGCTTCCACCTCATCGGTCAGCGACTCCACTAGGTACGACCCGGCCAAGGGGTCCGGCGTATCGGTCACGCCCGACTCGTAGCCGATGATCTGCTGGGTGCGCAGCGCCAGGCGCGCAGCGTGCTCGGTGGGCAGCGACAACGCCTCATCGAAACCGTTGGTGTGCAGCGACTGGGTGCCGCCCATCACCGCCGCCATCGCCTGCACCGCTACCCGCACCACGTTGTTGATCGGCTGCTGGGCGGTGAGCGTGGACCCACCGGTCTGTGTATGGAACCGCAGCATCGCCGACCGTGGATCCTTGGCGTTGAAACGCTCGGTCATCACGCGATGCCAAATCCGCCGGCTGGCCCGGAACTTGGCCACCTCTTCGAAGAAGTGGTTGTGACCATTCCAAAAGAACGACAGGCGCGGCGCAAAGGCATCGACATCGAGACCTGCGTCGACCGCTGCTTGGACGTAGGCGATGGCGTTCGCGATGGTGAATGCGATCTCTTGCACCGCCGTCGAGCCGGCCTCGCGGATGTGGTAGCCAGAAATCGAGATCGTGTTCCACCGCGGAATGTGCTCGGAGCAGTAGGCGAAGATGTCGGTGATGATCCGCATCGACGGCTTCGGCGGGTACACGTAGGTGCCGCGCGCGATGTATTCCTTCAACAGGTCGTTTTGAATCGTGCCCGAGATCTGCGACGCGGCAACACCTTGCTCCTCAGCGACGAGTTCGTACATCAACAGCAAGATCGCTGCCGTGGAGTTGATGGTCATCGAGGTGGTGACCTTCTCCAGCGGAATACCCCCGAGGAGGGTACGCATGTCATCGATCGAGTCGATCGCCACACCCACCTTGCCGACCTCACCTTCGGCACGCGGATGATCGGAGTCGTAGCCCATCTGCGTGGGCAGGTCGAAGGCGCAGCTCAACCCGGTCTGGCCGGCATCGAGCAGAAACTTGAAGCGCTCATTCGTGCTGGCGGCGTCGCCGAAACCCGAGTACTGCCGCATCGTCCACAGCCGACCGCGATACATCGACGGGTACACGCCGCGCGTGAAGGGCGCCTCGCCGGGTGCTCCGAGTTGCGTGCTGGGATCCCATCCGGCGAGGTCATCGGCGCTGTACAGCGGCTGGATCTCGATTCCGGAGTCGGTGCGTCGGATGTCGTCGGCCATGGGCGCAGCGTAGAGGCCGAGGTGGCTGCACGCGCAGGCGACCCCACACGACGCCGCAAACGCCGATCACCGCGCGGCGATGATGGCGATTTCCATACGCCACTCTGGGCGCGCCAACGCCGGCACGGTCACCAAGGTGGACGCCACAAGATGGCCGTTCAGTACCCGGTCGCGGACCGCCATCACCGGAGCGAGATTCTCCCCCACCACCGCATAGGTGGTGACCGACACGATGTCGGCCGGGGTCATCGCCGCATCGGCGAGCATGGCCACGATGTTGGCCCACACCACCTCGGCTTGGGCTTCGATGTCGTCGGGCACAACACCATCGGGCGCGATCGGCACCACTCCCGATGTGTGCAACCACGCCGATGCCCCAACGGTGTGCACGGCGTGCGCATAGTTCGCCGCTGGCGCAGCGATTCCGTCGGGCATGACAACTCGGTTCACCGGTTCCATCTCTCCATCGTGTCACCACCACGATCACATCACCGGCCACCACACGGCGCCGTGGCACCCGCGTCGGCGGGCATGGGGCACAGATGGCTAACGTCGGGATATGGCACTCGACGAACCGATCATCGCCTTCCACCCTGAAAGCTTCGACGACCCCGAAGCCGAACGCGTCCACCGCAAGGCCAAACTCGCTGGTGCACTGCGCGTGTTCGGGCGTCTCGGATTCGGCGAGGGCGTCGCCGGCCACATCACCGTGCGCGACCCGATCATGACCGATCACTTCTGGGTGAATCCTTTTGGCAAGAGCTTCCGTCATATGCGCTCGAGCGACCTGCTGCTCGTCAGCCATGAGGGCGAGGTTGTGGTGGGCGATATGCCGGTGAACCGCGCGGCATTTGTGCTGCACTCCGCCATTCACAAAGCGCGCCCCGATGTGATCGCAGCAGCACACTCGCACTCGGTCTACGGCAAGGCCTTCTCCTCGCTCGGCATCCCTCTCGATCCGCTCACCCAGGATGCGTGCATCTTCTACGGCGACCACACCGTGATCGCCGAACAAGGCGGCGCCGTGGTCTTCGAGGTGGAAGCCGGCATGGAGTTCGCCGAGAAGTTCCCCACCGGCAAAGCAGCCATCCACCAGAACCACGGCCTGTTCACCGTGGGCCAGACCGTGGATGAAGCCGCGTTCTGGTTCATCACCATGGAGCGCACCTGCCAGGCCCAGTTGGCGGCCATGGCAGCCGGCAACCCGATCAGCATCCGCGATGAGTACGCCCAGTACACATTCGAGCAGATCGGTCATCACCTGGCCGGTTGGTTCAGCTTCCAGCCGTTGTGGCAGGAGATCTGCGCCTCCGATCCCGAGCTGTTCGACTGAACACGCCCGCACGCCGCATACCGGCCGAAGCGCTGTTCGCGCTCTCGGCCGTGTCGCAATACGTCGGCGCAACTATCGCCGTCGGCATCTTCGACCGGGTCGGCCCGGCATCGGTGGGATGGCTTCGGGTGGTCGGCGCCGCGGTGGCGCTCGTCATTGTGGCCAGACCCCGGCCACGCGCCTGGGGACGGCGACGCCTCATCGGTGCGGCGGTCTTCGGCTTGGCGACCGCAGCGATGAACGTGTTCTTCTACCTCGGCATCGCGCGCATCGATCTCGGCAAGAGCGTGGCGATCGAGTTCATTGGGCCCATCGCTGTCGCCGCCGCGATGACCCGCAGTCGCCGCAATGCGGCCGCGCTGGCGCTCGCTGTGATCGGGGTAATGGTGCTCGGCGGCGTAGAGATCGGTGAGAACATCGCTGGTGTCGCCTTCATCTTGGTTGCGTCAGCGTGTTGGGCCGCCTACATCGTGATCGGTTCACGGGTTGCTGTGGGCACGTCCGGGGTCGACGGACTTGCGGTGGGTTTGACCGTTGGCGCCATCGCTCTGGTGCCCGTCGGCGTTGGTGGCAGCGGCCCCGTATGGGGGTCTCCCCTGCTGCTCATGGCTTGTTTGGCCACCGGCGTGTTCTCGAATGCGATCGGGTACGGCATCGACCAGCACGTATTGCGACGCGTGAGCGTGCGGCGCTTCTCAGTGCTACTGGCGTTGCTGCCAGTGACCGCAACCTTGATGGGATGGGCAGTGCTCGATCAGGCACCTGGCGGAGCAGACCTGGTCGGTATCGCCCTGGTGCTCATGGGCGTGGTGCTGCAGGAGCGTGATGCAGCCGATGCCGACCTGCTGCACGAATAGGTGCGCCCCGATTCAGTGATCGTCGAGCCAGGGCGCACACAATCCATCGAGGTCGCGCACCTGGATTCGGTCACGGTTATCCCATGTGACCGGGTTCGCCGGGTCGCGGCGCAGGTTGAACACACGGAACTCCATCTCGGTGGTGTCCACCGAGAGGATGCGACCGATCAGTGGATCGCCGAGGCCGAGGATCACCTTGATGGTCTCGAGAGCCTGGATCGAGCCGATGATGCCCGGCAGCACACCCAACACGCCCGCCTCGGCGCAGCTCGGTGCCAATTCGGCGGGCGGCGGCTCGGGAACCATGTCGCGGTAGGTGGGCCCCTCGAGCGGATGGAACACGCTGACCATGCCCTCGAAGCGGAAGATCGACCCGTGCACCACCGGGATGCCGAGTTTCACGCTGGCATCGTTGAGCACGTAACGCGACGGGAAGTTGTCGGCACCGTCGACGATCACGTCGTAGCCATCGATGATGTCCATGATGTTGTCGGCTGACAGCCGCGTGTCGTAGGTGACCACGTCGACGTCGGGGTTCAACATGGTGAGCGTCTTCTTCGCCGAGTCGACCTTGCGATCACCGACCCGATCGATGTTGTGCAGGATCTGGCGTTGCAGGTTCGATGCGTCCACATCGTCCATGTCGACGATGCCGATCGTGCCCACACCGGCGGCTGCGAGATACATCGCAGCGGGTGACCCCAGACCACCGGCACCGAGCATCAGCACTTTCGCTTCGAGCAACTTCTTCTGACCCTCGGTGCCCACCTCGGGCAGCAGCAGGTGGCGCTTGTAACGGTTCTGCTGCTCGGCGCTCAGCGATGCGGGAGTCGTCCAGGCCCGGCCTTCGTCTTTCCACCGACCAAATCCACCGTCCATCGAGGTGACCGTCGTGTAGCCAAGTTCACCCATGGTGCGCGCCGCAAATGCGGAGCGCACGCCACCCGCGCAGTACACGACGACCGGGGTGGTCTTGTCGGGGATTCGCGTTTCGATCTGAGCCTCGAGATGGCCGCGCGGCAGGTGGATCGCACCAGCGAGCGCCCCTTCGGCGTATTCATCGGGTTCGCGCACGTCGAGCACGACGTGACCAGCGGCAATGAGGTCGGCAGCGGTATCGGTCGAGATCTCGGTGATCTCGGCCTTGGCGGCGGTGAGCAAGTCGCGGAACGTGGCCATACGTTCCTAAACCCTACTAGATGGGTCAGGTATTCCCACCCGCGAGGATCGCAGGAAGGATTGAGCCGATATCGCCCAGCAGCACCTCGTCGGCATACCGATCCATCGCCGTGCTCTCACCGTTCACGATCACCACTTTCGCGCCCGCAGCGCGCGCCCGCGGCACACAGTTCGCCGCAGGAAACACGCTGAGGGTCGACCCGACCGCCAGCATCAGGTCGGCCTCAGAACTCACCCGCAGGGCACGATCGATCACCTCGGGCACCAAGGCCTGACCAAAGCTGATCGTGTCGCTCTTCAAGATGCCACCACACAGATCGCAGGAAGGATCTGGGTCACCCGCCCGCACGCGTTCGAGCGTCGAGGCCATATCGCATCGATCACCGCAGTCCCAGCAGCGCGAGAACCATATGGTGCCATGCACCTCGATCACCCGATCCGGGTCATTGCCGGCACGCTGATGCAAACCATCGATGTTCTGGGTGACTAGACCGTGCAGCCGACCATCACGTTCCAGTGCAGCGATCGCCAAGTGGCCACGATTCGGCTCGGCGTGCCACGCAGGGTTGTGTAACCGGCTCTGCCAAGCGGCTCGACGCACCTCGGGATCATTCAAGTAGTACGAGATATCCGATGCCTTCTCCGCTGCAGGATTCTTCGTCCACACCCCATTCGGGCCACGAAAGTCCGGAATGCCGGAATCGGTCGAAATACCTGCACCGGTGAGCACCACGATGCGCTGGGCATCGCCAACCCACTGGGCGACGATGTCGGTCTGGTGGCGGAGATCGGCGGCGAACCGATCCTCGTTCTGATCGCCGACGGTCGCGTCCACGCCGGACAGTCTGGTGGTCGCTACCGCAAATGCCCGCACCGTGACGACATCGGGTCATGTTGATGCACCAGCCCACCACCATGCGGATCGAACGATGGGTCGACCCCGTCGTCGACCGCCGCGGTCACGATCCACGATCGATGTATGTCGAGCGGTACTGGTTGGGAGCAATCGGCCCGTCGGCAACCTGGATCATCCGGCGCTTCGCCGATTGCTTCGACGACGCACCCGAGGGTTTCGATATGAACCCCCACGACCTCGCCGGTGAACTCGGAATGTCTTATGCGCGCGGCGACCAATCACCTTTTGGACGAGCACTGCATCGATGCGTCATGTTCGGCCTCGCCCGACCCACACCCGATGGGTTGGCCGTGCGCCGGCGCGTACCCAACATCACCCGGCGCCAACTGGAGCGACTTCCTGCCCGGCTAGTGCTCGACCACGACGAACACGCCCAGCGCAACTGTTCGAGCGACGCGGCACGGGTTCTCGATGCCCTGCTCGCCGCCGGAGTGGCACCGCGCCTCGCCGCCATGGCCACCGAACGCGCAGTCGTCGACGCGTAGCCCGCGGCCGGCTTACCTCACGCCAGCCGGAAGAATGTCGCCGACCTCGTCGGCCAGGCGCACCAGTTCAGCGGTGAGTGCCGCCACCTCGTCACGCCGATCACCATCGGCGATCACATTGCGGGTTTCCAAAGGGTCCTGCGCGAGATCGAACATCTCCCACTCGACAGGATCGGCAGGTCCCGACGCGCCGAGTTGGTCACACGGATCGTTGTAGTAACAGATCAGTTTGCGGTCGTGGGTCCGCACACCGAGGTGAGCCGGCACGTTGTGGGCAGCGTCACGATGCATCCAGTAGCGGTAGTACATCGATGTCCGCCACTGCGCGGGCACCGCGCCCTCCATCACCGGCGTTGCATCGAACCCCTGCATCCACGCGGGCACCTCCACCCCGGCCCATGACAGCAGCGTCGGCGCCACATCGACGTTCAGCACCATCGCCGATGAGGCACTAGCCGCCGGAATCGCAGCCGGGTAGCGGACACACAACGGCATCCGCAGCGACTCTTCGTACATCAGACGCTTGTCGAACCATCCGTGATCGCCCAAGAAGAAGCCCTGGTCGCTCGTGTACACAACGATCGTGTTCTCGGCGATTCCCTCATCGTCGAGGACGTCCAAGATGCGGCCCACACCTTCGTCCACCGCGTCGATCACCCGGAGGTAATCCTTGATGTAGCGCTGGTAACGCCACCGCAACTCGGATTCGGCATCGAGACCGGGTGGCACCGGCGCCTTCAGGTCGTAGATCGGGTCGAGATCCATGAGCCGCATGCGCATCGCGGCGACAACAGCCGCTCGATCGGCGTGACCGGTCAGCAGATCCTCATACATCGTCTCCGGCTCGGCGATGTCCACATCGTCGTACCGGGTGGCATGCCGTGGAGCCGGCTCCCAACGTCGATGAGGTGCCTTGTGATGACACAGCACCATGAACGGTCGGGAGCGATCCCGTGAGCGGATCCAGTCGATCGTGTCGTCGGTAATCAGATCGGTGACGTAACCACGACGTTCCACCACCCGGCCGTCGGCTTCGAGCATCACCGGATCGTGATAGTGGCCCTGGCCGGGCAGGATCCGCCAGTGGTCGAAGCCGGTTGGATCGTGGCCCGGGCCGTGGCCCAGATGCCACTTACCGATCATGGCTGTCTGGTAGCCAGCGTCACGTAACAACCCCGGGAAGGTGACCAAGGAGTTGTCCATGTGGGTATCGAGCGTGGTCACCCGATTCACATGGTTATAGGTGCCGGTGAGAATCGCTGCCCGCGACGGCGTACAGATCGAATTGGTGCAAAAAGCAGCGTCGAGTCGCACACCGCCATCTGCGATGCGATCGATATTGGGCGTGGTGTTGATCCGTGAGCCGTAGGCCGACACCGCATGAGCGGCGTGGTCATCGCTCATGATGAACACGATGTTGGGTCGCGTCGCGCCCACCGAGTTCACCAGTTGGTGACCGTGTCGATCAGCAACCGCGTACCGAACCCGGTCGCCCCTCGCGACCGCCACGACTCATCAGCGTCGACCTTCATCGGGCCAGCGATGTCGAGATGTGCCCATGGGGTGTCGCCCACGAACTCCGACAGGAAAATCGCCGCCGTGATACACCCCGCATATGGGCCCCCGATATTGCGCATGTCGGCCACATTCGAATCGAGAAGACGCCGGTACCGGCCGCGTTCCAGCGGCATCTGCCACACCGGTTCACCCGTGGCGTCTGCGGCACCGCGCAGCCGTTCAACCAGGGCATCGTCGGTGCCGAGAACCGCAGCAATATCGGTGCCGAGTGCAGCCATCGCCGCGCCGGTCAACGTGGCGATATCGATCACCGCATCGGGTGTCTCCTCAACGGCGAGCGATAGCCCGTCGGCCAGGATGAGTCGTCCTTCAGCGTCGGTGTTATGCACCTCGACCGTGCGACCGTTGCGCATCGTGAGCACATCACCGAGCTTCATTGCCGAACCCGACGGCATGTTGTCGGTGCACACCAACCAGCCGGTGACCGCCGCACGGCATCGCAGATCACTCAGCGCGGTCATCGTCGACAGCACCGCCGCTGCGCCCGACATGTCCATCTTCATCACCACATGGAACGCATCGGACGGCTTCAAGCTGATACCACCGGAGTCGTACATGACGCCTTTGCCCACGAGGGCCACATGGCCACGCGGAGTACGAGGCTGCCAGGTCAACTTGACCAGCCGTGGCTCCACAACGCTGCCTCGGTTCACACCGAGCAGCCCGCCGCATCCCATCTCAGCAAGTTCATGCGGGCCAAAGACTTCAACACCGAACCCGTACTGCTCGCCAAGTTCCACCGCGAGATCGGCGATATCTGGAGCGTTCAAATAGGTGGGAGGGGTGTTCGCGAGGTCGCGCGCCAAAACCGCTGCACGTGCGGTGGCCACACCCCGACGCACACCGGTGTCGACACCGCGGCCCTCGCCGACGATGACCACCCGCGACACACGACCGCGGTCACCGGGTTCGCCAAGCCCTGAGTATCGGTAGGCGGCCAGCACCGCGCCCTCGGTCACCGCTTGAGCATCGGCGGTGGAACGTGACCCCGCCGCAACCAGATCGAGAACTACCTCACTGTGGCGGCCAGCGGCGCGCACACATGCGGCGGCAGCATCGCGGAGGCTGCCCGCATCGGGGCGATCACCCACACCGACGGCGGCGACGGCTCGGCCGCGACTCGGTACGACGAGCACCTGGCCGACCTTGCCGGTGAAACCCTGACGTTCGAGGTCACGGCGAGCTAAGCCCACTGCACGCGGCACCGCGCCGGACGGGCCAACGGCCACACCAACGAAGGTGGCATCCGCAGAAGCGCTGCGGGCCGTGCTGATCTCAGGAAGGTCGGATAGGGGAAAATCACGTGAGGCCATGGGCGCCATCATGGCCCATGCGCACGATGTTGTGCACGAACGGACACCGAACAGATCCGCTGGCATGCTGATGTCATGAATCGTCGCCGTCTGATGATCATTGCGGCCGTGCTCGTGGGCTGTGTGGGCGTGCTCTATGGCGCGGTGTGGTTCTACGCCGCGGTCATCAACGATGCACCTGATGCTCTCGATGCCGACGACCTCGATGCAGCACTCGCCGCGACCACTGTGGCCACAACCGCCGCACCGGCGCCGTCGACCACCGCCGCGACCAGCGCAGCGCCCGAAGCCACCACAACAACCGCCACCGCAGCCGACCCCGCACCAGATACCTCCCAATGGCAGGTCGCCGAGGGCTCAGAACTGGGCTACCGCGTCGCTGAGGTGCTCTTCGGCGTCAACACCGAAGGCGTGGGCCGCACGAGTGAGGTCACCGGTGGTATTACCATTGAGTCCACCACGATGACCGCGGCCAGCTTTGAGGTGGACGTCGCATCAATCACCAGCGATGACGGCCGTCGCGATGGACAGTTCCGCGGGCGAATTATGGAAACCGATCGTTTCCCCACCGCGTCATTCGAACTGAGCGAGCCGGTCGAACTGGGAGTGGAGGCCACCGAGGGCGCCGACACCACAGTGGAGATCACCGGCGATCTCACCATGCACGGCGTGACCCGACCCGTGACATTCGAGGTGACCGCCCGGATCACCGGCGGACGCCTCGGCGTCCTCGGCTCGATCCCGGTCGTCTTCACCGACTTCGACATCGCCGACCCGTCGCTGCCAGCCATCCGCGTCGAGCCCGATGGCTTGATCGAGTTTGTGCTCGTGCTCACCCCAGCCTGATCAGCGGCCACGGATCACCCGGCGCTGGTGTTGGTATTGGCCTCCCAGGCCTGCGCCAATCGGGCATAGCGACCATCGATACGGCCAACGAGGTCGTCGTGCGAACCCACCTCCACGATGCGACCACCCTCACAGACCACGATCCGGTCTGCCCGGCGCACCGTCGAGAGCCGGTGCGCCACCACGACCACGGTGCGTGCCTCCATGAGCCGCTCCAGTGCACGTTCCACCTCGGCTTCGGTGCCCGGATCAAGATTCGATGTGGCCTCGTCGAGAACCAACACGGCCGGGTCCACGAGTGCGGCACGAGCAAGTGAGACGAGTTGGCGTTCGCCGGCCGACAGGCGCGACCCGCGCTCACGCACCTCGGTGTGAATTCCCTCGGGCATCGCAGCAAAACGTTCGGCCACGCCAATGCTGCGCAGTGCTGCCCATACGTCGTCGTCGGTGGCCGAAGGGCGGGCCAACCGCAAGTTGTCGGCAACGGTGCCGTTGAACAGAAATCCCTCCTGCGGCACGACAACGATGCGTTCGCGCAACGACGCCAAGGTGGCGCGCCGCAGATCGACACCGCCGAAGCTGATCGACCCGGTATCGGGATCGGGGTCGTAAAGCCGCGCCACCAGTTTCGCCAGGGTCGACTTGCCCGCACCGGTGGCACCGACGAGTGCGATGCGCTCCCCATCGACGATGTGCAGGTCGGCATCGTGCAGCACCCGCGCCGCGGTCTGGGGGTACGTGAACCCCACACCATCAACGACGAGATCTCCACTGCGAGGAAGGTCGACCGCGCCCGGAATCTCGTCGATCTCCGGTTCGGTGTCCAAGATGTCGAACATCTTGCGGAGCGACGCAGTGGCGGACTGGACCGTGTTGTACAGCTGGGAGAGCTGCTGCACCGGCTCGAACAGGCTGGCCAACAACAGAATTGCGGCGACCACGGTGCCCACCGACACGCGCCCTGTTTGCACCAGCCAACCGCCCGCAGCAAGCCCGAGTGCTGTGGCCAGCACCCCACAGAACTCGACCACACCGAAGTACCAGGTGGAGATGCGCACCGTCGTCATGTGCGCATCGAGGAGTTCGTCGTTGTTGTCAGCGAAACGGCGGCGCTGCTCGGCGGTGCGGACCGATGCCTGAATGACACGGACCCCCGCGAGATGCTCCTGGATCATCGACAGGTTCCGCCCGACCCGGTCACGAACTCGCAGATAGGCACGGTTCGAATCACGTTGGAACCGCACCGACGCAGCGATCACCACCGGCAGGACACACAGCGCCACCAGTGTCAGCTGCCAGCTCATCGCCGTGAGCACCACCACGGCGACGCTCAACAAGATGCCGGCCGATACGAACTGCAAGAGTCCCCACTGCACGAGTTCCGACATCGACTCGATGTCGGCGGTCATCCGCGAAATCAGCACACCGGCCTGATGGCGATCGAAGAAGCCCAGCGATTGGCGCTGAATATGAGCGAACAGCCGCAGCCGCAGCGATCGCAAGAACCCCTCGCCGGCGATGTTCACCATTACGTACTGGCGGCGAGCACCGAACCAGGCGATGAGCACCACGGCCACGTACCCCACGACCGCGACGCCGAGCGCACCACGATCATTTGCCCGGATGCCGGCATCGATGCCGTGGCGCACAAGAAGTGGACCAGCGACCGTCGTCGCTGTCGCCATGGCAATGAAACCAACGGTGGCGAGCATGGTCGAACGCTCATCGCGTGCCAAACGAGCCGCGCGACGCAACACATGACGGGTCTCGGCCGCATCAAGGCGATCTTCAGCTGCGACGCCGGCTCCGCCCCACATCAGCGCGCACCCTCGTCGTCGGCGAGCACTGCGCGATAGCGGGGTTCGGTGCGGAGTAACTCGTCATGGGTGCCAACAGCAGCAATGCGTCCGCCATCGAGCAGCACCACACGATCAGCCATGGCGATCGTGCCGGGCCGATGAGCGATCACGATCGTGGTGCGCCCGACCATGGCGGTGGCCATTGCCGAACGAATCTCATGTTCTTTGGCCGGGTCGACCGCGCTGGTGGCATCGTCGAGAATCAGCACCGCTGGATCGGCCAGTAGCACCCGCGCGATGGCGATGCGCTGGCGTTGACCTCCCGATAGCGAGTAGCCGCGTTCGCCGAGCACGGTGTCGAATCCCTTGGGCAGGCCGTCGATGAAATCCGCTCCCGCAGCCGCAGCCGCATCCGCAATGTCTGCAGGGCTGGCATCGGGACGCGCGAATGCGATGTTGGCCGCCACCGTGTCGTGGAACAACAAGGTGTCTTCGAACACCATCTGCACATTGCGGCGCACATCATCGGGGTCGAGATCGCGCAGATCGATACCACCGAGACGAACCGACCCGGTCGTGGGGTCGTAGAACCGCAGCAGCAATCTCGCCACTGTGCTCTTGCCCGCCGCCGTGCCGCCGACGAGAGCCACCGAGGTTCCCGGATCGATGGTGAGGTCGATGCCGTGCAACACGGCGGCATCGCCGTAGGCAAAGTGCACATCGGCCAGTTCCACCTCGAGAGCGCCTCCCGATGCCTGCAGTTGTGCGGGTTCTGACGGAGCAACGATGGCCGGCGCCACCGACAGGACCTCATCGATACGTTCGAGTGCGGCAGCCGCACGTTGACCAAAGGCCAAGGTCATCGAGATCGACCGCAGCGGCCACACCAGCAGTGTCACGTAGAAGTTGTAGGCGACGAGTTCACCGACGCTCATCGCCCCGTCAAGCACCCGAAGACCACCGATACCGAGCACGCCGATCAGGCCGAGACCCGGCAGTAGTTCCATCAGAGGGAGGAACCGGGCGCGCACCCGGGCAGCGTCGAGTGACACCCGCTGGATGTCGTCCGCTTCAACCGCTACGGCGTCGAGGCGCACCTGCTCCGCACCAAAGCCCTTCACGACACGCACTCCCGAGATGCTCTCTTCGACCACCGACGACAGTTGTGCCTGTTCGGACTGCACCGCCAGCACCGCCGGATGGATGGCATCGGAGAATCGCTTGGCCACCATCGTGATCAGCGGCAACGGGATCAACGCCACGAGAGCGAGGAGCGGATCGGTGATGAGCAGCACCACGGTGACACCGGCGATCAACGCCACATGCGACACGGTGAGTGGCACCATCACCACGAACATCTGCACCTGGTTGAGGTCGGCCGACATTCGGCTCATCAACTGGCCGGTCTGCGACCGGTCGTGGAAACCCATATGCAGACCGAGCACATGGTCGTGAATGCGACGGCGTAAACGCGCCTCCACCGTGCGACTCTCGCGAAAGGCCAGATAACGCCGGCCAGCGGTCAACAGGCCGGTGACCACGCCGGCGGCCACGATCCACAATGCCCATCCCACGGCCGTGGTGCCGGTCTCGAGTGAGCGGTCGATCGCCACCCGGGTCAATGACGGCACCGCGATCTTGCCGCCGGTCCACACCACGCCGAGGGCCACCGCAGCGGAAATTCCGCGACGACGCTCGCGCAACACATCAACCAGATGTGACCAGTCGGTCGATCGCACACCGCGCACAGTGCCGCGCGGTGGCGCCGCTCGCGGGGGGCGTTCGGTCATCGTCACCGCGGGTGACCGTACCGGCTGTGCGGCGCCGTGCCCCGACCCACCGCTGCAACACCCCGGGCCTACGGTGCGCCCATCGCCGCTGCTGCGGCCCTTCGCGAGCCTCGAGGAGAGGTCCGATGCATTCCCCACACCCACCGGAGCAGTCATCTCAACCCGCATGTCCCGGCCGTCGCTCTCATCGCCCCCGTCAGCACATTCCAGCCGTGGTCGGCACGGTCGACCCGCGATGCGTCCACCACATCATCAACACACCCGATGACATCCCCCTTGCAGGTATCGACGCGATCACCGATCGAGGCCGTGCCCTTGCGGCGGCTGCACTGGCTCTGGACTCCCCCCTGAGCGATCAGTGTGTGCTCGTCATCGTCGATGAGCACCGTGTCGGCCTCGGCATGATCGTGGTCGACGGTGCCGATCACCCCGACGACATCATCGACGTGGCCACAGCGACAACGGCGTCGATATGGCGCACTGGCGGCCGTGGTGTGATCGCCATCTCGGTGCGCCCACGCACCCCACCCGATACCGGTGATCTCGAGCGCTGGAAAGAGATCGATGCAATCTTGGCCGACGCCAATCTCGATCTCATCGACTGGTTGATCGTTGCCGATGATCTCAGGTGGATGTGCCCGAACGCCGAGGAGGGTCGGCGGTGGCTGCTCGCCGACGAGCCGGGCTGAGCCGCAGCCCAGCCGCACGGAGTCGACGCACGATCTCACGGCTGTCGACCTCGGTCGCACCAGCGGCGAGAACCGCATCGCGGAGTTCCTCGGGTATGTCGTAGTGATCGCCCTGGAACAACCGCGGGTCGAGCCCAGCGGCATCAGCAAACGACTGGAGTTCGTCGACCGATCGGTCGCTCACCAGATGACACCATCGCCGACCCCTATGCCACCACAGGGGTCGGTCGATGAGGATCACCGGGTGCCCACTCAGACCATGGGGCGATCAAGACCTTCGGCCACCGCTGCCTGCGAGACAGCGAAGGCCACCACCTCGGCCACACCGGGGTCGAAGGCGCCGGGAATAATGCGATCCGCGGTCGGCTCGGGCACCATCTCGGCGAGCGCACGGGCAGCTGCCAGCTTCACGCCATCGGTGGCCCGTGTGGCACGCACATCCAACAATCCACGGAACACTCCAGGGAACGCCAACACATTGTTGATCTGGTTGGGGTAGTCGCTACGGCCAGTGGCCACCACCGCCACCGACGAGGGCAGCAACTCGGGCATGATTTCAGGCACCGGGTTCGCCAGCGCGAACACGATCGAGTCGGGAGCCATGTCGGCGATCCACTCCGGTTCGATGATGCCGGGCCCCGACAGGCCGATCAACACATCGGCATCGGCGATGGCCTCGCGAGCCCCGCCGGTGACCCCACGCCGGTTGCCGTGGTCGACGAACCACTGTTTGAACTCGCCCAGACCATCACGACCCGCGTGCAGAACACCCTTGGAGTCCACACCGATGATGTCTCCAATGCCGATCTCGTCGAGCAGCAAGGCACATGCCACGCCAGCGGCACCGGTCCCCACGATGGTCACGGTCATATCCGACAACGCCTTGCCCACCACACGCGCGGCGTTGATGATCGCAGCAACGACCACGATGGCGGTCCCGTGCTGATCGTCATGGAAGATCGGAATGTCCAGTTCGGCCTGCAAACGACGCTCGATTTCGAAACACGCGGGCGCGGCGATGTCTTCAAGGTTGATCCCACCGAATGTCGGGGCGATCGCACGACCGATGGCCACCATCTCATCGACTGTGCGGCCCGTGACACACACGGGATACGCGTCGACATCGGCGAACTGCTTGAACAGCACCGCCTTGCCTTCCATAACCGGCATTGCGGCCTCGGGGCCAATGTCGCCGAGGCCCAGCACCGCGGTGCCGTTCGACAGCACGGCCACCGCATTGGAGCGACCTGTGTACCGCCACACCGATTCGGGCTCGTCCGCAATGCGACTCGACACCCGACCTACGCCTGGTGTGTACGCCATGGCGAGATCATCCGGCCCGGTCAGGTCCGCGGTCGGAGCGACTTTCAGCTTTCCTCCCTCGTGAAGGGCAAAGGTGGCATCGACGATGGCAACGACCTCGACCCCGGCGGTCGACTCGATCGCGGTGCGCACCGCGAGTTGATGATCGGTGCCTGCGCACGCCACGAGGAGGCGGCGCAGAGCAGTTCCGTCGGCGTCGACGCGGCGCACGTCGGCACCCATTCCCGCAACCGCGGCGAGGATGTGCCCCATCGCCTCGGTGTCAGCGCGCACCGTCACATCGAGCGCGTAACCGGTCGACGGGCGCGTCGGTGATGGCGTCGGATTCGACGTCGTGTCAGAAGGAGTGTCGGTGGTGGTCATCTCTGATCCTGTCGTGAGGCCCACGACCGACAGACCCGCTGCCGGTCGGCGGCGGGCGGAGTTGTGTGGACTATCGATCCACTCGGACTCCCCGCCGGTGCCGCACCCGTACCGGTACGGCGGCGGGAATGCGTGCTGCAGCGCGCGCGATCGCCACGATGCCTGCGAGGGCACCGGCAATAGCGATCGGAAGTGCGGTCTGCATCACGAGCGAGAGCATATCTGCACAACACCGGCGATGCGCGATCGTTCACGCACTCTTGGTATCTCACATAGGGTGGGGTACCGACCAAGGACATCACGATGAGCGACCTCGAGACCCTTCCCGCACCCGCACTCCCCGACACCGAGGAGTCGACCGATACCGACCCCGGCAGCGTGGCCCACATTGTGAAAACCGAACCAGGTGAGTCCGCAGCCGCCAAAGTGCTCGAGGCGCGCATCACCGGCACTCCGCTCGAGGCGCTGTGCGGGCATGTGTGGGTTCCCTCACGCGACCCTCAGCAATTACCCGTGTGCGATGGCTGCAAGGAGGTCTACGAAATGTTCCGCATCTTCAACGACGACCTCCGCGACACCCCAGGCGAGTAGCCCCGCACACCGCGGTCGCCTCACCGACCCCGCATGCGCTGGCCAAGGCGTGAATATCGCACGATGCAGACGATGGCCCGGACGCCATCGCGCCAGCCGATTTTCTTGCCCTCGTCATAGGTGCGGCCGTTGTACGAGATTCCCACCTCGTACACGCGCCACCCCGCAGCAGCCA
>JAFMNE010000092.1 GCA_017859395.1 Ilumatobacteraceae bacterium | reverse complement strand
TTACGGCGCCAGTCGTTCGAGCACCCAACCGTCGCCATCACGCCGGTAGCGGATGCGGTCGTGCAGCCGGCTGGGGCGCCCCTGCCAGAACTCCCACGAGTCCACCATGATCAGCCAGCCACCCCAGTACGGCGGCCGTGGCACATCGGCATCGACGTAGCGTTCCTCGGTGGCGGCCACCAGCGCTTCTAATTCGGCGCGGTCGGCAATCACCTCGCTTTGTGGCGATGCCCACGCCCCGATGCGGCTGCCGCGTGGACGCGACGCAAAGTACGCGTCGCTGTCATCGGCCGACACTCGTGCCACGCGCCCGCGTACCCGTACCTGGCGGTGCAGTGCCAGCCATGAGAACACCGCGACCGCATGCGGGTTGGCGTCGATTTGACGGCTTTTCGCCGAGTTGTAGTTCGTGTAGAACCGCAGCCCGTCGGCGTCCACGCCGCGGGCCAACACGATGCGGGCATCGGGCACACCGTCGGTGTCGGCGGTGCCCACGGTCATGGCATGAGGTTCGGCGATGCCTGCTTCTGACGCCTCTGAATACCACCGATGCCATTGCTGCCCCGGGTCAACATCCACATCGCTCACATCAAGACCGGCGGTCTCGTATTGGATACGGCGGTTGCGGATCTCGTCAGGGTCCATGAGGCGCTCGTTCTCAGCTGACACCGATCACATCGATGCCGCGCATATAGGGCCGCAGGACATCGGGCACGGTCACGGTGCCGTCGGCGTTGCGGTGGGTTTCACAGATCGCGGCCCACACGCGGGGCACGGCGAGCGCCGAGCCGTTCAAGGTGTGCACCAACGCGGTGCCCTTTTGCGGGGTGCCGTCGGCATCGACGGGTTTGTAACGAATGTCGCCGCGGCGTGCCTGATAGTCGGAGAACCAGCTCACCGACGACACTTCCAGCCATTGCGCGCACCCTGGGGCATACACCTCGATATCGAATGAGCGGTGATGGCTTTGGCCGAGGTCGCCAGTGCAGATCTCGATCACGCGGTGATGCAGACCGAGGGCGGCGATCATCGACTCGACACGGTCCACCATCTGCATCAGCAGTTCGGGGGCTTGGTCAGGGGTGGCCAGGGCGAGAATTTCGACCTTGTCGAATTCGTGGCTGCGCAGCATGCCGCGCGTGTCACGACCAGCAGCTCCAGCTTCACGACGGAAGCACGGGCTGTAGGCCATGAATCGGGCGGGCAGTTCGGCGGCAGCAACGACTTCACCGGCGTACATCGAGGTGAGGGGCACCTCGGCGGTGGGGATGCACCACAATCCGTCACGTTCGATCGCGTAGGAGTCGTCGGCGAACTTGGGCAGCTGGCCGGTGGCGGTGAGCGTGGCCGTCGACACCAGCGATGGCGGTCGAATCTCTTCGAACTCATCGGCGCAGGTGTCGAGCGCGTACTGGCACAGCGCGCGCGCCATGGTGGCGCCTGCTCCGCGCTGCATGGTGAACATCGACGCGGCGATTTTCGTGGCGCGTTCCGCGTCGAGGATGCCGAGTTCCACCGCGGTGTCCCAATGCGGCACGTGTTGATGACCAGCGAATCCGTCGGTGCCGCCATCGGGCAGATACGGGCCGCGCACCACCGGGTTCTCGCTGTCGTCGACGCCGTCGGGGGCGTCGGGGTGCGGCAGGTTTGGTATGGCCAACAGCACCTCACGCAGTGCAGCCTCGACCTCGTCGTGTTCGGCCGCGAGACGGTCTTCGTCGGCGCCAAACGCACGGCTCGTGGCCTGCAGCTGTTCAGCTTCGGCGATATCGGCGTCGCTGCCCGAGCGACGCAATTGCCCCACCTGTTTCGAGATGGCATTCACCTGGGAACGGATGTCGTCGCGTGCCGACGTGATCTCACGCAGGCGCGCATCGAGCCGAGTGGCATCATCGAGTTGGGTGAGCACCGCGGTGTCGCCGCGGCGGGCGAGTGCAGAGCGCACGCCGTCGGGGTCGGTGCGCAGAAGCCGAACGTCGATCACGATGCAGAGAGTACCGGCGGTGATCCCCGGTGCCCCGTCTGGTGTGGTGGTGCGGTCAGCGGGTGCGCACCACGATGGTGCCGGCCACCTTGTCGTGCCAGGTCTGGCGATCCTTGTCCCAAATCATCCAGAGGTAGCCGAGATACAAGATGTTGGCAGAGATGATCCACCCGAAGAGTTCACGCCCGAGAGCACGGCCGATGCCGGGGACATCACCGTTGTCGACCCGGACCACCTTGTTGCCGACAATGCGACGACCCCACGTCTGGCCGGTACGGCCGAGGGCACGTAGGTAGATCACCACAACGAATAAGAATCCGAGCACGACAACCGCGATGCCACCACCAAGCAGCCCGGCCGACGGTGCACCATCGGGGCAGATCAGTTCGTCGGTCAGGCCACGGGTTTCGAAATAGCAGTCATTGAACGACAGGACGATCATCACCACGCCGACGATGATCGGCACTGCCATAGCGATGCCGTACAGCAAGCCGTCGAGAAGGTAGCCGCCGAGTCGGTTACCAAAACCTGCGCGACCAGACGAATCGGATCCCCATACGTCGGCGCCACTGGTTGCCGATGACGCGTCGCCCGGTGGTGGCGGTGGGGGCGGCGGCATGTCGCCGAGCGGTGGTGGCGGCATATCGCTCATACCCCGTACCGTAGTACACCTGCCGCGGCAGGTCGGACGGTTTCAGTCGCGATCGTCGCGGGCCGGAGTGGTCTCGGCAAAAGCGCGTTCGACGTCGGCCGTGGTGAGCGGCACCTCGGCATTGCCGACGATCTCTGCATCGGGCATACGGCTGCCACGGCGGTAGTCGTGACTGGTGCGGAAGTCCTTGGCGAACTGGGTGAAGTAGTAGATCACCAAGCCCCACAAGAAAATACCGCCACCAAGTTTCATGAATGCGCCCGCGAGTTGCTGGTCGGACGCCACCGAAATACCCCACAACCGCAGCGGTACTTCGTAGGCGGTGTACACGGTGCCTTCGGCGAATGTGAGCCAGGC
>JAFMNE010000014.1 GCA_017859395.1 Ilumatobacteraceae bacterium | reverse complement strand
GTGCCCGGGGCGGGACTTGAACCCGCACGGCTCTTTCGAGCCAGGGGGGTTTAAGCCCCCCGTGTCTGCCAATTCCACCACCCGGGCGACTCCCACACGCTAGGGCACCGGACGCCAACTCATGACACCGTCACGCCACGCGACGACGTGCCGTGGTGTCGGCCGGCACAAGCGACTCCCATAGTGCTGCCCGCACCCGGTCGGCCTCGGGGGGCGCGAGCCGATTGGCAACCACCACGCCCTCGATCATGTCGGCGAGAACCGCGGCCCACGGACGCCCCTTCACCCGCACCGACACCACCGTCGACTCGGCACCGTTGCCATCGCGGCGACGTCGCAGAGAACGATCGACGCCCACAAGGCGAGGCGGTGATCGGAAGCCCGGCACGTCATGGCCTGATGCCGCCAGCACACGGGCGATGGTGCGGACCGCGTCGGCCAGATCCATGCCGGCCGATCGCTCACCCTGAGGTGACAGGTGGCGAACGGGGCGTGATCTGGGGGCCGGACGGGTCATACGACGATCATGCTCGACGGGTGTGACAACTGGCCAGAATCGAACCGTCGACGCCACAGGGCCGAAGTACGGTGGCGGCATGGTCGCCGATCTCACCCCGGCACAATTACGCAACCTCGACCTGTTGCGCCGTGCCGACGAACCCATCGTCTTTGACCGCGACGCCATCGAGTCCCTCACCGCCGAAATGCACGATGTGGTTGAGCACCTGTCTGGCCGACTTCAGGCCGCCGACACGGCCGACATCTTCCTCAACAAGACCCGCATCGCCGGGGTACTCGGATGCGAAGCCCGCTACGCGGGTGACGACTCGTTCGAGTGGAACGTCGCCACGGCCACCGGCACCGTTGCCCACCGCGCAATCGAGTTAGGCATCAACTGGCGCGGCGAGCCCGTGCCCGCCGAACTAGTCGACATCGCCATCGAATTGATCATCGCCGACGGCCGAGGGCCAGCCGTGTGGCTCAGCAGTGCCAGCCCCGCCGAACGTGCCGACCTGCGTGGCGGCGCCACCGACGCAGTGGTGAAGTTCATCGAGACATTCCCGCCGATCGATCCGCGTTCGCGACCCGTTGTCGAATCATCAATCCGTTGGCCAGTGCGCGGCCCCATCGTGTTCGGCGGCAAGGTCGACCTCGTGCTGGGCGTGGCGGCAGGAGCCGAAAGCCGCAAAGTGGTCATCGACCTGAAAACCGGCGTCACCCGCGCCGAGCACCTTGACGACCTGCGCTTCTATGCCCTGGTGGAAACACTGCGCACCGGGGTTCCCCCACGCAAAGTGGCCAGTTTTTACCTGGCAGCGGGCAACGCAGTCGTGGAAGACGTCACGGTGGATCTGTTGCGATCGGCCATTCGCCGCACCGTTGACGCTGCGGTTGCGGCAGTTGAACTCGCCGAGGGCCGCGTGGCCACCACGACGCCCGGGGCAATGTGCCGATGGTGTGCACTACAGGCCGAGTGCGACACCGGGCGTGCCTACCTTGCAGACCTTGATGACAATTGACCAGATACCGATTACGAAATGACGATCACCGGGTCACCGACGGCGAGGTGATCCCAGATGGCCTGCGCATCGTCGGGTAGGGCACGGATGCACCCCGACGACTGGCCGCGGTACTCCGCGGTACCCACCGAGTCGAGGGGTTGAATAAACGCACCCCCCGGATAGGTCGGCACCGAGTGGAACCCCACGCGCGCCCCCTTGTACTTGCCGCGCGCGAACACCACGAAGTGCGTCATCTCCGAGTACTCACCGGTCTCGGTCGACGACGCATACATGTCTTTTTCCATCACTTCGTAGTCACCCGGATCCGGCTGATCCCATGCGGTGGTGATGCCAAACACATGTGACACCTCGCCATCGGTACACAACCACGACCTCTGATACTCACGATCGATCACTGCAGATGCACCCTCATCGGCACAGGTCGACGCATAGGGTTCGGGGACCGGCGGCGGCGACCACACGCCCATGAACTCTGCGGTCTGTTGCCCAGCCACGCCATCGACCACAAGGTCCGAGTTGGCCTGCAGGTCGCGCACTGCGATCCGCGTCGTCTCATCGAATTCGGTATCGGGTACAGCAGCCAGCCAGCCGCGGTCTGCAAGGTGGCGCTCGAGGCATTGCACCTGCTCACCCGTTGACCCCACCCGAAGCACCTCAGAGATCTCACAGTCGCCAGCGGTGACCGGCACCGTGGTCGACGTTGTGGTGGTCGCTGCAACCGTTGTCGTGGTCACCACCTCGGTTGTTACCGCAACTGCGGCCTCCGCATCCGGCGACGACGATGAACACGCACTGGCGCACACCATGGCCGCCGCGGCGAGACCGGTACCGATCCGCGAGGATGCACCCATCTACCCGAGGGTAACGAGCGATATTCAATGAGCGACGTCAGGCCCTCACGCAGGCTCGGGCGACATGAACGCGACCGCGACACCAAGGCCAGCGGCACCACGAACCGTTGCAATGCGACGCCCCGGTTGCACGGCATCGCGAGGGCTGCCGATCGCTCCGTCGGCGGCTTCGACCATCGCATCAAGATCGGCCACGGTCACCACCAGTCCCCATAACGACACCGATGTGACGTCAGCGCGTTCCACCACTTCGATGATCACTCCCCCGGGCCCGACCCGATGGAACCCCTGACGCACATCGGCCGTCTCGCGGACGCGCCGCACCTCGTGCCCGGTGGCCTCGGCAACCGCATTCGTCGTGCGCTCCAACGAGTCAGTGAACACCACCACATGGTCGATGCGTGGCAGATCGGGCAGCGTCACAGCCTCACGAACCGGCGGCGACGCCACCACACGCGCTGGAATGGAATCGATGGTGATGTCGTATGCAGCGACGGCATCGTCATCGTGGAACACCCAACCCAGACCCTCACGGTCCGACGCCCAGGTCAACGACCCGTTTGCCGTATGCACCCACTCCACACCGGAGTGTTGAGAGACGAGTTCATTAAGGCCACAACGACGCCACGGCCCGGCATCACCGCTGAGGACAAGATGACCGAAGCGGAGCGACACAGGCGGGCGAGGTTCAGCCGCGGCCCATGTTGGGGCGCTTGCCGTGGTTCGCTTTTGAGCGACGCAGGCGCGCCTTGCGCTTACTGGTCTTCTTCGACATAGGTCCCCAATCATACGGCCGCAGATGCCGAGTCACACCGTGATCTCGCCCCAACACAACAGTGCGGGGGCCGCGCATCGCACGCCGACCGTGCGGGAATATGGTCCGCACAAACTGTGTTGTACCCGTCGGTAACAAGTAGAAGGATGTGATTCAGTTGGCCACCACCGAGCTCACCATGACGACATTTGAGGACACCGTCACCGCCGACGGCATTACCCTCGTCGACTTCTGGGCCGAGTGGTGTGGGCCCTGCAAGATGTTCGGCCCCATCTTCGAAGAGGCCGCTGCAGAAAACCCCGATTGCACCTTCGCTAAAGTCGACACCGAGGCCAACCAAGACCTGGCCGGGGCACTCGGCATCATGTCGATCCCCACCCTGATGATCTTCCGCGACGGCATCCAGCTGTTCGCACAACCCGGAGCCCTTCCCAAGAGCGCCCTCGACGACTTGCTGACGCAGGTGCGCGCGCTCGACATGGACGAGATCCGCGCGCAGATCGCCGAGGAGTCCCCCGACTCCGGCAACTGATCGGTTCTCCCGGGATCCCCCATCCCGGTGTGCGATGTCGGAACCCCCCTCGACATCGCACGGGGACCCGGGACGAGCGCCCCCCGCTCGTCCCGGGTCACCCGAGAACCTCCACCGCTAGCCTCCGCCTCATGGAGAGATTCGGCCTCGTCGGCCTTCCCAACGCCGGGAAGAGTTCGCTATACAACGCACTCACCGGCGGTGGCGCACTCGCAGCCCCCTACGCCTTCGCCACCAAAGACCCGAACATCGGCGTGGCGAAGGTGCCCGATGAACGACTCGATCGCCTGTCGGCAATGTCGGCATCGAAGAACACGATTCACGCCGCGGTTGAAGTCGTCGATATCGGCGGCTTGGTTGAGGGAGCATCAAAAGGCGAGGGTCTGGGCAACAAGTTCTTGGCCAACATTCGAGAGGTCGATGCCATCGTGTTCGTCCTGCGAGCCTTCGCCGATGATGACGTGCCCGGGCCGTCGGACCCCCTCGATCATCTGCGCGTCGTCGAACTCGAACTCGCTCTCGCCGATCTCGAAACCGTGGAACGCCGTCTCCACGACGTCGAGCGTCGCTCCAAACTCGATCGTGGTCTCGGCGACGAACTCGACGCACTGCGCACTGCACACAACCACCTCGCCGACGGTCGCCCCCTCTACCGCGCGGGCCTCAGCGACGATGTACGTGCCACATTGGCTCCCCAGTTTCTTCTCACCAATCGCCGAGTGCTGGCTGTTGTCAACGTTGGCGAGGATGAATTGGACACGATCGCTGCCGCCGAGGCGCGCGTAACTGCCGAGTTCAACGACGCCGGCGACAACGTCGAAGTCATTGGTATGTGCGTGCAACTAGAGGCCGAGGCCGCCGCAATTGACGACCCTGTTGAACGCGCCGAAATGCTGGACGGGCTAGGTCTCGGCGAGGGTGCGCTGTTCCGCATGGTGCGCTCGGCGTATCACCTGCTTGGGCTGCGCACCTATTTCACGACCGGCGACAAAGAATCACGCGCATGGACATTTCGTGCCGGATCGACCGCACCCGAATGCGCGGGGCGTATTCACACCGACTTCCAACGCGGTTTCATCCGCGCCGAAGTCATTGCCTGGAATGAACTGCTCGAGTTGGGCTCATGGTCGGCTGCACGCGATGTTGGTCGGCTCCGACTCGAAGGCAAGGACTACGTAGCTGTCGACGGCGACGTGATGGAGTTCCGTTTCAACGTCTGATCGATACCTGCGCCGACCCGGCAGCAGTGGCACACTGGCACCGTGGCGTGGTTGGTGAGCGACAGTCGGGTGCTCGCATCAGCACAGATCGCCGACGACCGACGCAGTCGCCGCCGCGGGCTGCTCGGGCGCGACGACATCGACGGTGCGATGGTGCTCGAACCGTGTCGTTGGGTCCACACGATCGGTATGCGCTTCGACATCGATGTTGCCTACCTCGACCGTGACGGGTGCGTGCTGAGGACCTCCACAATGACCCGGCACCGCATCGCCTTGCCCGCACCACGTGCCCACCGTGTCATCGAAGCTCGGGCGGGGTCATTCGAACGATGGGGGCTCCACACCGGCGACACCGTCGAGGTCAGGGTTGACGAAAGGTGACCGGGCGCCTCATTCTCGTCGCCACCCCGATCGGCAATCTCGACGACATCTCCCAACGCGCTGCAACCGCGTTGGCCACCGCCGACATGATCTGCTGCGAGGACACCCGTCGCACATCCACGCTGCTTCGCCATCTGGGCATCTCCGGTATCGCCTTGCGCGTGTGCAACGAGCACACCGAGCATGACCTGGCCCCAGCGATGGTCAATGCTCTCGCCGCTGGCCAGCAGGTCGTGGTGGTCAGCGATGCCGGCACCCCGGCCGTCTCCGATCCGGGCCAACGTCTCGTTGCTGCAGCCGTTGCCGACGGCCACCTCGTCGAAGCCGTGCCCGGCGCCAATGCCGTGCTCTGCGCTCTAGTGGTCAGTGGCCTACCCACCGACCGTTTCGTGTTCGAGGGATTCCTTCCCCGTCGCGGTGCGGAACGCCGCGACCGGCTCGCCGATATCGCCGGAGAGACACGCACCGTGGTGCTCTACGAAGCACCGCATCGCATCGCGCGCACCATCGACGATCTCCGCGCCGCCTGCGGCGGGCACCGCCGGGTCAGTATCAGCCGCGAACTCACCAAGATGCACGAAGAGACCCGCCGCGGCACCCTCGACACCATCGACATCGGCGATCCGCGCGGCGAGTACGTCATCGTGCTCGCCGGTGCCACTCGCGATGACACCGTCGATACCGCCACCGTGCGACGTCACCTCGATGCTGAACTTGCAGCCGGTGCCACCCGCCGCGACGCTGCGGCTGCTGTTGCGCGGCGACTCGGCGTGCCCCGCCGCATGGCCTACGATCTGACCATCGGACGTGACGACCCCCAGCCGACACCACCGAGTGACGAGATGACGTGACGGAGTAGCAACGGTGAGCGAATACGTGCAGGTGGCGACCGGCGGCCCAAGTGCCGCATTCTTCGATCTCGACCGCACCCTGATCGCAGGGTCGTCAGCATTCACCCTGGCGCGCGCCGCGCGCGCCGCCCATCTGATGCCCACCGATGAACTCATCCGCGACGCATTCAGTGCAGCCGTGTTCAAAATGCGTGGCGACACAGGTCGTGATGTGGCCGCCGAGGCCCGCGACCGCATCCTCGGGTTCATCGCCGGTCGGCGCCGTGAAGAACTCCAGTCGTTGAACGAACGCGTGATTCCGGTCCTTCTCGGCAAGATTCGCCCCGAGGCCCGGCGACTACTCGATCTGCACCGCCACGCCGGTCGCGCCACGTTCATTGTGTCGGCCGCGCCGGCAGAGATCGTCGAGCCGCTCGCTGCTTCCCTCGGTATGACCGGTGGCATCGGAACCCGCGGCGTCGTTGTCGACGGCGCCTACACCGGCGAACTGGACGGTCCGTTTTGCTACGGACAGGGCAAAGTCGACGCCATTGCCGACCTTGCCCGCTGGGACAATCTGGACCTTGCCCAGTGCTACGCCTACAGCGACTCGTCAAGCGATCTGCCGATGTTGAACGCCGTTGGCCACCCGGTGGTGGTCAACCCGGACAGCACTCTGGAACGCCACGCTCGCGCGCACGGCTGGCCGGTGGTGCAGTTCCGTCAGCGCACGCGCATCGTTGCCCGACGCGCGCTTACAACCATCGGCGCGGTGGCGATTGCCGGCGGAGGATTCGTGGCTGGTGTCAGCGTCGGTGGCCGACGACCACGCCTGATCTGACCGCTGCTGACCCAGTGCGTCAGCCCACACGCGGCTGCAGGGCCAGCTGACGCGACTCGGCCACCAGCACATCGTTCGCATCCCACACCTCGCCGATCTCAGCGAGCATCCCTCCCGCGACGTATGGCGAACGGAATACGCAGCGCAACGGCCCCGGAGCCGGCGCAGCGCGCAGATGCACGGTGAATTCAACGGTTGGCACCCACCCCACACCGATATCGGTATTGAACACCGCGGGCGGGAACGAATCCGCGGCGAGCAACAGACCGAACAGATCGACGTCGGCACCGTCGGCAAAGGCAAACCATCCGCGAATCTCGGCCTCACCGGTGGGCTCACCATCGCGGAACCCGCAACAGGCTGGGTCGACACGCATCGCCAAACGATCAGCGACCGCAACGATGGGCTGGCCCTCGAGTGGCCGATCCTGTTGACAGTCCTCATAGGCCGGCATCACCGGAGGCGCACAGTTGACGATGCGTGGAGCATCGGTATCGCCTGACCCGAACGCACCGAGCACGCGAATCACCTCTCGACCGGTGGACTCATTCACCAGCGCAGCGGTCGCTGTGGCCAGACGTTTCCCCGTCTTCACCACCGTTACCTCTACCCGGTGCGCACCCGGTGTGCCCGGCGACAGGTAGTGCGCAGTCACCGTCAACGGATCGCGGCCCACCATCGTTGCCATCGCTCGGGTGGCAATGGCCATGGTGTAGCCCCCGTTGGCATTGCCCATGATGTCCCAGCCGTCATGAATCTCGGCGTCGAACACCGCATGATCCGCATCCCCGACGGGTTCACGAGCAGCGACAGCGGTGGCACGAGAGAAGGTGTCCGACACGCCATGCGACGCTACCCGCGCACGTCTCATCATCGCGTGCCTAACCGGTGTGCCAAGCCCTGCGGTCGCTCCCCCCTGTAGCGTCGTCGTCGTGGGCAGCTTCTATGTCACGACCCCCATCTACTACGTGAACGCCGAACCTCACCTCGGCCACGCGTACACAACGATCGTTGGTGATGCCCTCACCCGGTGGCACCGCCTGCTCGGCGACGACGTCATGTACCTCACCGGTACCGATGAGCACGGATTGAAGATCCGCCAAGCCGCCGACGCAGCAGGCACCACACCCCAGGAATTCTGCGACCGCATCGCACCGGCGTTTCAACGCACATGGGAACGCCTCGACATTGCCAATGACGACTTCATCCGCACCACCGAGTCCCGGCACCACGCGGCGGTGCGCGAGTTGTTGCAGCGCTGCTACGACGCCGGCGATATCGAACTCGACACCTATTCGGGCAAGTACTGCGTGGCCTGCGAGGAGTACTACACCGATGACGAACTACTCGACGACGGGTTGTGCCCGATCCACAAGCGCCCGGTCGACCATTTCGAGGAGGAGAACTACTTCTTCCGTCTCAGTCGCTTTCAAGATCGGCTCCTCGACTGGTATGCCGCCCACCCGGGAGCGATCGTGCCGGAGTTTCGGGCGAACGAAGCCCTAGGGCTCATCCGTGGCGGGCTCCGCGATTTCTCGGTCAGTCGTACCTCACTCGATTGGGGCATTCCCCTGCCGTGGGACTCTGACCATGTGGCCTACGTCTGGTTCGATGCCCTGACCAACTACCTGTCTGCGGTCGGATTTGGCGACCCTGCACAGGACCACACCCAGCGTTGGCCGGTGGACTACCACCTGATCGGCAAAGACATCATCCGCCACCATTGCGTGTACTGGCCAGCGATGTTGATGAGCGCCGGCGTCGAACTACCCAAGGGCTGGGCGGTCGGCGGATGGTTGCTCGTGGATGGCGAGAAAATGGCCAAGAGCACCGGCAACGTCGTCAACCCTCTCGATCTCGTCGACACGGTCGGCGTCGACGGTTTCCGCTACTACGTCTTGGCCGACACCACCTACGGCTCCGACGGCGACTTCTCCTACGACGGTCTCGTGGCGCGGTACAACGCCGACCTCGCCAACAACTTGGGCAACCTAATGGCTCGTGTCGCAACGGTGGTCGCCAAGAAGTGCGGCAGTGTCGGACCTGCTCCGCGCGTCGACTCGCCACTCGCCGACGCAGCAGCCACCGCCGTGGCCGGAGCCACCGCGGGATGGGATGCGGTGTCACCATCGCGTGCCCTGGAGGCCACATGGGGGCTCATCCGTGCCACCAACGCCCACCTCGAAGCCAATGAACCGTGGAAGGCCGACCCCGGTGCGGAGGTTGATGCCGTTATGGGCGATGCCCTCGAGGCGCTGCGCATCATCGCCGTGCTCACCCACCCTGCAGTGCCGGGCACAGCAGCACAGATCTGGGAACGCCTCGGCATGCCCGGCGACCTCGTCGACCAACGGCTCCCCGATGCGGTGTCATGGGGTGGCTACCCGGGCGGCACCACCATCGTGAAGGGCGACCCGTTGTTCCCGCGCATCGCGTCGTGAACCTCAACGCATCGTGATCATGAACGACCGCGCGGCCAATGCCGAGAACCACAGCACGCCAACAGAGTGGTTCGACTCACACTGCCACGTCTACGACCCGAAGATCCCCGACGGCCGTGACGCAGCACTTGACGCAGCCCGAGCGGCCGGAGTGACGGCGATGGTGGTCGTTGGGTGTGATCGCGAGTCATCACTTGCCGCGATCGACGCCGCCGCTAACCACGACGATGTCTGGGCCACTGTGGGTGTGCATCCCCATGAGGCACGCCACGGGGTCGACACGATCACCGACCTAATCGATGCCCCCCGGGTGGTGGCCATCGGCGAGGCCGGTCTCGACTACCACTACGACCACTCCCCCCGCCACGAACAACGCAATGTATTTGCCGCCCAGATCGCTCTGGCCAACGAGCACAACCTCTCGCTCGTGATCCACACCCGTGAGGCCTGGGACGACACGTTCGACATCCTCGATGCCGAGAGCACACCAACACGTTGCTTGTTCCACTGCTTCACCGGCGGCGTTGCCGATTTGAACCGCTGCTTGGAACGCGGGGCCTCGGTCAGCTTCTCGGGCATTGTTTCGTTTCCATCGGCACACGATGTGCGCGCCGCCGCGGTTGCCTGCCCCACCGACCGCATCCTGATCGAAACCGACAGCCCGTATCTGGCGCCGGTGCCGCACCGTGGTCGACCGAATCAGCCAGCGTTGGTCACTGCCGTGGGCACGGCTGTGGCTGATCTTCGCGGTGTCAGCCCCGCCGATATCGCCCGAATCACCGCTGCCAATGCCCGTGCGATGTTCGGGCTGGAGCGTTCCGCCGGCTGACCAATGGCTGTGGATCCTGATACCCAGCGTCGACGGGTTGCCGTCGCCATCGCGGTCACCGTGGTCGGTGTTCCCGCCGTCTGGCTGATCGGTGATGGCACCACCGAGAACGCCGCCACGACCAGCGTGGCGACCGTGGCCGCCGCTGCGGTGACCACATCGGTACACGACGCTGATGACCCCCTCGGTGATCCGACCTCAGCGCTCGTCGATCGCGAGATCGATGTGTCGCCGGCCGGTGGCAGGTTTATCGCTATCCCCCGCATCGAGGATTCCGCCACTGGCCGTGCCTCGTTCTCCTACGACATCGCCGAGCCGGATCTGTGCCATGCCGCAGGGGCAGAAGCGGGGCGATTCGTCACCATCACCAATCTCGACAACAGCCGCAGCACCACCTGCATCGCCGCCGTCACTCCTGAGCCCGGATGGCCAGCGGTCATGATGCATCCGTCAACATTCGCGGTGATTTCAGACCCGACGGAAGCACCGATCCCGGTGGAGTACCGCTGGTGACCATGTCCGCGGGTGCGGTGCGCGCACTGTTGGAACGCCATGGACTCGAACCGCGACGGTCGATGGGCCAGAACTTCATGGTGGACCACAACACCATCGAACGCATCGCTGCGGCATCGCACGTCGGCCCCGGCGACCGCGTCGTTGAAATTGGGCCGGGACTTGGCGCACTGACCACCGCGCTCGCTGGCACCGGTGCCGACATCACCGCCATTGAAGCGGATCGAGCGATCCTGCCGGTGCTCGACGACGTGCTCACCACCGCCGGTGTCGCCGACCGAGTCCGCGTCGTCCATGCCGATGCGGCCGCCGTCAACTGGTCAGATGTGATCGGTGACGCACCGTGTCATCTGGTGGCCAACCTTCCGTACAACATCGCCACCGGTCTGGTGTGTGACATGCTCGCCGACGTCGCTCAGATCATGACGATGACCGTGCTCGTCCAAGCTGAAGTGGCGGAACGGATGACCGCACATCCACACACGCGTCAGATCGGAGCAGTGACGCTCAAAGTCGCGCACCGCGCCGATGCCCGCATCGTCATGCGTGTGCCGCCGACCGTGTTCGTTCCCCGGCCACGCGTCGACTCTGCTGTCGTGCATCTCGTGCGCCACCATCGCCAACCCCCCGATGTCGACGAGGCTGTGCTGTGGGACCTGGTGCGGACGGCTTACGCCCAACGCCGCAAGATGCTGCGTCGATCACTTGCTGGTGTCACCGACATCACCACGATCGACGCTGCCGGCATCGACCCCACCGCGCGCCCCGAACACCTCGACTTGGATGCGTGGTATCGCCTGGCCCGGGAGGTGGCGCGGTGACCGCTCGCGACGCGGTGCGCATCGGCGCGCCGGCAAAACTCACCACGGAGCTGCACATCACCGGTGTTCGTGACGACGGCTATCACCTCGTCGACGCTGAGATGGTGACCCTCGATCTGGCTGACACGCTCTGGATCACGCCCGCAGAACAGACCGACATCACGATCGACGGACCGTTCTCCGCCGGGCTGTCCACCGGCGACGACAACCTCGTAGCCCGGGCGTTGGCCTTGATGAACCGCACCGCACAGGTCCACATTCACAAGGCAATCCCCCATGGCGGTGGACTCGGCGGCGGTTCCGCAGATGCCGCGGCGGTTCTGCGATGGGCCGGGCTCGCCGACCCCGCGACGGCCGTGCAGATCGGTGCCGACGTCGGGTTCTGCCTGGTGGGTGGTCGCGCTCGCGTGCGCGGCATCGGCGAGATCATCGACCCGCTGCCGTCTCAGCACTCCACCATCACCTTGGTCGTGCCACCACTGCAGGTGAGCACCCCGGCGGTCTACCGGCGTTGGGACGACCTGGGCGGACCCAGGGGTGACCATGGCAACGATCTCGAACCGGCAGCGATCACCGAGGTGCCCGCACTGGCACACTGGCGCGACCGGATCGGTGATGCCTGCGGCCAACGGCCGATGTTGGCCGGAAGTGGCGCAACATGGTTCGTGCACGGCACGCACGACGACGCCCTCGCCGATCTGATCGACGAGGGCGCGCACATCCGAGTGGCTCACACCACCTAGGCGGTGGCAGCGCGCTATTTGCGACGCTGGTGCCGCGTCCGACGCAGCATCTTCTTGTGCTTCTTCTTGCGCATGCGCTTGCGGCGCTTCTTGACCAGCGAACCCATAAGGGCACCGACGTTACCGTCGGTTCGTCGCGTTCCATCGGTGCAACGTGACGAGTGTCGAGCATCACGGTACGGTGTGAGTCCACAGCGGTGCTCCGCACCGCACGATCCGGGGTCGTCTAATTGGCAGGACAGCGGTTTTTGGTGCCGCGTGTAGGGGTTCGAGTCCTCTCCCCGGAACTCGGGTCGTCGACCCGTATGCCCCCAAATCGACATCGGAGTCATCGTGCCCGCTGTACCCACCGTCGCTGTCATCGTTCTCGCCGCTGGTGCAGGCACGCGTATGAAGTCATCGCTGCCCAAACCGTTGCACCCGGTCTGTGGCACCCCGATGGTCATGCACGTCATCGGCGCTCTCGCCGATATTCCGCCTGCGGTCACCGTGGTGGTCGTTGGGCACGGCGCCGAACAGATGCGTGACGTGGTGGCTGGCGCTGCCCCCGACTGGGCTCATGTTCGTTTCGCCCATCAGCGTGAGCAGCGCGGCACCGGACATGCCACGGTGATCGGTTTGAACGCCATCGACGGCGGCAGCGAGGCGAGCGCTGTCGACGTCGACATGGTCATGGTGGTTCCCGGCGACACACCGCTGTTGCGTGCCCGCACCCTCGCCGCGCTGGTCGATGCGGCAACCGCACCAGGAATGTCTGCGGCGGTGCTGATGAGCACCCTCGATGACCCCACGGGATATGGCCGCGTTGTTCGCGACGGCCGCGGTGAGGTGGTGCGCATCGTCGAGCACCGCGATGCCACCGACGATGAA
This sequence comes from Ilumatobacteraceae bacterium, assembly GCA_017859395.1. Taxonomy (GTDB): domain Bacteria; phylum Actinomycetota; class Acidimicrobiia; order Acidimicrobiales; family Ilumatobacteraceae; genus Casp-actino5. Next base: position 37,115 of record JAFMNE010000014.1, on the reverse strand, counting down.
CGCGCAATTCGCGAGTGGAATGCCGGGGTGTACGTGGTGCGTCGCGACCTCCTACACGACGCGTTGGCTCGCACCAACACCGACAACGCCCAAGGCGAGTACTACCTCACTGATGTCATTGCCGTGCTGGCCGCACGCGGCCATCGGGTAGCTGCGGTCTACGCCGCAGCCGACGAGGTGGCCGGGGTGAACGACCCCGCTCAACTCGCCGCGGCCGAGGCCGCGATGATCCAACGCACCACGCCCTGACCCGGGCGACTGGGAACCACGACCTGTCAGCGTCCTATGCTGTCGGTCGCGGCGGGCGACAACATGCCCGGTGCGCATGACACGAAGGGGGAACGGTGCAACCGATCGAAAAGGTCACCACGAAGAAGCTGGCGATCTATAGCGGACGCACCCATCCCGCCCTAGCCGAAGAAGTTGCCGAACACCTCGGGCTCGGCTTGGGAGACCCGAACATCGTCGAATTCTCCAACGGGGAGATTCGCCCCCGGTTCGCCGAGAGCGTTCGCGGCACCGACGTGTTCATCATGCAGAGCCACTACGGCGTTGACGGCCGCAGTGTGAACGACTCGATCATGGAGCAACTCACCATGATCGATGCCGCCGAACGTGCCTCAGCCAAACGCATCACGGCTGTGTGCCCCTTCTATGGCTATGCCCGCCAAGACCGCAAGGCCGAGGGCCGCGAGCCGATCACTGCTCGCATGGTGGCCGACATGTTCCGCATGGCCGGCGCCAAGCGCATGATTTCGATCGATTTGCACTCCGGCCAGATCCAGGGCTTTTTCAACGGCCCGGTTGACCACCTGACTGCGGCGCCCGTGCTCGAGAACTATGTACGCACGCATGCACCCGATGCCCCAGTGATCGTGTCACCCGATTCGGGCCGTATCAAGGTTGCCGAGCGCATGGCCCAACACCTGCACGACTGCGATGCCGATATCGCGTTCATCTACAAGCGCCGTCCGAAAGGGCAGGCAAATGTGGTGGAGGCCAAGGAGGTCATCGGTGATGTTGCTGGCCGGCGCTGCATCCTCACCGACGACATGATCGATACCGGTGGCACCATCGTGTCGGCTGCGGAAATCCTGCTCGAACGCGGCGCCACCGAGGTGTGGGCGATGGCGACCCACGGCGTGCTCTCCGGCCCCGCAATCGACCGCCTGAAGAACGCGCCCCTCGAGCGATTGATCCTGACCAACACCTTGCCGCTTCCCGCGGAGAAGCAGTTGCCCAATATCGAGGTGCTGTCGATCGCGCCTCTCATCGCTGAGGCGCTGTCGGCCGTGTTCGACGACACCAGCGTGAGCGAGATCTTTGGCGGCGAGAATTTGGCGTAAATATTGCGGCCCGCTCCAACAGTGCTCGTCACGGCGGGTGTGGCCCGTCGCGGCGGCCGATAGCCTCCGATCACTGTTGTGACGTGTGCCCACGTCACCGTCGTACCTAACTACGCCACGAGGATCTCCGATGTCCACCACCGTTCTCAACGCCGCAACCGGCCGCACCACTGGCAGCCCCGCATCACGTCGCCTCCGTCGCGAGGAGCAGATCCCCGCTGTCGTGTACGGCCTGGGCATGGAGCCGATCAGCATCACCATTGACCGTCGCGAACTGCGCCGCGCCCTGTCGGGGCCGTCGGGCGTGAACACCATCTTGGATCTCACCGTGGACGGGCAGGTGTACCCGGCCATCGTCAAAGAGATGCAGCGCCACCCGGTACGCCGCGAGGTGGCCCACGTCGACTTCTTGCAGGTTGACCTCAACGTCGAGTTCGTGGTGAATATCCCCGTGCGTCTCGACGGCGAAGCCCGCGAGGTATCCCGCAACAACGGTTTGGTCGATCAGCAGATGAACGAATTGGCAGTGCGCACCACCCCGCGCAACATCCCCGATGAAATCGTGGTCGACATCTCCGAGATGACCGTCGACACCGTCATCCATGTGGGTGATGTGAACCTTCCTGAAGGCGTCACCGCTGCAGTCGATGCCGACTACACGGTGGTGGGTGTCACCATCTTGCGCACCGGCGATGTCGAGTCCGCCGGCGACGATGCCGAAGCTGGCGACAGTGCCGAGGATGGCGATGCCAGCGCCTCAGACGACGCCGGCGACGCTGCCGAGTGACCGCCCGGCGCGCCCGGGACTGACCCGTCATGGGATTTCTGCGCCGACGTACCGACGACCCTGTCGATCACATCGTGATCGGGCTGGGCAACCCCGGGGAGCGCTATGCGCGGACCCGCCACAACGTGGGTGCAGAATGCGTGCACACGCTTGCGTCACGACGCGGTTGGAACCTCAGCGCTGGTCGCTGCGATTCGCTGCTCGCCGAGGGGCGCATCGGTGACGCCCGTGTGGTGGTCGCTGTCCCGATCACATTCATGAATGCATCGGGCTCTGCTGCCATCTCGTTGGTGCGCCGTTTCGGACTCGCCGACACCGCTGGCCTCATCGTGGTCCACGACGAACTCGACCTTGACCCCGCCGTGGTCCGGGTGAAGAGAGGTGGCGGACTGGCCGGGCACAACGGCTTACGTGACATCGATCGTCGGCTCGGCACTCGCGACTTCACCCGGGTGCGCATCGGTGTCGGCAAGCCTCCCACGCGGGAACGCGGCGCCGACCATGTGCTGTCGAAAGTCCCCGCCGCAGAACGCACCGAGCTCGACGTGGCTGTGGAGGTTGCCGCCGATGCCGTCGAAGCGATCATCACCACCGGGGTCATTGCCGCGATGAACGGGTTCAACAGCCGGTGACCGCGGCAACACCTATCGACGCCCTTCACGGTCCGCTCTCCCCTCTTGTTGGGCGTATGCGCGATGAGCCCGGCGTGACCCGAGCGCTTGCCGAGCCATCGGCACGCCTCGCCATTGCCGAGAACGGCCGCCCCATGGCGATTGCAGCCCTGGCGTCGCTATCGCGCTATCGACCACTCCTTGTGGCCTGCCCCACCGGCACCGACGCGGCGCATCTGCACGACGATCTCGTCACGTTGATGGGTGCTGACGCTGTGGCGCTGTTCCCCGCGTGGGAAACATTGCCATTCGAACGCGTCAGCCCAACGGTGGAGACCATGGGTCGCCGCCACGAAGTGCTGTGGCGCCTCCGCGATGATCGCACCCGGCCTCGGGTGATCGTGGCCGGAGTGCGCGCCATGCTCCAACGCCTCGGCCCAGGAGCAACACTCCGGGAGCCGGTGCAGGTGCGCCGTGGCGACTCTGTTGATCTTGATGCGCTGTGCGCCTCGTTGGTCGACATGGGGTACCGGCGCGAAGAACTGGTGGAACACCGTGGCGAATTCGCCCGCCGCGGCGCGATCATCGATGTGTTCGGCGCCACCGCCGACGCCCCGGTGCGTATCGATCTGTGGGGCGATGAAGTTGATCGACTGTGCGAATTCGGCGTGAACGATCAGCGGTCCACCATCGATATCGACGAGGCCACCGTATTTCCCGCTCGGGAGTTCGCCTGCACCGACGAGGTACGCGCCCGTGCGGAACAGTTGATGTCGACCGAACCGTGGGGACGTGAACAATGGGAACGCCTCGCCGACGGCGCCACCTTCGACGGTATGGAGTCGTGGCTGCCATGGCTGGTCGACGATGACACGCTGATCACCGACGTCCTCGGCGATGACGCCAAGGTGCTGCTCATCGAACCGCGACGTATGCGCGACCGGGCAGCTGATCTGCTGGCGGAGGAGGCCGATCTCGCCCGTGCTCTTGCCGGGTCGTGGGCTCGTGACCCCGAACTGGACTTTCCACGGCTCCACGCCGAACCCGACCGGTTGCTGACCAGCACCGGTGCCGTGTGGACCATCGATGGCACTCCCGAGTCGCCAAACACACCCGTGGTTTCGGTGTCGGGCTGGGACCCGATCACCGGTGATGGGTCCACGACGGTGGCACGACTGCAGTCACTACTCGCGAACGACGTGACTGTTGTGATTGCGGCCGATGGCACTGGGTCGGCACGACGACTCCATGACGTCCTGCTTGACAATGGCATGGACTTGCCAGTGGTCGATGATCCAATTGCCCACCCCGAACGCATCGGGGCCGGTGGGGTCATCACCGTGGCCCCCATTCGGCGTGGGTGGTCATTGCCCATGGCCCGTGTCGCGGTAATCGCTGAAGCTGACCTCACGGGCCGGCGGCGGTCTCATCGTCGGCCCCGGGCACGCCGCGGCGTTGCCGGTACCGACGATCTGCGGCCTGGCACCTACGTGGTGCATGAACAGCACGGTGTCGGACGATTCGAACAGATGGTCACCCGCACCATCGGTGGCGTGGAGCGCGACTATCTCCTCATTGCCTACCGCGGTGACGACCGCCTATACGTGCCGAGCGATCAGATTGGTGTCCTACGCCCCTATGTGGGTGGCGAGGCACCAAGCCTGCACCGCCTAGGTGGCTCCGACTTCGCGGCAACGAAGGGGCGCGTGCGATCGGAGGTCCGCCGGATCGCCCAAGAGCTGGTACTCCTCTACCAGCAACGGATCTCCACACCTGGTCATGCCTTTGCACCCGATACGCCATGGCAGGCCGAGATGGAAGATGCCTTCGGGTTCGTGGAGACCGAAGATCAACTCGGCGCAATCGCTGACGTGAAGGCCGATATGGAGCATTCCACACCGATGGATCGCCTCCTGGTCGGCGATGTCGGCTTCGGCAAGACCGAAGTCGCCGTGCGCGCTGCATTTAAGGCCATCCAAGACGGTCGCCAGGTCGCGGTACTCGCCCCCACCACCCTGCTCGCCACCCAGCACGGCATGACGTTCGCCGATCGTTTCGCCGGGTACCCGATTCGCGTAGAGGTGCTGAGCCGGTTCCTCACCGCGGCCGAGACCAAACGCGTACTGGCCGATGTGGCATCGGGCGCCGTTGATTGCGTCATCGGCACCCACCGATTGCTCACTGCCGATGTGAACTTCGCACGGTTGGGGCTGCTGGTGGTCGATGAGGAGCAACGGTTCGGCGTCCAGCACAAAGAAGCCATCAAGAAGCTCTCCACCGCGGTCGACGTGTTGACGATGAGCGCCACACCGATTCCCCGCACCCTCGAGATGTCCCTGGTGGGCATCCGGGATCTGTCGTTGCTGCAAACACCGCCCGCGGACCGCCAGCCCATCCTCACCCATGTCGGCCCCTTCGACGAGCGCGTGGCGATCGAGGCAATCCGTCGCGAACTGTTGCGTGAGGGCCAGGTGTTCTGGGTGCACAACCGCGTGCGATCGATCGATAGCGCAGCGGCCCGACTGCGCGAACTGGTCCCGGAGGCACGTGTGGCTGTCGCCCATGGCCAGATGGACGAGGGCAGCCTGGAACAGGTTGTTCTCGATTTCTGGGAAGGGGCCTACGACGTTCTCGTGTGCACCACCATCATCGAGTCGGGTATCGACATGCCGACCGTAAACACCCTGGTGGTAGAGCGCTCCGACCTGCTCGGTCTCGGGCAGATGCACCAGTTACGCGGGCGGGTGGGTCGCAGTGGTCAACGCGCCTACGCCTATCTGTTCCATCCGGCTGATGCGCGCCTGAGCGAAGAGGCATACGAGCGTCTACGCACGATTGGCGAGTCGACAGAGTTGGGATCGGGTTTTCGTATCGCCATGCGCGACCTAGAGATTCGCGGGGCCGGCAACCTGCTCGGTGAATCGCAGTCGGGGCATATCGCCGCGGTCGGCTACGACCTCTATTGCCAGATGGTGACCGAAGCGGTTGGGGAAATGAAGGGCGACACCCCTGATGCACCACCGGTGGTGAACCTCGATCTCGCCACCGATGCACATCTCCCCGCCGACTACGTCACCCGTGAAGAGTCGCGTCTTGGCGCGTATCGCCGCCTGGCCGATGTAACGACCGCCGACGACGTCGACGACATTCGCGCGGAGTGGGTGGACCGCTACGGCCCACCCCCGGCGGCGGCGGAGGCGCTGCTCGACATCGCCCGACTCCGTGCAGACTGTCTGCGCGTCGGCATCGGCGATATCACCGTCACCGGCGACCCCAGATCGTCGCAGCAGGTCCGGATGTCGCCAGTGGAACTTCCCCTCAGCGCCACGATGCGACTCCAGCGGCTGTCGCGACGAGCGGTGCTCAAAGAGGACCTCCGCCAACTGGTGGTGCCCATTCCTCGCGGTCAACCCGTGATCGAGTACGTCACGCGCTTTATCCGCGAGTTGTATGCCATCGATTCGTAACGGTCAGGAACCGAGGACGAGGTTGCGCAGGCCGAGGCCCATGATGAACCAACTGCCGATGCCGTACATCAGCCACTGGCGGTCGCGGATGAAGTCGCTCGAGCGATAGCTGTACAAGATGCCGATCGCGATGATGGCCGAGAAGCCGTAGAGCGCGTGCATATCGTCGAGTTCGATGCCGTCGCGCGATCCGAGAATCGCGCCGGTGATCGCCACCGCGAATACGGGCAGTTGCGCGACGATGGTGGCCGCCCACACCGTGCGGTGCTGCAGCGCAGCCAGGTACTGCCCGGCAACGAACCACGCGCCGACGGCAGCGTTCAGCCCAATGACCACCCAGGCCAATACATCGTGCAACTCGCGCAGGGCTGCTGTGTCCACCGTTAGCCCTCGCAGCCTGGGCCAGCCAGCACGACCAACACCAAGTCGCCGGGCTCCGCACCGGACAACAGGCCGCGCCACTCATCGCTCACATAGAAACTCGGTGGGATATCAACTTCGGGATCGCCCTCATCGATAAGCGCGTTCGGGTATGCGGTGAGCAGTTGATCCACACTCGACCCCAGCCCAAGTCCCTCGGCGGTGAGCAGTCCTTGGGGTTCGGCATCGAGACGGCCGACCAGTCCGTAGGAGTAGGACATGAGGTGGGTGCGACCAGATGCCACCGCGGACTCATCGCCAAACATCACTCCAAGAGCTCCCCACTCGACACGGCGCACGGTGGTGCCCTCGCAGGCAACGAACGATTCGGGGGTGACCCACCCGGTATCGGAGGTGGGCGAACCAAGAATGGCCGACACGTACGACACAACCTGATCGGGGTCGGTGCCCATCCGTGCTTGACCGAGCGCAGTGGGAGTGAGCACTAACTCGTCAACGCCCAAGGGCGGCGGAATGGTGGTGGTGGACGGCACCGTGGTCGTGGTGGTGGTGCTGGTGGTGGGCGCCACGGTGATGGCACTGGTTGACGGCGCGGCCGGGATGGTGGTGTCACCCGCGGGGACAGATGCCGAGGTCGCCGTGGGGTCCACCACCGCCGGCACTGTGGTGCTGGCGGCATCATCATCTGATCCGAGATATGCGCATGCGCCAAGCACGAGAGCCATCGCGCATACCGCGCCGATACGCACAGCGCGCCGTTGCGCGCGACGAGTCACCATGGAGGGCATATCACCAGCATGTCAGGTGGGTGACGCATCACAACGGCAGCACCCAACACATGCCCTCACCGAATCAAGGTGTCGGCCTCATGCCCAGCATCGAGAAGTGTCAGCCCAGCGGGTGTGGACTCCACGGTGGTGATCGAGCAGTTGTCGAGGCTGCGGATCACCAGTGAGTCATCACCGCAGCAGGCACCAATGACCGCATTGATCGCAATGAAATGCGACATCACCACGACATGGCCGCCATCTGGATCATCCATAGCGGCCACTGCAGCAACGAGTTGATCTCGAAAGTCGACATATCGCGCACCGAGATCGACCCACGTCCCAGCCATCGCGGCACGCAACCACGCCACCCGTTCGCCCATCACCACGCCCTCTGGTGACGGGATCTCGGCCACACGCGGTTCGATACGCACATCGGCGCCGACCCGTGCGGCGTAATACGACGCTGTTGAGCGGCAGCGCAACAACGGTGACGACACAACCGTCCGCGTCGGTTCCGCATCGCCCTGACGGGCGATCAGCGCCCCGACCGCGTCGGCAGCTTGGGTGCACCCAACCTCGTCAAGGTCGGGATCGGGGTCGGTATCCCATCCAGCGGCAGCACGACCGTGACGGACCAGATGGATGACGGTCATCGCTCAGGCCTGCACTGCGGCGCCCGACGAACACAGTTCGTCGACACGCGCAGGATCCACTCCCCAGGCCAACAACACATCGCGAGTGTCGGCACCGGGTTGCGAAGGAGGGCGCTCAATCGTTGGAACCGTGCGCGAGAAACGTGGTGCGGGTGCGGGCTGGCGCACACCGGCCACCTCCACATATCCCTCACGGGCCACGTTATGCGGATGCTCCGCAGCCTCGGCCATAGTCAGCACAGGCGCGAAGCACACATCGGAATGCTCAAATACGTCGCACCACTCGTCACGCGTTCGCGTGGCGAAGATCTCGCGCAGTCGCTGCTTCAACGACGACCATTCGCCCCGGTCCATCTGTCGAAGGAACTGCTTGTCGTCCGACAGGCCCAGGCGCGCAAGCAGCTCATCGTAGAACTGTGGCTCGATTGACCCGAGTGACACATGCCGGTCATCGGCGCAGCGATACACATCGTAGAAATGTGCGCCCGTGTCCAACAGATTGGTTCCCGGTCGTTGGGGGTCGTGCAAACCCACTGCGCTCATTGACCAGAACATGGTCATCAGCGCCGCTGTGCCGTCGATCATTGCGGCATCGATGACCTGGCCTTCGCCGCTGCGTTGTGCTTCGAGCAGCGCGCACACCACGCCGTAGGCCAAGAACATGCCACCGCCACCGAAGTCACCGACCAGGTTCAGCGGAGGCACCGGATCGTGGCCATCACGGCCAATATGGGCAAGAGCACCGCCGAGAGAGATGTAGTTGATGTCATGCCCAGCCCATGGCGCATACGGGCCGTCTTGGCCCCAACCGGTCATCCGTCCGAACACCAACTTCGGGTTACGGGCGTGGCACTGCTCGGGGCCGATACCGAGGCGTTCCATGACCCCGGGCCGAAAACCTTCGATTAATGCGTCGGCTCCCTCCACAAGGTCGAGCAGAGTCGCGACACCATCAGGATGTTTCAGATCGAGGGCGATGCTGGCTCGATTGCGCTGCAACAGGTCGCCGCCGGGTCCGTCAGCGCCGGGCCGCACCGATTGGGCACGGTCGACACGAATGACCTCCGCACCCATATCCGCCAACATCATCGCCGCGAACGGCCCAGGGCCGATACCGGCGATCTCGATGATGCGGTACCCCTTCAGTGGACCTGCCATATCAATTCTCCCTTGTCGTGGTGCGTCCGGTGTCAGCCGGCCGCGCTGTCGTGGTGTGTGGTGATGGCATCGATCAGGTGTGGCCACAACGCCGGTGGCATGTCGTGACCCATATCGTCGACCATCATCAGTCGTGCACCCGGCACGCACGATGCCGTGTGCTCGCCGCCGTCCGGGGCGATTAATGTGTCGTCGGTACCGTGAATGACAAGCATCGGCGTCGTCACACCGGCGAGCGCACTGGAACGGTCGCCACTGGCGAGGATCGCTGCCAACTGCCGTGAGGCACCCTCGGGGTAGAACGCGCGGTCGTATGACGCGGCCGCCTGTGCGCGGGCGCGATCGATATCGAAATACCGTTTCGATGCCCACACCGACCACCGTTGAGCTGCAGCGATGTATTCATCTCGACCTTCGGGCGGTGGCGCCAGCAACGCCGCCATCGCCTCCGGGGTGGGGCGCCCCACATCAGGTGCACCTGTGGTGCTCATAATCGACACCACCGAGGCCACCCGGTCGGGATGGTTGATCGCCATCTGCTGCACGATCATGCCGCCCATCGACGCGCCAACAATGTGGGCTGGGTCAACACCCAGATGATCAAGGAGCCCGATCGCATCAGCGGCCATATCCGACAGCAAATACGGCACCGACGGCATCTCGAGAGCTGGGTCAAGACCGGCCGCCAACACGGCGTCGCCATCGACACGGACACCATCGAGATGGGTGGACAATCCGCAGTCACGGTTGTCGAAGCGCACAACATGGCGCCCACGATCAGCGATCGCCGCACAGAAATCAGCGTCCCACGCAATCATCTGCGCTGTGAACCCCATGACCAGCAGCACCGTTGGATCAGCAGGTGATCCGAACGTCTCGTACTCGAGTCGGATCTGATCGCTGATCTGGGCGGTGGGCATGACCTGAGTGTGCCACGGCGTCTGGCCGGCGCCGGTACCCGCGGTACCGTTGCTGCGTGGATGCCGACATGCTGCTGGTCGATCTCGACCCGGATCAACGACATGCCGTCACCACCCCATCACGGTCGGTCGCGGTTCTCGCTGGCGCAGGGTCGGGCAAGACGCGAGTGCTCACCCGACGGGTGGCATGGCGTATCGCCACCGGTGATGCCGATGCCACCCACACCTTGGTGCTCACCTTCACCCGGGAGGCTGCAGGTGAACTACGGCGCCGGATCACCTCACTCGGCATCGGCACCCCCGTCGATGCGGGCACGTTTCACTCCACCGCGTTGGCATTGTTGCGCCGCCGATGGGAGGACACGAATCGCCGGGCTCCCACCGTGTTGGACGATCGCCGACGACTGGTGACCGAGGTGCTGTCGGAGCGACGCGATGGTTCATCAGCGCGAACCGAGGAGATCCTCGCCGAGTTGAGCTGGGCCCTGGCTCGCGGCTTCGGACCAGATGATGTGGTTGCTGGTGCGCGCACCGCCGGGCGTCGCAGCCCCGTCATTGCGTCATTGCCCGCCATCATCGACGAATATGCAACATTGAAACGTCGGCGTGGGGTGATCGACCTCGATGACGTGCTGACGATTGCGGTCCGTGAACTCGAACAAGATGCAGATCTTGCAGCCGCCACCAGGTGGCGGCATCGTCATCTCCTCATCGACGAGGCACAAGACCTCAACCCACTGCAGCATCGATTTCTCGACGTGCTGCGCCGTGATAGCGACGATCTGTTCTTGGTCGGCGACCCGGCACAGGCGATTTACGGCTTTAACGGTGCCGACCCGACGCTGCTAGACGACATCGACCGTCGACTGCCGACGCTGGAGGTGATCCACCTGCCGGTAAACCACCGATGCACTCCACAAATTGTCGCTGCTGGCGCGCACGTGCTCGCCCATGGCGGCGCGACAGTGGCAGCACGGGCGGACGACCTTCGATCAGCACGCGAGGACGGCCCTAGGGTTGCCGTGAGTACCTTCGCTGATGCTGATGCCGAAGCCGCTGCGGTGGCTTCAGAGGTGGCGGCCAGCGATCCTGATCTCATTCGCGCCAGTCGATTGGCCGTGCTGGCCCGCACGAATCGCCAATGCATCGTCATCGTGGCCGCGCTTGAACAGGTCGGGGTGCCGGTGATGCAACGCCGCCTGCGGCCCGGCGAGTTACGTGATGCCCTCGACCACGTGCAGCGCTTGACGGCTCATGGGCTGCGGACATGGGCCCACGACACGGTGGAGGCTGCGGGAGATGGCAGCGTGCACCGCGATCGCCTGCGTGTCGCCGATGCCGTGTTTGCCTTCTGTCGTGATCATCCCGACGGTGATGGCACCGCATTACGCGCCTGGGTACACACCACCGATCCGTTCGATGTCCGTGCAGATGCCGGCGTGGAGGTGCTGACATTTCATGCGGCCAAGGGTCGTGAGTGGTTCCGCGTATGGGTCACCGGCGCCGAAAGTGGCCTGATGCCGCATCGCGGTGCCACCACTGTGGCTGCACGCCATGAGGAAGCCCGTTTGGCCTACGTGGCGCTCACCCGCGCGACTGATGAGTGCCGCATCTCGTGGGCCGAGCGTCGTGGTGGCTACCGCCGCGAGCGGTCCCGCTTTCTCGACGATTTCGTCTCGACCGGCCCGATCGCAGCCCCACCTCCCCAGAACATCATTGACGATGACCGCCGCGCGGATGCTGGTCGGCGCACAGAGATGCTGGAGGCTCTACATCAGTGGCGTGACCATGCCGCGCGCCGTGCGGGCATCCTCCCCGACGCGATCTGTTCAGTCCGCCACCTCGGCCTACTCGCCGAGAATCGCCCCGCATCAGCCGATGCATTCGGCTCGCTCACCGGAATTGGCCCATTGACGGCCGCTCGGCTGTACCCATCGCTTGCCGAGGTGCTCAACAACCTCTAGCCCGCCACAACACGGCGCGATGACGGCCTCAGTCGGTGAGGTCCACAACCACCGGCGCATGATCGCTCGGTGACTCGCCCTTGCGGGCATTGCGATCAACAACCGTCCACTGGAGGCGATCTCTCACGCTTGTCGTGCCGAGTACCAAGTCGATGCGCAATCCGCGCCCTTGGTGGAAATCGCCGTGTCGATAGTCCCACCACGAGTACAGACCCGCCGCGGGATACAGATGGTGGAACAGGTCGTGCATCCCCCACTGCTCCAGATCGGCAAGTCGCTGCCGTTCGGCCGGAGTGACATGGGTGGTCATCCGTTTCCGCGCGGTCTCATAGATGTCATCGTCGGTCGGGGCGATGTTGAAATCCCCGGTGACGATCACATCCCGGTCGGCGGAGGTGTCACGATTCAAGTGCTCCACCAAACGATCGAGCCAACTCAACTTGTAGGCGTAGTGCGGGTCGTCGACATCGCGGCCATTGGGCACATACACGCTGGTGATGCGTACCCCTCCGCAGGTGGCGGTGATGAGCCGCGCGTCGGTGTCGGGCTCGATGCCGTCGGCGAATCCGTTCACCACATCGTCGATCCCCACGCGCGACACGATGGCCACACCGTTCCACCGACCCTCGCCATGGTGCACCGACTCGTAACCGAGCTCGGAGAACATCAGGTGCGGGAACGCCTCGTCGGCCATTTTGGTTTCCTGCAGGCACACAACATCGGGCTGCACCATCTCGAACCATTCGCGCACCCGTTCCGACCGCGCTTTCAACGAGTTGACGTTCCAGGTCACAACCCTCATCTGCGACCCTTCGCGGTGGACTTCTTTGCGGCAACCTTCTTCGCAGCGGCCTTCTTCGTCGCGGCTTTTTTTGCCGCGCTCCTCTTCGCGGCGGTCTTCTTCGCGGCGACCTTCTTCGTCGCGACTTTGTTTGCCGTGCTCGTCTTCGCGACCGCCTTTTTGGCGACTGTCGTCTTCGCAACAGCCTTCTTCGCGGTGGTCTTCTTCGCCGTGGTCTTCTTCACCGCGGTCTTCTTCACCGCGGTCTTCTTTGCCGAGCGCTCCGCTGCCGGCGCGACCGCATCCGTGCTACCAGCCGACGGCACCATGCCGGGAAGTCCCGCATCGATACTGCGACGATCGGGCACGGTGCCAGCAATCACCACAGTGACCTCATCACCCAGTCGCAGCGCCTTGCGTGCGCTCCGCGGCGGCGGATCCGACATCAGCCGCAGTGGCACATACACAACAAGTTCGTTCACCCGCACATATGCCCCATGCGACGAGTACGACTCGACCACGCCCGACACAGCGGTGCCCACTGGATGCTCACCAATGAACTCGAGGAAGGGCAGTAACTCATTCACCGTGCTCGCCGCTCCCCCGCCACCCGATGCAGCAGCGGGTGCGGGTGCGGGTTCCGGCGCCGAGCGTGTTGCTCGTCCCGGGGGTGGCGAGGTGGGTACGGGCATGGGCTCTGACGCCATGGGCGATGCCTTCGGTGCGCGCTCGGACCCGACCTTGCGCCGAGCATCGCGAGTGGCGCGCTTCGACTTCGGCCCACGCACTGGCGTGCGCGCGACGAACACCCAACCCACGTGCGGAACGGGCTTACCACCGACAAGGCGCCCCTCATCGAAGAGCCATTCGTGGTCAGCATGAAACTCTTGGAATGAGTCGTTCGACAACACGGTTGCTCCCACTCGCTGCGCGATGGTGAGTACGAATGCGTCGCCGCGTCCCACCGCTCCCGCTGGTGGTGCCACCAATTCGTTGTTCGCCACACCGGCATCGAACTCGGCCCGTTCGGAAGCATTGATGCGATGACCAAAGGTGGCGTCGACCACCACGGTGACCTGGGTCTCGGGATGCAGGTCTATGAAGGTCGTCACCGCCTCGTTCAACTGCGCGAGGCTGGGCATCTCACGGCCCTCGGTTGCAATGTTGGAGCCGTCGACCACGACGTGGTTCGAGGCAATGGTGTCACTCATCTGGGATGTGTTGTCGTTTCCGGTCATGTCCGTCCGCTGTCGCAGGGCGGAACGATGACCCTCGGGGGTGCGAGCCGTGGATTCCGGCCGCGTGTTCACTCCATCGTAGGGTGTCCGCAGTCCATAACGGCAGATCGACCTCGGGGAGAACATGACCGACACCACCACCCGCACCACCGTCTTCTGGGATTTCGGAGGTGTGGTCACCACCAGCCCGTTCGTCGCCTTTAACCGTTACGAGGCAGCCAACGGCCTGCCGCACGACTTCATCCGCACCGTTAATACCCACAATCCCGACACCAACGCATGGGCGCGCATCGAACGCCAAGAACTCACTGCTGCCGAGTTCGACGCTGTCTTCGCCGACGAAAGTGAGGCCCTTGGCCATCGGGTGCCGGGAGCCGACGTGTTGGGTCTGCTCTACGGGGATCTCCGACCCGAGATGGCTGCCGCCATCACCAAGGTGCGCGATGCCGGGATCACGCAGGCGTGCCTCACCAACAACGTCACCGGTGCCACTCACGACCGGCCCGACATCGAAGGGGTCATGGACACGTTCGACTACGTGATTGAGTCATCGAAGGTAGGGGTGCGCAAACCCGAGACCGCCTTCTACGAACTGGCATGCCGCACCGTGGGGGTGGACGCCTCCACCGTGGTGTTCCTCGACGATCTCGGCATCAACTTGAAGCCAGCAGCCCAGATGGGCATGCACACCATCAAGGTGATCGACCCTGCCGACGCCCTGGCGGCGCTGTCGGCGGTTATCGGTATCGAACTCTGATCTCTGGAGAACGGTCGACGGCGGAGCTCAGAAACCGCTGAAGGTCTCGTCCATCAAGTCGGCAAGTTCTTGATCGTGCACGGTCTTGGAACCAGTGGCGGGTGACCCTGATTCGACTCGGGCCGCATGGCGGAATTCGTAGCCGCGTTCTTTCACCCGCCACATGCGGTGCTCGATGAACTTCCACGCGCCCATGTTCTCCGGCTCTTCTTGCAACCAGACCACTTCGCGCGCGTTGGGATAGAACTCGAGCACGCCGTACATCTGCTCGGTGGGTAACGGGTACAACTGCTCGACTCGCACAACTGCGACTGGTGCCTCACGCCGGTCGCGTTCGGCCATCGCATCCCAGGCCACCTTGCCCGAGCAGAACACCACGCGTCGCACCGCTGAGCGGTCGGTGACGCCGGGATCGTCAAGGGTCTCGCAGAATGAGCCGGTGGTGAGTTCGTCAAGATTGCTGCGGGTCTCGCGCATCCGCAGACCCTGCTTGGGCGTGAACACCACCAGCGGTGACCGACGCGGCGAGTGGATCTGGCGGCGCAGCAAGTGGAAATACTGCGCGGCCGTCGTGGCGTTCACCAGTTGGATGTTGTCTTCCGCAGCGAGAACCAAGAACCGCTCGATACGCGCCGAAGAGTGCTCCGGACCCTGCCCTTCGAACCCGTGCGGCAGCAGCAGCACCAACGAGTTCTGCTGGCCCCATTTGTCCTCAGCGGCCACGAGGTACTGATCGATGATGATCTGTGCCCCGTTAATGAAGTCACCGAACTGCGCCTCCCACATGACGAGTGCCTCTGGATTGGCATGGGAGTAGCCGTACTCGTATCCAAGCGCTGCATATTCACTGAGCAACGAGTCGTAGACCCAGAACTTGGCGGTCGCGCTCGGTAGTTCATTGAGTGGCACCCACGGCTCACCGGTCTCGTAGTCGATGAGCGCGGCGTGACGCTGAGAGAAGGTGCCGCGGCGCGAATCCTCGCCGGCGAGACGCACCGGATGTCCATCGAGGATCAACGAACCGATGGCCATGGCCTCGGCAGTGGCCCAATCCACATCGCCGGTCTCACTCAGGGTGCGTGCGCGGGTCTCGAACTGCTTGGCCAACTTCGGGTGCGGAGTGAACCCTTCGGGGTACTCGGTGAGCCGAGCAAAAATATTGTCCAGCACGTCGCGGTCGACGCCGGTGGGCACCTTGGGCAACACGCCGAGCGGCTTGGGCGGCTTGGGTGCTTTGAATTCAGCTTGGACCTTGGCGCGGGTCTCGTCGAGGGCCTCTTGCAGCTTCGACTGGAAATCGGTGAGGGCCTGCTCGGCTTCGTCGACACCGATGTCGCCACGCTTCACCAGACTCTCGACATACAACTTGCGCACACTGCGATGATCGGCAATGGCCTTGTACATGAGCGGCTGGGTGTAGCTCGGGTCGTCGCCCTCGTTGTGGCCGTGACGGCGGTAGCACACCATGTCGATCACGACGTCTTTGTGGAAGCGTTGACGATACTCCCAGGCCAATTGCGCTACGCGCACACAGGACTCGGGGTCGTCACCGTTCACATGGAAGATCGGCGCCTGAATCGTCTTGGCCACATCGGAGCAATACAGCGACGAGCGGGCGTACTGCGGCGCGGTGGTGAAGCCGATCTGGTTGTTGATGATGAGGTGGATCGTGCCGCCGATGCGGTAGCCACCGGTGTCGCTCATCGCGAGACACTCGGCCACGATGCCTTGGCCAGCAAAGGCCGCATCACCGTGCACCAGCAGAGGCAGCACCGAATACGCGAGCGGTGGGTCGATCTGGTCTTGGCGTGCACGCACCATGCCCATGACGATCGGATCGACCGTCTCGAGGTGCGACGGGTTCGCGGCAAGTTCGATCGGCATCGTGGCACCGTCGGCACTGCGGAAGGTTCCGTTTGCGCCGAGGTGGTACTTCACATCGCCCGACCCCTGGACGGTGGTCGGCTCGATATGGCCTTCGAACTCGGAGAAGATTGCCGAGTAACTCTTGCCCATGATGTTCGACAGGACGTTCAACCGGCCGCGGTGCGCCATGCCCAAAACGGCACCATCGAGGCCCTCATCAGCAGCGGACGACAGGATGCGGTCGAGAATCGGGATCGCCGACTCGGCGCCTTCAATACCGAACCGCTTTGTGCCGACGTACTTGGTGGCCAGGAACTTCTCAAAGGCCTCGGCGGCGTTCAGGCGCTCGAGGATGCGCAGTTTGCCGTCATGGTCCACCTCGGCTGGGCCACCTTCGATGTGGTCTTGAATCCAGCGCTGTTCCTCGGTGTTCTGGATGTGCATGTACTCAACGCCGATGGAGCGGCAGTACGCATCGCGGAGCACACCGAGCAGATCACCGAGGCGCATCTTGTGATGGCCACCAACCCCGTCGGTGAGGAATTCACGGTCGAGGTCCCAGATGGTGAGGCCATAGGTCGCCGGGTCGAGTTCGACCGGCGTGCGCGGCTCTTGCCAATGCAACGGGTCGAGATCGGCCATGAGATGACCGCGCACCCGGTGCACACGGATCAGTTTCGACACCGCGACCTGCTTGGCCATCATCGACTCTTCGCGGTCGATGGGGTTGGTGTCGGGCCGCCACTTCACCGCCTCATACGGCATGCCGAGGGCGGTGAAGATCTGTTCGTAGAAATCATGCTCGCCGAGGAGCAGTTCGTGCACCCGCTTCAAGAACATGCCCGACTCGGCACCTTGGATAATGCGGTGGTCGTAGGTGGAGGTCACGGTGACCACCTTCGAGATGCCAAGCGACGACAAGTTGGTGCGGTCGGCACCTTCGAACTCGGCCGGGTAATCGATGTTGCCGACACCCACGATGACGCCCTGGCCGGGCATGAGCCGCGGCACTGATTGCACCGTGCCGATCGTGCCCGGGTTGGTCAAGGTGATGTTCGCACCCTGGAAGTCTTCGACGGTCAGTTTGTTGTTACGGACCTTGCGGATGATCTCTTCGTACGACGCCAGATACCCCGCAAAGTCGAGCGTGTCGGCGGCGCGCAATACTGGCACCACCAGGGTGCGGGTGCCGTCACCTTTGTCGATGTCGACGGCGAGGCCCATGTTGACGCTGTCATGGGCGACGAGGCGTGGTTTGCCATCGGGACCAGCGACAAAGCCGTTGCGCATGTTCGGTACCGCATCGGCGATGGCGCGCACAATGGCGTAACCGATGAGATGGGTGAAGCTGACCTTGCCCTGGCCGGAGCGCTCGCGGTACCCGTTGATGACCTTGCGGTTGACCTCGAGCAGCTTGGCCGGCACATTACGGAAGCTCGTCGCGGTGGGTACCGCCAGGCTGGCTTCCATGTTTTCCACGATCTTCGCGCCGACCCCACGGATGGGGGTACCCGGCACCTCGGCGGCCGCCGGTGCCGACGCCGCGCCGTTGGTGGCTGTCGCACCATTCGTGGCAGCACCATTCGTGGCGGCACCATTCGCAGCGGCACCATCGTTTGCGGCGGCACCGTTCGTTGCCGGGGCGTGCTCGATCACCGGGGCGGTCGCAGGTGCTGCCGCTGCAGGTGCAGCCGTGTCGGCAGCAAGCTCGACCGCCGGGGCGGCGATGCTGCGGTAATCCTCGAAGAACTCCTTCCAGGACTCGGCCACAGACGACGGGTCGGCGACATAACGCTCGTACATTTCCTCGACGAGCCAGGAGTTCGCGCCGAATGATGGGGCGGGGGTGTCGGACACGCACGCGAGGCTAGTGCGCTCGTGCACCCAGACGCAGACCGCACGGTGTAATTCGTCGCGGTCGTGGTGCGGAATCGGTCACGCCACACCGTCTCAGTCTTGGCTGCGCAACTCCGCAATGCGTTCCGCGAGCAATTCCCCCGCGGTGCGCCCATCGGTGATCACCACATCGTCGGCGGCGGCGAGGAACAGCGGCAGTGACATACGAGCACGCAGAGCGGCCTCGCCGAGCGGGTTCACGACACGATGGGTGGTGGCTGGGAAATACCCGTTCGACGCGCGGTCAAGCATTTCGCCGCAATTCACCGCGATCGACCCCGGGTCGCATGGCACCGCGTACCACTCTCCATCGGTGCCGAGCAGCTCCAATCCGCTCTCATTGCTGGCAGGCAGCACGGTGAGCAGGTTGATGTCCTCGTGGGCGGCCGCGCGAACGGCACCATCGGGCACATCGCCCTCGAGCGGCGGATATCGCAGGATGCGCAACAGCGTGCGGGTATTGCCCTCGAGCATCTGCGCCACCGGCATCGATAACTGCTCAGCGACCTCGGCCGGAGTGTGAGCATCCACCCACCCGAGCAATGTGGATGCCACATCGGTGGCGATGTCGCGATAGCGGAACGCGTCGCGGGACACCTCGCTCGGGTACTTGTCACTCCATGGGTAGACGTGAAAGAACTCTTTCAGGTCGCGCACCGTGCGGCCCTTGGCCGTCTCGGCCACCTTCGGCGGGAAGTATCCCTCCTGGTTGTCCTCACCCACGGTGTAGGCATCAGCAGCCCCGCTAGTGAAGAACTCGTCCCACTCGGCATAGATCGACTCGACGAGTTCCCAGGGAAGCGGATGGTTGGTCACCACGGCAAAGCCAGTAGCGCGCAGGCTTTCGGTGAACCGTGCCGGCGCATCCGGCGAGCGAAAATCAACCACATCGGGTGTCATGGGGCTCATCGTAGGCATGTCAACACTGCTCAGGACCGGTTGACCTGCCACGCGCCCACCACCGCGACCGCCGAACCGGCAAGCGCCAATAGCCCCACCGACTCGTCGAGGAACACCACGCCCAGCACGATGGACACACCCGGGATCAGATACGTGGTGGTGCTGGCCCTGGTGGCACCCAGACGACCGGTGTTGCCGAGATGAAATACGTAGGCCACACCGGTGCCGAACACCCCCAACACGACGAGAGCGACGATCGACGACGTCTCTGCTGATGACCGGGTGAGACCGATGAGGCCGGTTGGGGTGGCGATGAGCGCAGCACCACCCAAGGCGGTCCGGATGACGGGCAGCGCCCCGTGCTCGCGCTGCAGCGGGCCAGCCACGTTGATCGCCACGCCGTAACAGGTCAGAGCGGCCATAATCATCACGATCCCGATCACACTCGATGACCCCTCGCCCAGAGTGGGCAGCGCGATCATCACCCCGCCGAGAGTGCCAACGGTGAGCCCGACAATGCGCCCCGCGGTCAGCCGGGTGCCGAACCACACCACACCCACCACCACCACGGTCACCGGATTCAACCCGTTCAACATGCCGGTCACCGCGGACGACACGCGCTCCTCAGCGAAGGCGAACAAGCTGAGCGGCACCGCCATCCACACCAGTGACAGCGAGGCCACCCGGGGCCATGCCGATCTGGGAAGTGCCCGTCGTGCCGATGGCACCAACGACAAAACCGTGAAACCAATGACGATGCGCGCCCACCCGATGAATGCCGGGTCGAGCGATTCGAGCGACAACGCAATGAGATAGAAACTGGCACCCCACACCGTGCCCGGCACCGCCAACAGCACCCAGTCGACCGGGCGCATCGCCACGTCATCGGGTGCGGGGGTTGCGGTGACCGTCATCGCCGCCGACGTTACGGCCGCACATCTGCGAATGCGCGCACGCTCACCGACGGCTCCGCGTGTGGACCCAGCCGGTACCCTCGCAGGTGCATGGCACACGAGTTCATCTACACCTGTCACAAGCTCGCTCGGCACTACCCGCCAGACCGCACGGTGCTCGAGAACATCTCGTTGTCGTTCTATCCGGGCGCCAAGATCGGTGTGATCGGATCGAACGGGTCGGGCAAATCGTCGCTGCTGCGCATCATGGCCGGCCTCGACGACGGGTTCTCCGGCGATGCGCGGCTGACCCCGGGCTTCACGGTGGGCTATCTGCCCCAGGAGCCCGAGTTGGACCCCACCAAGGACGTGCGCGGCAACGTGATGGAGGGCGTGGCCGAGGTGCAGTCGATCATCGATCGCTACAACGAGGTCATGGCGATGTGGGCCGATCCCGATGCCGACTACGACAAGATCGGCAAAGAGCAGGCCGACCTCGAAGATCGCATTGCAGCCACTGACGCGTGGAGCCTTGACCGCAACGTGGAAATTGCCATGGATGCCCTGCGCTGCCCACCCGACGATGCCGATGTCACGACGTTGTCCGGTGGCGAGCGCCGACGCGTGGCGCTGTGCCGACTGCTGCTCAGCCGACCCGACCTGTTGCTGCTCGACGAGCCGACCAACCACCTCGATGCCGAAAGCGTGTGGTGGCTGGAACGCTTCTTGCAGGACTACCACGGCACCGTCGTGGCCATCACCCACGACCGCTACTTCTTGGACAACGTGGCCCGATGGATTCTCGAGTTGGACCGTGGTCGCGGCATCCCATTCGAGGGCAACTATTCGAGTTGGCTCGAGCAGAAGCAAACGCGTCTCGCCCAGGAGGAGAAGTCGAACGAGGCACGCCGCCGCACCTTGGAGCGCGAGTTGGAATGGGTGCGCATGGCGCCCAAGGCCCGCCAGGCCAAGGGCAAGGCCCGCCTGGCCGCCTACGAACGGTTGCAGTCTGAAGCCGAGGCCGATGCCGGCGTCGACTCGAAACTTGAGATCGCCATTCCGCCTGGTCCCCGCCTCGGCGACACCGTGATCCGCGTCGAGGGTCTGCGCAAGGGGTTCGGGGATCGCCTGCTGATCGAGGACCTCTCGTTTTCGCTGCCGCCTGCGGGCATTGTGGGCATCATCGGCCCGAACGGCGCCGGCAAGACCACACTGTTCAAAATGCTGGCCGGTGCGGAGGCACCAGATGCAGGATCCATCGAGATCGGCTCCACCGTGGAGATGAGCTACGTCGACCAGGACCGCGATGATCTCGACGCCGACGCCACCGTGTACGACGAGATCACCGGTGGGATCGATCATCTCAAGGTCGGCAATCGCGAGATCCACGGCCGCGCCTACGTGTCGAGTTTCAACTTCAAGGGGACCGATCAGCAAAAACGCGTGGGCGATCTCTCCGGTGGCGAACGTAACCGGGTGCACCTCGCGAAACTGTTGAAATCCGGCGGCAACCTGCTGCTCCTCGACGAACCGACGAACGACCTCGACGTCGACACCTTGCGCGCCCTCGAGGCGGGCCTCGACTCGTTCCCCGGGTGTGCGGTGGTGATCTCCCACGACCGCTGGTTCCTCGATCGCATCGCCACCCACGTGCTGGCCTTCGAAGGTGACTCACAGGTGCGCTGGTTCGAGGGCAACTTCTCTGAATACGAGGAGTACCGCAAACGCGAGCTCGGCATCTCCGGCGATCAGCCCCAACGCATCAAGTACAAGAAACTCGGCGGATGACATCACCTGATCAGGTGTTGGCCACCCGCTTGGCCACAGAAGCCGGGCAGCGACTGGTGGCGACGCGCGCCGAACTGTTCGCGAGCGGTGCCGGCATGTGGACCGTGAAAGACACCGGCGATGCTGTCGCTCAGGAGTTCTTAATGGGGGAACTCACGCGCGAACGACCCGACGATGCCGTGCTCAGCGAAGAGGGCCGCGAGGATCCCCGACGATTCGGTGGCGGCCGCGTGTGGATTATCGACCCACTCGATGGCACCAAGGAATTCGCTCAGCAGGGACGGGTGGACTGGGCTGTGCATGTTGCACTCTGGGACGACGACCATTTCGTGGCCGGCGCGGTGTCATTGCCGGCGCTCGACACGACCTTTGCGATGGATCCCCCACCGGTGCTGCCCGCGGTGGACCGCACGAACCCGCGCCTCATCACGTCGCGCAACAGCGCCCCGTATTCGGCGCATCTGGTCTACGAAGCGCTCGATTGCGAGCCGGTGCGACTTGGGTCGGCCGGGGCGAAGACGATGGCGGTGGTGATGGGCGAAGCCGACATCTACGTGCACGACGGCGGCATGTTCCAATGGGACACCGCGGCGCCGGCTGCGGTCGCGCTGGCCGCGGGCCTCTTCGTGAGCCGTATCGATGGCTCGCAGATCGTCTACAACGAACGCGACCCATGGCTACCGGATTTCATCGTGTGCCGGCCAGAATTGTCCGACGACGTGTTGCGAGCTCTCTGGGGTTGACATGACCACCGACGATCGCCGACCGGTGCTGTGCGAGGTACACGACCGCGTGGCAATCGTCTCGCTGCACCGGCCGCATCGATCGAACGCATGGAACGGCGCCATGCATGCCGCCTTCATCAACGAAATGGCGGCTCTCGACAGCCGTGATGACGTCCGGGCGGTGGTGGTCACCGGACACGGACGAGTGTTCTCCGTCGGCGGCGATGCCGCGGCGCTCACCGACCATGCGAGACGTGGCGGTTACGACTCGGGCATGCCCGACGACATCGATCGGCCCGGGGATGGACACAGCGCCTTTGATGAGGACCTGTCGTGGCTGCTCGACTACCGGTTGCCGGTCATCGCCGCCGTGAACGGTGCGTGCGCCGGGGTAGCGCTAGCACTGGTGGCGTTCTGCGATCTGCGTTTCGTTGCTGCTGAGGCCAAGATGACCACCGCTGCGCCACGCCTTGGGCTTCCCGCCGAATACGGACTGTCGTGGACGCTGCCTCGTCTGATCGGTACTACTCGCGCCGCAGATCTACTGCTCTCGGGACGGGTCTTCACCGGCGCCGAAACCGCTGAGTGGGGGCTGTGGAACGCCGTGTGCAACGGACCCGACGCCACCGTGTCGGCAGCGCTCGACTGGGCACACATGCTCGCCACCACTACGGGACCCGTCGCGGTCACGTCGGCCAAACGCCAGATGCATCGCGACTGGCTCGCGACTACACCTGCCGCATCGGTCGCAGAGTCAAAACGGGCACTCGATGAAGCGATGGGCACAGCGGAGTACCGCGAGGGAATCGCCGCCTTCGCTGAGCGTCGACCGCCAAAATTTTGAACCCTCGCGGCATCTCGCGCGCCGGAGGTCACAGCCGCGATTGCGAGCACGAGATGCGCATGCCCGCCCTGCCCGACACACTGACGTCGTGACTACGGTCGAATCCCCCCGCACCGAACCCCTCGATATGGAATGGGCTGCCTTTACCGAGGCTGCGCCCTGGGTTCTCGAACGCGACCACATCGCATGGGCTCCGCTGGCCGATCGCCTCCGCGACGATGCACGCGCTGAGGTGCCGCGACTGACAACACCTGGCCGCCTTCCACACGTCGGCCGCATGGCCATGGTCGTGTTCCATCTGGGTCGCGCTGTTGGCGGCTGGTGGGTCCGCAAGCGCCTTGGTCGATATCGGGGGACAGAGGCATCGCGTGCTGCGCTGTCGGCCCGGCTCCGCACCGCGATCGAACGGCTCGGTGCCACCTATATCAAGCTCGCACAGATCATCTCGTCGGGTGAGGGGCTGTTCCCCGCAGAATTGGTGGACGAGTTCAAAAAGTGCCGCGACCAGGTTCCTGCCGAGGATTTCGATGAGGTGCGGCGCACCGTGGAAGCTGACCTCGGCGCGCGACTCGACGATGTGTTCGCAGAGTTCGACACCACTCCCCTCGCCGCAGCGTCGATCGCTCAGGTGCATGCGGCCACCCTGCTCAGCGGCGAACGCGTAGTGGTGAAGGTGCAGCGTCCTGATGTGGCGCGGCTGGTGCGTACCGACTTGAAGGTGATGGCCTGGCTGGCCCCTCACCTGGTGGGGCGCATTCCAGTGGCCGCACTCGCAAACCCTCCGGCCCTGGTGGAGTTGTTCGCCGAGACGATTGTCGAGGAGCTCGATTTTCGCCTCGAGGCATCGAACATGGTGGACGTGGCAGGTGTGCTGCGCGAGCTGAACCAGGACGGCTACGTGGTGCCGCGTCCCCATCCCGAACTGGTGCGACGACGGGTCATGGTCATGGAACGCATCGACGGATTCAATTTCGACGATGTGGTGGGCATGCAGGCCGCCGGGATCGACACCGAGGAAGTCATCCGCACCGGCATGGTCGCCTTCATGGAGGGTGCGATGATCCATGGCATCTTCCACGGCGATCTGCACGGCGGCAACCTTTTCGTATTGGCCGATGGCCGCACCGCACTTCTGGACTTCGGCATCACGGCACGTCTGTCCGATGAGCGACGGCGTGCGTTCTTGCGGATGATGATCTCGGCCACAACGAACGACCTGATGGGCCAAATGGCGGCGCTGCGTGACCTGGGTGCACTGCCTCGCGACACCGATCTTGCAGCGGTCATCAGCGACCTGCGCCTCGATCAGGAGCCGATCGACCCGACCACCCTCACCGGTGAGGAGATGGTGGCCGAAGTGCAGCGGGTGGTGAAGGCCCTGCTGGGTTACGGAGCGCGGATGCCGAAAGAACTCATGCTCTACGTGAAGAACATGGTGTTCCTCGATGGCGCGATCGCCCGACTCGCTCCCGACCTTGATCTGTTGGCCGAGGTGGCGAACATCTCCATGGTGTTCGCACAGCGCCATGGCGAGCGTTTGTTCCGTGAGCTTGGCGTCGATGCAGCCAATATGCAGGTGGACCTCGACAGCGTGAAGGCAGGCCTCGGCGTGGATCTGTCGACCGAGCGCCTCACGTATCGCGAACTGCAGGCGCGACGCGACCTGATTCAAAAGCGCATGCGTACCCACGTGGAATCGGCGCGTCGAAACTGAACAGGCGTGGGTGGCGACTGTGTCGCCGCCTAGGGTGACGACGTGCGTCTGGTGATCGCTCGCTGCTCGGTGGATTACGCCGGTCGACTCTCCGCCCACCTTCCCGAAGCCACCCGCTTGATCATGGTGAAAGCCGATGGGTGCGTGGCCATTCACGCGGACGGCGGCGCCTACAAACCCCTCAACTGGATGAACGCGCCGAACACTCTGGTGGACAACGACGACCATTGGGTGGTCACGAATCCGAAAGATGAGACCCTCACGATCTGGTTGCATGAGGTGCTCTCCGATAGCGACCACGAGTTGGGCACCGACCCTGGTCTCACGAAAGACGGTGTTGAGGCCCACCTGCAGGAGTTGCTGGCGGCCACACCAGAATCAATGGAGGACGGCCTGCGTCTGGTACGCCGCGAGTACCCCACAGCAATCGGCCCTGTCGACCTATTGTGTCGCGACGCCGACGACCAAGTGGTCGCGGTGGAAGTCAAGCGACGCGGTGAGATCGATGGCGTGGAACAACTCACCCGCTACATCGAGCGCCTCCACACGGATTCGTCGCTTGGTGAGGTGCGCGGCATGTTCGTCGCCCAAGTGATCAAACCTCAAGCGCGGGTGCTGGCCGAGTCGCGCGGATACCGCTGCGTGGAAGTCGACTACGACACGTTGCGGGGGCTCGCCCCCGACGAGTTGCGTCTGTTCTAACAACGGCTCAGCGGCCCTGCCCGCGGCTACCGTGACGCCATGTTCGAGGTGCACGGTGTGGTGCAGCACTACGACTGGGGCGATACCGAGGTGATCCCGCAGTTGCTGGGCGCTACACCCGACGGCCGACCCTGGGCCGAACTGTGGCTCGGCACTCACCCTCGTGGGCCGGCCACCCTCGACGACGGTCGCGCGCTGTCCACGCTGACCGGTGATCTCGGTTATCTACTGAAGGTGCTGGCCGCTGCGCGACCGTTGTCATTACAAACCCATCCAGATGCCGAGGGTGCGCGGCGCGGATACGACCGCGGTGTATTCGGCGATCCGTATCCGAAACCAGAATTGCTCATGGCGATCACGCCGGTGACGGCGTTGTGCGGGGTGCGCCCGGTAGAGCGCACGATGGCTCTGCTCGACGACATTGGGGTGAACGACCTTGCTGCGTTGCTCCGCGCGAACGGGCCTGGCACGGCACTCGAGGCGTTGTATCGCGATGAGATCGACATTGCGGCCGCGATCGGTGCCTGTCGCGGGCATTCAAGCGATGAGGCGCGCTGGGTTGTGACCCTCGATGCGATGTATCCCGGCGAGGCATCGGTCGTAGCCACGTTGTTGTTGAATCTGGTGGAGGTGCCACCCGGAGCAGCGCTGCGTCTGGATGCCGGCAATCTGCACGCCTATCTGCGCGGTGCCGGGATCGAACTCATGGGTGCCAGCGACAACGTGGTGCGCGGTGGACTCACATCAAAAGAGGTCGACGTCGACCTGCTACTCGCCACGGTGGACCCAACCCCGCTCGACAACCCGGTGCTGGCCTCCGCAGCACGTTTCGAGTTGCCCGCAGCCGGCGTGGCCCTCGAGCGTTGGGAGGCCGGCGAGGGCCGTACAGCCACCATGTGGGAGATCGGGATCAGCGATAACGGTGTGGCCATCGTGCTCGAACCGGGCGAGGCGGCCATTACCACTGTCGACACGTGGATTGTCAGCGCCTGCTGACCCTGAGTTCAATCACCCTTCGGGTTCAACGCGGCGTGCATCGCGTCGATACCCGCGATCAACGCCTCGGCACCCGCGTCATCGAGCACGGCAAACGCCGGCGCCAGCATGTCGTTGGTGATCTCCTCCGCCCGATCGAGCGCTGCGCGCTGCTCATCGGTGGGCGCTGCGATGTCTTCGGGCCAGCCGAATGACTGCACATCATTGGGACGTTTGATCTGGTGGGCCACCACGCTCGGCAGACCCACCGCCGCGACGGCGACGAGGTGCACCGACCCGCGCAGTTCGCGCAGCACCATCGCTTGGTGGAATGCGGCGGCTGGGGCATCGCTGGGCACCTCTTCAGCACGCAGCCCGGCGAACAGCGACAGAGCCGAGTCGTCGACGGCGTCGATGATCGCGCCCGCAGCAGCGGCATAAGCATCAAGACCATCGATGCCGTCGAGCACGCGCCGTGCCAGACGATGACCGCAGGCCAGGTACTGCCGAGCCGCGTCACGCGGGGCCACCTTCTCGGCAGCCGTGGACCACATCTTGGCGACGAGACCCGGGTTGAAGTACCCGAAGGCTGCGTGCACCACCGACGGGTCGACATCGCCAAGCACGCCGCCACGACCCAAGAAATAGAACCGGAAACCATCAAGGCCGAGGTTCTCCTTGCCATAGGCCACGGTGTCCGGGTGGAAGTAGAAGGCAGCGCCCACATCACCGGTGGCGGGACAGGTGCGGTTCATCAGTTCACGAGCATCCATGGGCGCATGCTGTCAGCGCTCAGATGTTCACTACAAGTCGGGCCGGAGCATCCAGCCCGCACCGGGTTAGCGCTCTGGTGGGGCGTCCAGGCGGCGCACCTCGGCACGTCGTCCGGTGGTGCCCCATGCAATGCCCGACATCGACCGCATATGCGACAGGTCGTGATCCATCAACCGGGGCGTGGCTGCGAGCAGCCCCCCATCGGCCACCACGCTGGTACCGGTCACGAATCGGGCCTCATCGGAGGCCAGCCAGATCGCCACGTCGGCAATGGCGGCCGCATCACCACGATCGGGCCACGGTTGAATCTCACGACGCCATGAGTCGGTGTGCTCAGGGTCGCCGCGGTGCAACAACTCGGTGTACACCGCACCCGGGCATACGGCGTTCACCCGGATGCGATGCTCCGCCAGTTCAACAGCGGTCGACTTGGTGAGGCTGACCACACCGGCCTTCGTTGCCGAATAGGCCTGTGGCCCACCGCCGCCGGTGAGTGCCGCAACGGAAGCGGTGTTCACGATGGCGCCGGGTCGCCCAGCGGCGATCATCGCCCGTGCCGCATGCTTGGTGCCGAGGAACACCGAGCGCAGGTTCACAGCGAACGTTGCATCCCAGTCCGCAACCGTCTGCTCGGTGATCGGGCCGAAGGCTCCGCCGATTCCGGCGTTGTTAAACATCGCGTCGACGCGGCCGAACCGGGCGACAGCCGTGTCGATCAGCCCGGCCATGTCCTCTTCAATGGACACGTCGACAGGTACGAACAGCAGCCGGTCACCACCGTCGACCTCTGCAAGGAGTTCCGCTCCGCGTTCCGCATTCAGATCAGCAGCGACGACCGACCAGCCCAGCGCCAGCCACCGCTCCACGGCGGCGTGACCGATGCCACCCGCCCCACCGGTAACGACGGCGACCCGATTGTCCTCGTCTACTGCATTTTCTGCCATTGCATCACTCTCCCACTCCACTCCCAGTGCACGGGGATCGGACGGTGCCAGGCGAGCGACCACTACGCTCAGCGCGATGTCGGACCCGAGCGCGACGACCATGGCGCGCCCACCGCGCTTCGCGCCGCGCGGCGTGTTCTACGGCTGGGTCGTCGTCGCCGTATCGGTACTGGCAGTCCTGGTCACAGCCGGCGGCCGAGCTGCCCCCGGAGCGTTGTTGGTGGATATGGAACGCTCCACGCAGTGGAGTACCGCATCGCTGTCGATCGCGGCGTCGATCGGGTTGTTCGTCTACGGCTTCTCAGGGCCGGTGGCCGCAGCCCTGAACGCTCGTTTTGGCCTTCGAGCCGTGACCACCTTCGCTCTGGTCGCGTCGGCCATCTCATTTGCCGCCAGCGCCCGGGTGGAGTCGCTGTGGGCGCTGTATCTCTGGTTCGGTCTGGCGTCGGGTGCTGCGGGCGGACTGGTAGCGAGCGTGTTGGGAGCCAGCGTGGCAAACCAATGGTTCGTCGAGCGCCGCGGGCTGGTGACCGGCCTCTTCGGTGCCGCAGTCAGCGCGGGTCTGCTGCTTTTCTTTCCGATCTTCACCTCACTTGCCGCGGGCGGTGGTTGGCGACGGTCACTCGACGTCGCGGCAGTACTACTGGCCGTCTGCGCACTGCCGGTGTGGTGGTTTCTGCGCGATGCGCCATCAGATGTGGGGACGGCCCCACTCGGGGGACGGCCCGAACCGACAAAAGGCCCTGATCAGGGCATTATGCGTCGCGCCGTGCGCCGACCCGAGTTCTGGTTACTCGCCGCAACGTTCATGGTGTGTGGCGGAACGAGTAACGGCCTCGTCGGACAGCACTTCATCGCCCATGCGACCGACCATGGCTTCAATGAGGTCACCGCAGCCAACTGGTTGGCGGTGATGGGTGCGTTCAACTTCGTCGGCACGTTGGTATCGGGGTGGCTCACCGACCGCATCGACCCGCGTCGCCTGCTGTTTGCGTACTACTCGTTCCGTGGGGTCAGCCTGTTCTTTCTGCCGGTGATCCATGACGATGCATCGATTGCCGTATTCGCCGTGTTGTTCGGCCTCGACTACATCGCCACCGTGCCGCCGACGATCATGTTGTGTGCCGAGACCTTCGGTCGCCACAACGCCAGCGTGGTCTACGGCTGGGTGTTCGCCGCCCACCAGGTAGGGGCCGCGGCCGCTGCCTGGGGCGCAGGAGCAATCCGCGACGGGGTCGGCGACTACGGCTGGGCATTCTCCGCCGGTGGTGGAGTGGCCATCGCAGCGGGCATGCTGGCCACCATGATCCGGCGGCCCCAAAGTTCAACGCCAGCGGTGGCCGCATGAGCGTTCCCGCCGACGGCCACCGGTATTACACGGGTCAGTACTGGAATGACTTTGAGACGGTCCGACGCCATCTTGACCACCGCACCACCGGTGACGGCGCCGTGTCGTGGTACGCATCACTCGCTACACGCGGTCTGCATTTCAGCCGCGTCCTCATGCTGAACTGCGGCAACGGCTGGGTGGAGCGAGAACTACAGCGGGCCGGGGTGATCGATGAGGTGGTCGGCATCGACATCTCAGGTGATCTCCTCGCTCAGGCCCGTGCGGCAGCCGGTGACATCGGACTGCCCGCGCAGTACGTCGAAATGGATGTGAATTCGATGCCCCTACCCGACGGCCCATTCGACCTCGTGGTCAACCATGCCGCCGGACATCACATCGCGCACATCGACCACGTGTTCCGCCAGGTCGCCGACCGGCTTTCCCCTGACGGACTGTTCATCTCCTGGGACTACGTAGGTCCTCATCGAAATCAGTATCCCGCAGCCATATGGGAGGCGGCATGGGAGGTCAACCGCGAACTGCCCGCGCACTTGCGCCAAACCATGCAGTACCCGCATCTCGACACCATGCTCGCTGACGATCCGACCGAGGCCGTCCACTCAGAACTGGTGCTGCCCACCATCGAGCGTCACTTCGATGTCACCGATCTGCGCCGACTCGGCGGGGCGATCGGCTACGTGCTGCTGACGCACAACTCCGCCATTCACGCCGGCCACCCCGATGAAGTCGAACCGGTACTGGAACAGATCATGACGGTCGACGCGGCCTTCTGCGATGCTCACCCCGAACACACCCTGTTCGCCTATGTCGAGGCCCGACCTCGCAACGAACCTCATGACGAGGCCACCCTTGAGCGCTGGCGCGTCGAAGAAGATGACCGCGAAGCGGCAGCCGTCCGTAATGGAGGCGAATATGGCCCCCGCACGTGGCTCGCAGAATTGACGTATGGCTCGGAGATGCCGCAGGTGTCACTCGGTGCCGCAATCGGTGAACGTTTCCCTGCCTTCACCCGCGCGTACAACCGCTGCATGGAATGGTTCCAGGGCGCGATTCGATCACGGCGAACGTCCCCACCGCGCTGACGCACTCCATGCCACGGCACGTCCCCGGGTCGTGACGGGCAACGTCGGCACAGGAAACTAGGCCGATGAGCCCACAGGGAATGCAGTTCGGTATCTGCCTCGCCTCACGTCCTGATGACATCGACTATGTCGTCGAGGCTGAACGGCGCGGCTACACCCACCTGTGGGCAGCGGACTCGCAGATGATCTGGTCCGATGTGTACGCCACCATGGCGCTCGCGGCCGTACGCACGTCGACCATGCAGATCGGTACCGGCGTCGCGGTGGCCCCAACCCGGCCCGCTCCGGTCACCGCAGCCGGGCACGCCACCATCAACCAACTCGCGCCGGGACGAGTGTTCTGCGGTATCGGCACCGGCAACACGGCCATGCGCATCATGGGCCACCCACCGATGCCCATCGCCGAGTTCGACCAGTACCTCGCCGACCTGCGCGCGTTCCTCGACGGCGCTGAGGTCGACTACACCTTCCGCGGACGCACGGCGCCCACGCGGCATCTCATGCCCGATGCCGGCTTCGTGAACCTCACCCATCGCATCCCGATGTACGTGTCGGCCTTCGGACCAAAGGCGATGGGGTTGGCCGCCCGTCACGGCGACGGCCTAATCACGTCGATTCCGCCCACGGTTGATGCCGTAGTTCACGCCCGTGACCGTCTCACCCGCGCCGCTGCCGAGGCCGGCCGGGATCTCACCCGAGAGAACTTTCCGATGGCGACGTTGACCACCGTGCTGGTGCTCGCACCCGGCGAGACACTCGACAGCGAGCGGGTGCGTCGCCAGACGGGAGCGTTCGCGATCACCAGTTTGCATTACACGTACGAGCAGGTGACCCAGTTCAACAAGCGACCGCCGGCGCACCTGGCCGACATCTGGGATGACTATCGCACACAGCTCGATGCCCAGCCGGCCGAGCGCCGGCATCTGTGGACTCATCGCGGCCATAACTGCTGGGTGGAGGACGACGAGGAGCGTTTTGTGACCCCTGAATTGATCGACCGGACCTGTCTCGTGGGCACGGCGGATGATCTACGCCAACGAGTCGGCGAGTTGTACGCGGCCGGGCTCGACCAGATCGTGCTGCTGCCACCCCTTGCCGAGAAGGATTCGGTGATCGCCGAGGTCGCCGACGCGCTCATCCCCGCCTGACACACTTCGCATCGTGGTATGGCGACGGTCGGCAATGTTGGTGGTCGGCCTCGCGCTGTACGGCGTGTCGTTGGCGCTGGTACTCCGTGGCGGCCTCGGCCTTGCCCCGTGGGATGTGTTTCACGAAGGAGTTGCCGACCGTATCGATCAGCCGATCGGACGGGTGATCATCGTGACGAGTTTCGTCGTGCTGCTGCTGTGGATTCCCATCGGTGAGCGCCCTGGTGTGGGCACCCTCGCGAATGCTGTTCTGGTGGGCGCATCGGTGGACGCAACGCTTGCGGTCATCGGCGAGGTCGATCCTCTCGCCGCTCGGGTGGTGTTAATGGCCGGCGGGGTCGCGTTGAACGGTGTGGCCACTGGGCTCTATATCGGTGCGCGTATGGGTCCGGGCCCGCGCGACGGCCTGATGACCGGCATTGCCCGACGGGGCTATTCGGTGCGCGTGGTCCGCACCGTGATCGAACTCATCGTTGTGGCCATCGGCGTGGTGCTCGGTGGCACGATCGGCGTGGGAACTCTTGCGTATGCCGTCGGTATCGGCCCGATCGCCCACGTGACGATTCCCTTCTTCTCCCGGTGGAGCGCACCCCGCAGCACGCCCTAGGGTCACATCTATGACGCGGACCGCGCTCGAGATGTTCCGTTTCGACAACTCCTTCGTACGCGATCTGCCCGGGCTCTACCAGTGGTGGAATGCCGAATCGGTCGCCGACCCCACGCCGGTGGTCGTCAACACTGCGCTGGCCACGGAACTTGGTCTTGACCCCGAGGTGTTGAGCTCTCCCGATGGCATTCAGGCGCTTCTCGCCGACCCTGCCCCGGCGGGTGCCGAACCGGTGGCTCTGGCATATGCCGGACACCAATTCGGGTCGTACTCGCCGCGGCTCGGTGATGGACGGGCGTTGCTGCTCGGCGAGATGATCACCCCCGACGGCCAACGCCTCGACGTACACCTCAAGGGGTCGGGCCGCACGCCATTCGCTCGCGGCGGCGACGGCCGAGCCGTGCTGGGGCCGATGCTGCGCGAATATCTGATGGGCGAGGCAATGCACGCTCTTGGTGTGCCCACAACTCGGGCTCTTGCCGTGATCGCCACCGGCGAGGACGTTCGGCGCGAAACGTCGCTACCTGGCGCGGTGCTGGTGCGGGTGGCGTCGAGCCATATCCGGGTCGGCACATTCCAATTCGCTGCGGCCACCGGCGATCTCGATCTGCTGCGTGCGCTCGCCACCCACACGATCGCGCGCCACTATCCATCGGTTGCGTCATCGTCGACACCAACGCTGGCGCTCTTCGAACAGGTTCTCGCTGTGCAGGCCGATCTCGTGGCTCGCTGGATGACGTGGGGTTTCATCCACGGCGTCCTCAACACCGACAACGTGACGGTCTCAGGCGAGACCATCGATTACGGCCCGTGCGCGTTCATGGACCGCTACGACCAGGCCACCGTGTTCTCATCTATCGACCATGGCGGTCGATATGCCTTTGGGAACCAACCGGGTATCACCCAGTGGAATCTCGCTCGTTTCGCCGAGACGCTGCTGGCACTGATGGCAGCCGATGCCGGTGTGGACCCCGAAGCGATGGTGGAGCCCGCCAGCGAGGTGCTCGGCACGTTCAGCGATGTGTTCTCCGAGCGCTGGCATGCCCACATGCTGCATCGTGTCGGACTTGACGACAGCGCCGATGCGCGCACGCTGGTCGCGGACCTCGTGGCTATGGCCCAGGCCCATCAACTGGACCTCACCATGGCCGTGCGCGCACTCGTCGACGTGGCCGACGGCGATACGAGGGCATGGGAATATGCCACCGCCGGTGCCGATGACGCAGAGCAATGGGTTCACCGCTGGCGATTGCTCGCCCGGGTCGATGCGGCCACGATGCGTGGACGGACGCCGGTGTCTATCCCGCGGAATCACGAGGTGGAGAGGGTGCTGGCGGCGGCAACGGACGGGGATATCGCCCCGTTCATGCAGGTGCTGGATGCGTTGACCTCGCCGTTCGCTGAGGCTGCCGGCGCCGAGGCGCTCGCCACACCTGGGCCTGATGCACCCGGGTATCGCACATTCTGCGGTACCTGAACGACCACATCTTCTGTCGAGAAAATTGCGAGGCATGGCCCGCGCCGTGCTCTGTACGGTGACAGAGACACATTCCTGTAGTGACTACAGTCCACTGCAGGCTCCTAACTCGGAGGTAAGGGGATGAACCGGAAGATCGTTGTGACCGTTTTGGTCTTGGTCGGTGCGCTGCTGGGCGGTGCGATCGGCCTATTGACGCTGGGGGGTGATTCGTCGCCGCCCCAAGCCGAGGCGTCGACCGTGTTCATCTCACGGGTCGGCGCAGTCGGCCCCGATTCCTTCACGCGATCGTTCGCAACCGGGCAGTTGTCCGAGGACTACCCCTATGACCTCACTGAGGGTGAGGTCGCTGCCGATTCCGAGGGTCTGTACGCCGCCCCGCGTGGCACGTACGGCGGCCCCGGGTCGAATGTGTGCGATATCGCGGGGATGATCGCCTTCTTCGAGGCGAACCCCGACCGTGCGCGTGAATGGGCACGGGTGCAACGCATCGCCACCTCCGAGATTCCTGATTTCCTCGCGTCGCTCACCCCGGCCTTCCTCACCCAGAACGTCGAGTTGACGATGTTTGGGTTCAAGAACGGTGCCGCATACGGCTACACCGCTGTGCTCGAGAAGGGCACGGCAGTGCTGTTGAATAACGACGGTCTGCCGGTGGTGCGCTGCGCCTGTGGCAACCCGCTGATCGCTGATCCCGAATTGCGTACCCCGCCGCCCGAAGAGGTTCCTGAAATCACAACCGAGGAAGTGCCCGGCGAGGTTCCAGGCGACGACCCCGGCGACGAGCCAGGCGATGACCCCGGCGACGAGCCAGGCGACGAGCCGGGCGACGACCCCGGCGACGAATGTGAAGAAGAGCCATGCGACGAGCCGCGCATCACCACATACGACTGCGACACTGTCGGCCCGCCCGCACCAGGTGCCACCACCACCGACCGCTTTGGCACCACATGGACCTACACCGGCGCTGAGTGGCATGACGGCGCAGGCACCACCGTGGTGAATGCCGCATCCATTCCCGGATTTATCGATGGCTGCGACCCGTGCCCGCCACTCACCAAGCCCTCGAACGGCAGCGCATGGACTTCAACATCAGGCGAAACCTGGACATACGCCGACGGCGCATGGACAAATGACGACGGCGACACGTACCGCAATCTCTACGACGTGCCCGCTTACCGCGATGATTGCCTGCCCTGCCCGCCCGAAGACCCAACAGATGGTGACTCGTGGACCGATCCGTGGAATCGCGTCTGGGTCTGGACCCCGAATGGTTGGTACAACGAAGCAACCGGTGAGTCGGTGTACTCAAGCGGCAAACTCCCGGGGGTTCCCGATGACTGTCTGCCTGTCGAATGCCCACCTGATGAGGTGTACGACGGCTACCGCTGGACCGATGCCGAGGGTAACGAATGGGAGTACGTCGGCCCCGGCTGGAGGGACGTCGACGACCCCGAGAACTACGTGCTGTCCATCGTCTACATGCCCGGTGGCGAGGACTGCCTTGAGTGCCCCCCGATCGATCCGGTTGAGGGCGACACCTATGTGAACCGTATGGGTATGCGCTGGGTGTACACCGGTGATGCATGGCACGCGCCCGAGTACGGCTTCACCACCACCAATATTGATCTGGTCACCATGGGTGATGTGGCCTGCTCGCCCTGCCCTCCCGCGTACGGCATCGACATCGACGACGATGGAGTGCCCGAGCGCAGCACCTTGTTGGAGCCCCTCGACGGCGATGTGTGGGCAGACCCCGTCACCGGAGAGATGTGGGATTACACCGCTGGCCAGTGGGTCAGCCGTGATAGTGGCGACGCTGTTGCCGAGCTGCGCAACATCCCAGGTTGGCAAGAGTTCTGCAATCCGTGCCCTACCGTTGGCGGCAACAACTCGGTGTCGGTCTACTACGGCAGTCGTCCGCACTGGATCGACATCAACGGTGACCTATGGCTTCAGTGGGATGCGACGGGATGGCTCAACATCTCCGACTTCCAGGACCTGACCGACGCCGAGAAACAATCGATTATCGATTCAGGCGTGTGGCCGACGTCGACGCTGTATGAGATTCCGGGCTACACAGATCTATGCGATCCGTGCCCACCGGGAAGTGAATACGCTCGCGACGCACTGGGTCGCCCCATCAATGACGAGTCCGACATCGCCGGTGATTCCACCGACGATAAGGGCCCAATGAAGACGGTGGAAATCACCGAGAAAGGCACCCCAGATATCGCAGAGGCCGACGACGAGTACGTCGAGCGCTGGACCCCGAATGACGAGGACTGCGACCCGTGCCCGCCCGAACAACCGGCTATCGGCACCGTGTGGATCGACCCATACGACGGTCGCTGGACGTGGAACGGTGAGCTGTGGCAGTTGGAGACGTCACCGACCTACTCGGTGTACTCGACGACAGAGGATCTTCCTGGCCACGCCGACTTGTGTGATCCCTGCGAGCCGGGTGACGAGCAGGTGGACGAGAACTGCGAGCCCTACCAGGACTGCCCGCCCGAACAGCCACGCAACGGCGACCGCGTCATCGACGCCGACGGTGTGCTGTGGACCTATGTGGACTACCACTGGGTCAGCGAGA
>JAFMNE010000091.1 GCA_017859395.1 Ilumatobacteraceae bacterium | reverse complement strand
ATGGCACCTGGGTCGCGTTTGGGCTCAGCAACGTGTTGAGCTTTCACCCCACCACTGACGAGTGGCCGGCTGCTTCTCAGGACGCGGGGGTGCTGGCGGTGTCGTTCACCGTGGAGCCCGACGGTGTGATGGTGTCGCGTCCGACATTCCACCCGACATGGGTGGACAAGACAAACGGCCGGGTGATTCGCGATGTTGCTGCGGGCCTTGCCGATGAAACCACAGCACCGTGGTTGCGTGATCGTTTGGCGTCGTCGCTCGCACGGACATCAGCGGTGGTTGGCGACTTCATCGCCGAGTGAGAATCCCGCTGTCAATTGAGGCGTGACATCGACCGTGCCAGAACATCGTCGACAAGGTCGCCGAGCCATCGGGCGGCGGTCGCGCTGAGATGGTGCCCATCGCGATACACGAGCATGTCGCCAACGATGGCGGGGCAGCGCACCGAGTCAGTGTCGACGTCGGTGCATAACCAGCGGTGTGGGTCGACCACGGCGATGTCGTATTGGTCGGCAATGTCGAGTTGTGTGGTGCGAACGGCGCGTTCGGTCGTGCCTGCGCTGGTGGCAGCGCAGGCGAGCGCTGTGGTGGGGTTGCGTGAGAGGCATCCCGGTACCGATTCGGGCGGGTCAGGGGAGTCCATGAACAGAATCGGCTCGATACCCCGCGTCCGAAGGTCATCGATGAGAACGGGGAGTAGTTCCTCCCACTGCTCGGCAGCGATCGGTCGGCGGTCATCGGCATCGAGGAGGCCCCAGTGCTGCGAGATGGCAACGGCGGTCACCCCGGCGTCGACGAAGGCGTCCACCGCGGCCGCCCGCCAACTCGTGCAGTGTGTGAAATCACTGTCGGCGCCTCGGTTCCAGGTGAGTCGATCGATGACCGGGCAGCCCCCTGATGTATGGGAGACGAGTTGCCAGCCGTTGCGAGTTGCCGAGTCGATCACCGGCCCAAACCATTGGGCAGCATGGGAATCTCCCCAGAGACCAATGGCGACGGTCGCCGCTGGGTCGCCGAAGACACACGCTGCATCGACCCGCGTACTTAGATAGCCGTGACATCCATTGCGGTAGACCTCAGGGGTGTCCGCGGGGGCGTTGGCCAGCGAGGGCCGAAGATTGTCGGGGACGATCTCTTGGGATGCGGCGGCGCGGATGGCTGTGCCGGCGATGTCGTCACGGTTGCCGACCGCCACGGTGGTCGTCGTTGGCGGTGTGGTGGTGGTCGGGTCTGTTGTGGTCGTGGATGCATCACTGACGGCGGGTACCGCCGTGGTGGTTGCCACAGGTGCAGTGGTTGTCGTGGTGCTGGTCACCGGTCTCGCGGTTGGTGCATCCGGGCTGGCAGCGACGACACCGGTGGAGACCCCGACCGGCGCGATGACCGCCACAGCGCTCACAGCGACAGCCACGGTCACGGTGGCTGCCCCCAACGCCAGTGATCGGCGGCTGCTGCTCACCAGGGTCGAGGCGTAGCGCACGGGGTTTTCCATCCAGCGGAGGCTGATCGCGCTCAGGCCAACAGCAAGTGCGATCAGTGCGACGTCGGCTACAACACTGTCGTTCAAGACGTGGCCGCCGAGGATCAACGCCGGCCAGTGCCACAGGTACAGGCCGTAGGAGTGCGCGCCCAGCCACTGCAGTGGTCGCCGCCCGAGAACCCGCACCGGTCCTTTGGGATCATCATCGGCGGCGAGCACCGCCACCGTTCCCAATACGGGGATGGCCGCAATCCAGCCGGGAAATGCTGTTGTGGCGCCGGCGAGAGGTACTCCGATACCGAGCGCGACGAGGCCAGCCCAACCTGTTGCCACTCGCCATGTCGCACGTGCCCGTTGCAGCGCGGGCCATACAGTGGCAAGGGCGGCTCCAGCAGCGAGTTCCCACGCGCGTGTGTGCGTCCCGAAATACGCCCATGTGCGCGTTGAACCCGACGTGGCCACCGATATCGCAAATGATGCACCCGCGATCACCCCGACAACGGCCAACACGCGTCGCCGAACCGCAGTTGTCGTCGCGGCGCCGATCGTGACGACAACGAACAACAATGGCCACACGGCATAGAACTGTTCTTCGACACCAAGTGACCAGAAGTGCTGCAGAGCCGACGGGTCGGTATCGGCTGCGAGGTAGTCGGTGCCCCGCTCGGCGAACACCCAGTTCGCGCTGAACAGCGACGATGCGAGTGCATCCCGGCCGAGTCGCGGCCGATCGGTCATCGGCAGGATCACCCAACCAGCGACCACAACGGTGGCGATCACGGTGGTGGCAATCGGGAGGAGTCGTCGGGCCCGTCGCGCCCAAAACCCGATGAGATCCACGCGGCCGGTGTCGATGCGCTCACGCAGTAACAATGAGGTGATCAAGAAGCCCGAAACGACGAAGAAGACGTCAACCCCGATGAAACCGCCGCCTGCTCCCCACCAACCGGCGTGGTACGCCACAACGAGGGCTACTGCGACGGCGCGGAGCCCCTCGATATCGGCTCTGGGCGCCATACGCTGCGACGCTAGCGGCGTCGTCGTGCGGCCGCTCTGACGAGTTGTTCACAGAGCCGACGCACGAGACCTGTTTCCTTGCCGTCTACCGTGGGGTAACCTCCCCGCATCGCTTTCCGGCGTCATCGCCGGGTCTGTGGATAACGCAGGGTCGGCTGTCGGGCAGCGTGAACAACCGATGGCGGCGACGATGCCGCCGTCAGATCCCAGGAGGAACACATGACCCGAATCAGGACCAATCGCTGGCAGCGCGCTGCTGGCGCCCTGGCCGCGCTCGCGCTCGTCGCGGGTGCCTGCGGTGGCGACGACGACACCGCTGACGCTCCCGCTGAGGAGCCGGCCGAGGCCCCCGCCGAAGAGCCCGCTGAGGAGCCGGCCGAAGAGCCCGCTGAAGAGCCGGCCGAGGAGCCCGCCGAAGAGGTTGAGGTCACCCAGGACGGTGGCATCCTCGCTGCGGTTCAGGCCCGTGGCGTTCTCAACTGTGGCGTGTCCGGCGCCGCCGTTGCGTTCTCGTACACCGAGGCTGATGGCTCGATGAACGGTATTGACGCGGACTACTGCCGCGCCGTTGCAGCTGCGGTGCTCGGCGATGCCGATGCCG